>JALYSB010000069.1 GCA_030855025.1 Pseudomonadota bacterium
AATCGCTCGCGCCGATGAGCGACAATCCTTCGCTCAGGCTGCCCGCGATCGCGGCGGCCTGAATGAGGCAGCCAGCGGAAAGCCCGATCTCACGCTGAACTTCTACACCACTTCCCGGGACACAACCCTGCCCGCGCCCAGCCGCACCAGCGTCTTGCTTCCGCAACCGGATCCGAGCGTCATGCCGACGCCGAACAACAGGCCGCCCACGATGTACGCGAGCCAGGTGAAGTTGGGCCGCACGTAGAACGATTTCGACAGGTCGATCTGACCTGCAAGCTGCAGCGCGTGGGTGCCGAGAATGGCGATGGCGATCGCCGGGAGCCACATCCGCATTCGCCCCCAGCTGCCCATGTTCACGACATCGGAGACCGCGCCCATGGTGCAGAAATTGGTGCGGTTGGCCACCGCGCCGAAGATGAATCCGAGGATGAATCCACCCCACGCGACGACGGCGCCGAGGTTCGATGCACTGCCCAAGTGGTGCCTCCCGAAAGACCGCTATCTTAGCCGGGCTGGTAGCGCGTGGGGTCGGGGATGGCGGCGCCCTCGAATCCGTCGCGACGGATCCGGCACGCGTCGCAGCAGGCACAAGCTCGCCCCCCCGAGTCGGCGTTGTAGCACGATACCGTGAGCGCGAAATCGACTCCGAGGTCGTGGCCTTGGCGCACGATTTCGGCCTTGGACAGCTTCAGGATGGGCGACTCGATGCTCACCGGCGCGCCTTCCACAGCCCGCTTGGTGGCGAGGTTGGCGAGGCGTTCGAAGGCCGCGAAAAATTCGGGCCGGCAATCGGGGTACCCCGAATAGTCGACCGCGTTGGCTCCGGTGAAGATCGCGTCCGACTGGGTCACCTCCGCATGGGCGAGTGCAAGCGCGAGGAAAACGGTGTTGCGCGCGGGGACGTAGGTGACGGGGATGCCGCTCGAGGGCCGGGTCGGGACGGCGATCGAGGCGTCGGTCAGGGCGCTGCCCCCGAAGACTCCCAAATCGATGCACGCGATGCGATGCTCGACCGCGCCCAGCGAGCGCGCGACTTGCGCGCCGGCGGCCAGCTCCGAGCGATGGCGCTGGCCGTAATCCACCGAGAGCGCATGGCAGCGCCAACCGGCCGCGACCGCCATGGCGAGAACCGTGGCCGAATCCAGCCCCCCGGAGACCAGGACGACGGCGGATTTCACGCGAGCGCGGTGGCTTAGCGCCGCAGAGACGCGAGCCGCGTACGCGCCTTGCCTGCGGCTTCCGAGCCCGGATAGCGCGCGATGATGTCCTCGAGCGTGTTGCGGGCGCTTCCAGGATCGCCTTGCTCCACCTGGATCGCGGCAATGGCGAGCAGCGCATCGGGCGCCTTCGCCGACTGCGGATGGCGCGAGAGGATCTCCTGCTGCGCCGCAAGCGCGTTGCGGTAGTCCTTGAGGTTCGCGTAGCTGATGCCAATCCAGTAGCCGGCGTTGGCCGCGAGCGGACTCGCCGGATAGTCCTTCACGAACGCTCGGAAGGCGTCGATCGCCGAGGGGAAGTCGTTTCGCCGGAAGAGATTCGATGCCGCGTCATAGGCGCGCACCTCGCGCGCCTGGTCGTCGCGGCTCGCGACCTTCGGCGGCTGGGAAGCCGGTGGCGGGGGCGCCGCTACGGTCACATCCGGGGCGGCGGCGGCGGCTGGCGGCGGAGCGCCCGCCGACGCACCCCCCTCGAGGCGCTTCAGGCGCGAGTCGAGATCGAGGTAGAAATCGCGTTGGCGCTTCTGGACTTGCTGGTTTTCGTTCGCGAGCACCTCGAGCTGGCCGCGCAGGCGGGCCATCTCGCCATTGATCTGCTCCAGCTGGCGCACCAGTTCAACCACGCCGATATTGCGGATCAGCTCTTCCAGGCGCGCGATGCGCACCTCGTTGTCCTTGCCTTGCTGCGCGAGCTCCTGGCGCAAGGCCCCGATGCGCCGGCGGGCCTCGTCGTCATCGAAGAGGCCCGCCTTTGCCGGTCCGGCCGCGGCGAGCGCGAGCAACGCGCAGGCCGCGGCGAGCGCCGATTTATTCACCCGCGTACTTGATGTCGGCTCTGCGGTTCTGCGCCCACGCCTGCTCGTTCTGACCCGTCGCCATCGGCTTTTCCTCGCCGTAGCTGGTGGTCTCGATGCGGCCGTCGGAGACGCCCAGCACGGTCATTACCTTCTTGACCGCCTCGGCGCGCCGCTGGCCCAGGGCGAGGTTGTACTCGCGGCTGCCGCGCTCGTCGCAATTGCCCTCGATGCGAATGCGCGAGTCCCGCTTGTCGCCGAGGTAGCGCGAGTGCGCCTGCACCACGCCGCGGAATTCATCCTTCACGGCGTTGGAGTCGTAGTCGAAGTACACGCTGCGCTTGGACAGGATGTTGCTGGGATCGCGCAACGGATCGCCGGTCACGCTGGTCGGCTGGCGAGGGCTGGTCGTGGAGCCGGGCGAGGTGCTCGCCATCGGGGGCGTCACGCCGGAGGAGCGGTCGGTGACAGGCGTGTCCTCGCGGACGTCCTTGCTGGCACAACCGGCCATTGCGGCCGCGACGACGAGGATCAATGCGACGTTTTTCATGGGGATCTCCTTACGAAATGAAAGCCGTGGTTCCGAGGTGAAACGACGTTGCTGCGGGTAGAACGAATCAGTTGGTGGGCATGGGGCCCCAGGCGGGATCCTGCACGTCGCCTGCGGCAGACGTGAGCCGCTGGCGCACGCGCCCGTCGCCGGAAACGGCGGCGAGCTGGCCGCGCCCTCCCGACTGGGCCTCGTAGAGGATCATCTTACCGTTGGGCGCGAAGCTCGGCGAATCGTCCAGGGCCCCCTCGGTCAGCACCTGGATCTGACCATTGGCGAGCTCCATGGTCGCAATGCGGTAGCGCCCACCGTCGCGCTGGACGTAGGCAATGGCCTTGCCGTCGGGGCTGAAGCGCGGGCCCACGTTGTAGGTCCCCTCGAAGGTGATGCGCTGGGCGGGTCCTCCGCCGGCCGGCATGCGGTAGATCTGGGGCGAGCCGCCTCGATCCGACGTGAATGCGATCCACTGGCCGTCGGGTGAGAACGCGGGCTGGGTATCGATGCCGGGCGAATCGGTCAGGCGCTCGGCATCCCCGCCGGTCGCCGGGATTCGATAGATCTGGGTGAGTCCGTCCTTGGACAGCGCCACGGCGAGGAAGCGCCCGTCCGGCGACCAGGCCGGCGCGCTGTTGTTGCCCCGAAAGTTGGCGACCGAGCGCGTCGTACCCTGCGCAAGGTTCTGCACCACGACCACCGGCTTCTTCTGGTCGAACGACACGTAGGCGAGCCGGCTGCCGTCGGGCGACCACGAGGGCGACATGATCGGCTCCTGCGATGCGAGCACCGATTGCGCGTTGAAGCCATCCGCGTCGGCGACCTGCAACTCGTAGCGGCCGGCGCGCTTGACCACATAGGTGATTTTGGTGGAGAACACGCCCTTGTCGCCGGTAAGCCGCTCGTAGACGAGGTCCGCGATCCGGTGGGCGGTGGCACGCAGCTGCGCGGGCGCGACCACGTACGAATAGCTTGCGAGCTGGGCCTGCTTCTGCACGTCGAACAGGCGGAATCGCACCTCGACGCGCCCCTCGCCCTGCGCCTCGACCTTGCCGATGACCAGCGCCTCCGCGCTGCGCGCAGTCCAGTCGCCGAAGTTCACCTGCGAGGGCTCGGTGGGCACCGGGCTGATGCCGACGGTGTTCACCAGGCGGAAAAGGCCGGTTCGCGCGAGATCGGCGCCCACCACCTCGCTCACCGATTGCGGCTGGCTCCCCTCGCCCGCCATGGGCATCACCGCAATCGGGATCTGCCGCCCTCCGCTGGTGGTGATGTCGATGGTCAGCTGGGCGCGTGCCGCCAGCGTGAGGAGCAGTGCCCCGAGGAAAAGGATGGATCGCTTCATGGGATGGGGGGAATGAGCTAGCGTTCGTGCTCGATATTAAGGATAAGGTCACGGAACTGAGGGAAAAGTTCCGAGCTGGCCTCCGGAACCGGCAACGGAGAGGCGCTGCGAATGGCCCTTTCGATGGCCGTGTCGTACACCCGGTTGCCGCTCGATCGGGTGACGGCGATGTCGAGAACCTCGCCGCCCGGAAGTATGCGGATGCGCACTTGCACGCTGGGCTTGCCGGAAACGGTGTCCGGAACGTTGGCCCGTCCTCGAATTCTAGCCTTAATCTTGTCCACGAATCCGTCGATGAGCTTCTGGCGAGCGCTCGTCGCCTCTTCGCGCGCGCGCTCGGCGTCCTTGCGCACGCGCTCCTCCTCCACGCGGCGCTTGTCGTCCTCGCGCTTCTTCTTCTCGGCATCTTCCTGCTCGCGTTTCTTCTTCGCGCTGTCCTCCTGCTCGCGCTTCCTCTTCGCCTCGTCCTGCTTCTGCTGATCCGCGCGCTCGCGTTTGTCCTTCTCGCGCTTCTCGCGCTCGCGGCGCAGCGCGATCGCCGGGTCGGCCTTCGGCGGGTCGGGCTTCACGTCTGCGGGCTTTTTAGGCGGCTCGGGCTTCGGGGGATCGGGGCGGGGTGGATCGGGCTTCGGCAGCGGAGGTTCGGGCCTTGAAGGTGCCGATCTCGAAGGCGCCGGAGGCAGCTTGTCCCAGAGCTCCGCCTGCATGGGGGGCGTCGGGCTGCTCTGCCAGCTCACGCCGAAGATGATGAGCGCAAAGAAGGCGAGGTGCACCGCGACCGCGAGGAAGATCGATCGCAGGCGCCCGGGCTGCGCGCGCTTCTCGAGGGCGGCAGGCTCCTGCGCCTCGGTCTTCACGGCGACGGTCGGGCCAGGAGCCCCACGCGTTTGACCTGGCTGCGCTGCAGGAGGTCGAGGATCTGCAGCACCTCCTCGTAGCGCACGTTACGATCGCCGGCGATCACCACCGCCTGCCCGGGATTGGCGCGCTGGGCGTCGCGCACGATCTCGAGGAGGCGCTGTCGATCGACGCGCATTTCATCGCCGGAACGCGTGCGGTCGACGACGAACAGATCTCCGCTCGTGCGCACCCGCACCTCGAGCGGCGCCACCGCCGGATTGAGCTTGGCCCCAGCCTCCGGCAGGTCGATCTGGCCCGGATTGATGAGGGGCGCGGCCACCATGAAGATGATCAGCAACACCAGCATCACGTCGATGTAGGGCACGACGTTGATCTCGCTCATCGCGCGGCGCGGTCGCCTCACGGGAAGGCTCGCGCGCCGGCGCTTCGTGCCGCTTTCAAGGCGCGGGCGCCCCTATCGCGGCCGCTGCGCCACGGTGGTGGCGGCGTCGCGGTCCGGGAGGTGGGCCTGGCGCTGCAGAATGTTCTGCAGCTCCTCCATGAAGCTCTCGTAGCGGCTCGCGAGCCGGTCGATGTCGTGGCTGAAGCGGTTGTACGCGATCACCGCGGGAATCGCCGCGAATAGCCCCATCGCGGTGGCTACCAGCGCCTCGGCGATCCCGGGCGCCACCTGGGCAAGCGTGGCCTGCGCCACGTTCGACAATCCGCGGAACGCGTTCATGATTCCCCACACCGTCCCGAAGAGGCCGATGTAGGGGCTCACCGAGCCCACAGTGGCGAGGAACGACAGGTGCGACTCGAGCAGGTCCATCTCGCGCTGGTAGGTCGCCTTCATGGCTCGCCGCGTGCCGTCGAGCAGGGCCGACAGATCCGACCCCGGGCGACCTTTCAGCTTGAGGAATTCCTTGAATCCCGCCTCGAAGATCCGCTCCAGTCCCACCGCCGCGTAGCGCCCGCTCGCGGCGCGCTGGTAGAGGCCGACCAGGTCGGAGCCGCCCCAGAACTCGCGCTCGAACTCCTCGGTCTGGCGGCGCGCGCGGTGAATGCCGAAGAGCTTCATGAAAATATAGGTCCACGACAGCATCGAGGCGAGCACCAGCATCGCCATGACGACCTTCACGACGATGCTCGCGTTCATGATCATCGAGACGATGGTCAGATCGTGGCTGACGATCACAGCGCCGCCTCCATCTTCTTGCGCAAGACCTCGGGAATTTCGGCCGGCTTGAAGTGCTCGCCGGCCACGCACGCGACGGTGATGCGCGCCTTCACCAGCGCCTCGTCGTCGCGCCGGATCTCCTGCACGAAAACGCATCGCACCTTGCCGAGGGACTCCAGGCGCACGCTCACCGCGAGCGTGTCGTCGAGCCGGGCGGGCTTGGTGAATTCGATCGTGGCCGCGGTCACCACGAAGACGATACGGTGGTCGCGTGCGAGCGCTTGGTGGTCGAATCCCAGGTGGCGCAGCCACTCGGTGCGGGCACGCTCCATGAACTTGAGGTATTCGCCGTGATAAACGACACCACCCGCGTCGGTGTTCTCGAAATAGATCCGGACCGGAAACGAGTACACGAAGAGCTCCGGCTGCAACGTGGGCTTCATCACGATCCGGCTCACGGAAACAGTCCCCCTTCGCGCCGCTCGGCTTCCTGCGCGAGACCGAAGTGCCGATAAGCCGACGCGGTAGCCAGCCGCCCGCGCGGCGTGCGTTGCAGGTATCCCTGCTGGATGAGGAAGGGCTCGAGCACGTCCTCGATGGTATCGCGCTCCTCGCCGATTGCGGCGGCGAGGTTCTCGACACCCACCGGGCCGCCTCCGAACTTGTGGATCACCGCCTCCAGCAGCTTCCGGTCCATGACGTCGAGCCCCATTGCATCGACGTCGAGCATGCGCAGCGCCATGTCGGCCACCTCCTCGGTGACGATGCCCGCGGCCTTGACTTCGGCGAAGTCGCGCACGCGACGCAGCAGCCGGTTGGCGATCCGCGGCGTACCGCGCGAGCGCCGCGCGATCTCGAGCGCGCCGTGGTCCTCGATCTGAACCGCCAGCAGCTTGGCCGAGCGGTGCACGATGCGCTCGAGTTCCTCCGGATTGTAGAACTCGAGCCGCGCCACGATCCCGAAGCGGTCGCGCAACGGGTTGGTCAGCATGCCCGCGCGGGTGGTAGCGCCCACCAGCGTGAATGGCGGCAGGTCGAGCTTCACCGAGCGTGCGCCCGGGCCCTCGCCGATCATGATGTCGATCTGGTAGTCCTCGAGGGCGGGGTAGAGAATTTCCTCGACCACGGGCGAAAGGCGGTGGATCTCGTCGATGAAGAGAACGTCGTTGGGCTCGAGGTTGGTCAGGATCGCGGCGAGGTCGCCGGCGCGCTCGAGCACCGGGCCCGAGGTCTGCTTCAGGTTCACGCCCATCTCGCGCGCGATGATATGCGCGAGCGTGGTCTTGCCCAGGCCCGGGGGCCCGAAGAGCAACACGTGGTCGAGGGCTTCCTTGCGGTTGCGCGCAGCCGAGATGAAGATGCCGAGCTGCTCGCGGATCTTGGCCTGGCCCACGTACTCGGCGAGGTGCTTGGGGCGAAGGGCGCGCTCCTCGCCCTCCTCCTGGGGCGAGGCCTTGCCTCCCGCAATCAGTCGGTCGGCTTCGATCACGGCTTGGAGAGGTGCTTCAATGCATTGCGGATGGCGTCGGGAAGCTGCAGCTCCGCCGGCACCTGCTTCACCGCCGTCGCCGCCTCGCGCTCATTGTAACCAAGGGCCAGCAGCGCATTGAGCACGTCGGATCCGGCCGCCGCCGCGTCGGCCGAGCGCACCACGCTGATGGTCTTCGGCAGCTTGTCGCGCAGCTCGAGAACCAGGCGTTCCGCGGTCTTCTTCCCGATGCCCGGGATCTTCGTGAGCCGCGGGCTATCCTCCGCCGAAACCGCCGCGGAGAGATCATCGACGGACATGCCCGAGAGCACCGACAGGGCCACCTTGGGGCCGACGCCGCTGATCCTGAGAAGCTGGCGGAAGGCGGCGCGCTCGCCGGCAGTGACAAATCCGTAAAGCAGATGCGCGTCCTCGCGCACCACGAGATGCGTGAGCAGCGTGACTTCCTCGCCAGTGCGCGGGAGCGGATAAAACGTACTCATCGGCACGTCGATCTCATAGCCCACGCCATTGCACGAAATGATCACCTGGGGGAAGTTCTTCTCGACGAGGATGCCCTGGATGCGGCCGATCATCCGATTCTCCCGGCGCGCACGCGCCGCCCGAGCGCGGGCATCGCGCCCAAACCCCCGTGCGCGTGGCAGATCGCGCAGGCGAGCGCGTCCGCGGCATCGGTTCCGGGCAACCCGGAGAGCTTGAGCAGGCGCTTCACCATTTCCTGCACCTGCTCCTTGCGGGCGTGGCCCTGGCCGACGACCGACTGCTTGACCTGCAGCGCCGTGTACTCGGCCACCGGGAGCCGCGCGATCACCGCGGCGCAGATCGCTGCGCCGCGCGCCTGTCCGAGCAGGAGTGTGGACTGGGGATTCACATTCACGAATACCTGCTCGACCGCGACCTCGACGGGATGGAAGCTCTCGATCACCTCGCGCAGCCCGGCAAGGATCGTCTGCAGGCGCAACGACAGCGCCTGCTTCGGGTCGGACACGATTCGCCCGCTCGCCACATACGAGAGCGCCGCGCCCCGCTTCTCGACCACGCCATAGCCGGTCACGCCGAGGCCCGGGTCGATGCCGAGGATCCGAATCGCACTGGCCGGGCTCACGCGAGCGCCGCGGTGGTGTAGACGTCCTGGACGTCGTCGAGGGCCTCGAGCGCGTCGAGCAGCTTCTGCATCTTCGCCGCGTCCTCGCCGCTCATCTCGGTCTCCGTGCCCGGCTTCATCGTGACCTCGGCGAGCTCCGCCTTGAAGCGCGCTTTCTCCAGCGCCGCCCTGATTTCGGTGAACCGGTAGGGCTCGGTAATCACCTCGATCGAGCCGTCGTCGTGGCTGACCACGTCGTCGGCGCCGGCCTCGAGCGCGGCTTCCATCAGCTTGTTCTCGTCGGTGCCCGGCGCATAGAGCAGCTGGCCGCAATGCCTGAAGAGAAAAGCGACCGAACCCGCGGCGCCGAGGTTGCCCCCGTGCTTGGAAAACGCATGGCGCACCTCAGCCACGGTGCGGATGCGATTATCGGTGAGCGTGTCGACGATCACGGCCGCGCCGTGCAGGCCGTAGCCCTCGTAGCGGATCTCCTCGTAGGCGACGCCGTCGAGATCGCCCGAGCCGCGCTTGATCGCGCGCTCGACGTTGTCCTTCGGCATGTTGTTCTCATACGCCTTGTCGACGGCAAGGCGCAGGCGCGGATTCATGGCGGGATCGGCGCCGCCCATCCGCGACGCGACCGTGATTTCCTTGATGAGGCGCGTGAAGATCTTGCCGCGCTTGGCGTCCTGGCGACCCTTGCGGTGCTGGATGTTCGCCCACTTGCTGTGTCCCGCCATATGGGTCTCGGTGACGCGGCTTCCATGTCGAAGCGAGCGGTAAAACGTAATGGTAACATTCGCCTCCCGCCCTTCTCCAGAGCGAAAAACGTGCTTTCACCGCTGCTGGTTGCGAAGTCGAAGATCGACCTGGCAGTGCTTCCGGCGATGGCCAATCGACACGGCCTCATCACCGGGGCCACGGGCACAGGCAAGACCGTGACGCTGCAAACGCTCGCGGAACGCTTCAGCTCCATCGGCGTACCGGTCTTCATGGCCGACGTGAAGGGCGATCTCGCCGGGATGGCCGCCGCGGGGGGCAGCAACGCCAAGGTTGCCGAGCGCGTGAAGCTGCTGGACCTGAAGGACTTCGCCTATCGCGCCGCTCCGGTGATGCTCTGGGACGTGTTCGGCGCGAAGGGCCACCCGCTGCGCTCCACCATCTCCGAGATGGGGCCGTTGCTGCTCGCGCGAGTCCTCGAGCTGAACGAGACGCAGGGCGGCGTGCTGGCGGCGGTATTCAAGATCGCCGACGACGCCGGGATGCTGCTGCTGGATCTTAAGGACCTGCGCGCCATCCTGCAATTCGCCGGCGACAACGCATCGCAGTTCCGGACGCAGTACGGCAACATCTCCACCGCGAGCATCGGCGCGATCCAGCGCGGCATCCTGTCGCTCGAATCCCAGGGAGGCGACAAGCTCTTCGGCGAACCCGCGCTTTCCCTGGACGACCTGATGCAGACCGAGGGCGGCCGGGGAGTGGTGAGCATCCTCGCGGCCGACAAGTTGCTGTCCAGCCCGCGTGTCTACTCCACGATGCTGCTATGGCTGCTTTCGGAGCTCTTCGAGAACCTGCCGGAGATTGGCGACCCCGAGAAGCCCAAGCTCGTTTTTTTCTTCGACGAGGCGCACCTGCTCTTCAATGACGCCCCCAAGGAGTTGCTCGAACGCATCGAGCAGGTCGTGCGCCTGGTCCGATCGAAGGGCGTGGGCGTGTACTTCGTCACCCAGAATCCCCTCGACGTGCCGGAAACGGTGCTGGGCCAGCTGGGCAACCGCGTGCAGCACGCGCTGCGCGCCTTCACGCCGCGCGACCAGCAGGCCGTGAAGGCGGCGGCGACCACTTTCCGCGCCAACCCCAAGCTCGACGTGGAGAAAGTGATCGGCGAGCTCGCCGTGGGCGAGGCGCTGGTGTCGTTCCTCGACGAGAAGGGCCGACCCACTGTCGTCGAGCGCGCGTTCGTGATTCCCCCGGCCTCGCGCCTCGGCCCGCTGACCGACGATGAGCGTCGCAAGGTCATCGACGGCTCGCTCGTTGCCGGGCACTATGAGAAGGCGGTCGATCGGGAATCGGCCTACGAACAGCTCAAGGCGCGCGCAAAGGCGAAGACCAGCGAGAGCGCGCCGGCATCGGGAGGGCTGGGCGGGATTCTCGATTCGCTCGGGCTTCCGGGAGGCGGCGGGGCGAAAGGTCGCACGCGCGAGGGAGCGCTGGAGGCGGCTGCGAAGAGCGCGGCGCGTGCCATGGGCAGCGAGGTGGGGCGGCGCATCATTCGAGGCGTACTTGGCTCCATTTTCGGCGGGCGGCGGTAACCAAGGGGAGCGCGATGGCGAAGACCGGGGAGCGCAAGGCCCAGATCCTGCAGACGCTCGCGGCGATGCTCGAGGATCCCAAGGGCGAGCGCATCACGACGGCCCTCCTGGCCGCGCGCCTCGACGTCTCCGAGGCGGCGCTCTACCGCCATTTTTCCAGCAAGGCGCAGATGTTCGAAGGGCTCATCGAGTTCATCGAGCAGACCGTCTTTGGACTGGTGAACAAGATCCAGGCCGAGGAGCAGGATGCGCTCAAGCAGGTGGAAGCCACCGTCGCCACGCTCCTGGGGTTCGCGCAGAAGAACCCGGGGATGACGCGCGTGCTCATCGGGGACGCGCTGGTGAACGAGGACGAACGGCTGCTCGCGCGCGTCAACCAGCTGCTCGACCGGCTGGAGGCGAGCCTGCGCCAGAGCACGCGGCTCGCCATGGCCGCGGGTATCTTCCCTGCCGACTGGGATGCAAACGCCTACGCCAACGCGGTGATCGCGTTCGTGGTCGGGCGTTGGCACCAGTTCGCCAAGAGCGGCTTCAAGCGCGCGCCGATGGAGGGCTGGCAGCAGCAGTGGCGCGTGTTCGCGCCTTAGGCTTGCTGCCCGAGATCGAGACGCCGCGGCTCGCCGTGCGCCTCGCGCGCCCGGGGATGCAGTCCGCGATCGCGCGTTTCCTCGAGGTGAATTTCGCCGGCCACCTCGACCGCTGGTCGCCGCCCCCCGCGCCCGCTTTCTTCACCGTTGCCTTCTGGGCCGAGCGCCTGACGGGCTCCGTCGAGGAGTTTCACTCGGATCGTGCCGTGCGATTCGTGCTCCAACCCCGCGAGGCCGACCTCGATCGCGCGCCGGTCCTGGGGACCTGCAATTACACCAACATCGTGCGCGGCGCGTTCCACGGCTGCCACCTCGGTTACCAGATCGCGCGCTCGCACCAGGGCCAGGGCCTGATGGAAGAGGCGCTTCGGGCCGCCAACGCCTTCATGTTCGACGCGATGCGAATGCATCGCATCATGGCGAATTACCGGCCCGAGAATGAGCGCAGCCGCAGGCTGCTCGAACGGCTCGGCTTCGAGCACGAGGGCCTCGCCAGGAACTACCTCTTCATCGACGGCGCGTGGCGCGACCATGTGCTCACGTCGCTCACCCACCCCCGCTACGACGACGCATGGCTCGCGGGCGACGGGCGCGTTAGCCGAGTCGCTCCGCCGAGAGGCTCTCCTTGAGCAGCCGCGCCACGTCGGGCAGTCGGTGGCCGGGCGGATGGAAGGTAATGTCGGAGCACAACCGGCGGTAGCGCGCGAACAGCTCCTCGAGCGTGGGCGCGCCCAGGTTCATCACTCCGTAGCGGTAGGTCCCGAGCCACTTGATCTCGCGCGCGAGATCGGCGCCGCGCTTCGGATAAAGCATCACGTGGGCATCGGGATTGCGTACCTGGATATGGCGCAGCTCCGCCGCCGATGGCCACCGCGATAGACCCTTGCCCGACAAGTCGCGCAATACGAAGCTCGCCGCATGGCGGCAGTCACCCTCGCCGCGGCGAACCACGGGCTCCCGTCCCGAGTGCAAGTCGAGCAGCACCTCGAAGAAGCTGTAGCCGTCGACGCGCTCGAACAAGTCGAAGAACTGGCCGGCCGCGCGCGGGTTGATCTCGATCACGTGCAGCTGGCCGGTGCACGGGTCGACGCGCATCTCGACGTTGAAGAGGCCGTGCCGGAAGTCGAGGCCCTCGATCAGGCGCACCGCCAAGCTGTCGATGCGCGCGAGTTGTTCTGCGGGAAGCGACGACGGGTATTGGAAGCGCTGGAACTGATCGGTCCCCGGGTACATGATCGAGTCGACCGTGCCGACCATCGTGACTTTGCCGTCGCGTGCGAATCCGTTCGCCGTCACCTGGGGGCCCCGCAGGATCTGCTCGCACACCATGCTGAAGGGGTCCTCGGTAAGGTCCGAGTGCGCGCGCATCACGTCCGCGAACGGCTGCACCAGCCGATCGATGATGGCGCGCTCGAACCAGCCGAAGCGCGTGTGCCGGTACAGCTCCTCGAAAGAGTCCACGCGCCGCGCCAGCACGGAAAAGGCGGCTTTCGCCGGCTTCACATAGAACGGGAACGCCACCGGGACGTCCTCTCGCGTGCCGTGCCTGCCGAAATCCCGCCGGATCAGCGCGCAGCCCGCGTTGGCCTCGGGCGCAATGCGCTCGAAAGCTTCGCGCGCGTAGTACTTGTGCTGGATGCGCAGGATGGCATCGAGCGGCGTATGGGGCAGGCCCAGGCGCTGCGCGACCAGGGAGGCGAGGAACGGGCCGAACTGTTCGTCCGAGGTGACCACCGCTTCGATGCCGCGCCCCGAGTGCTTGCGCACCATCCGCTCGACGAACTTGAGCGCATCGAAGGTGAAGAGGCGCGCGTTGTCCGGGAAGCTGAAGAGGTCGAACCCCTCGAAGACGAACTCGAAGCGGTCGCGGTACCTGGGGTCGTTCGCGCTCGCGCGGTCCCATTCGTCCGGGAACAGCACCAGGATGCGTCGCGTCATGGACGGGGGCTTGTCCCTAGGCGAGCGTGTCGGCCCAGATGTTGCGCGCCCAGTTCATCGTGAAGACTCCCTCAGCCTCGTTCATCGCGGACGACACACCGCCCGAGCCCGGCACTGCCTTGAAGGTGCGATCGTGGGTATCGTACTTGTGGACCGAGGCAACGTGGATGGCGAGCTTGTCGGAAACCATGCTGTAGCAGGTGTTCACCAGGGTGGGGGACGGGTTAGGCGCCTCGCCATTGAGCAGGCTCACGACAGCCGCCGCGCAAACCTTGCCGTGGCCGTTGGCCATGGTGGCCGACTTGGGCATGGCCGGGGCGATCTGCAGCGAGTCGCCGAGGATGTGCACGCCCTTGGCGGCCTTCGATTCGAACGTGAGCCAATCGACTTCGCACCAGCGCCGGTTCGCGGTGATGTAGGCAGCGGCGATCGTCCCCGCCTTCATCGGCGGCAGTACGTTGAGGACATCGCCCTTCACATCGCCGAACTCGAGCTTGGCGGTGCTTCCCCGCACGTCGACATCGATCAGCTTGCTGTTGCCGCGGAACTCGATCATTCCCGGATAGAGATCGGCCCACGCCTTCTTGAAGAGCGGCCCTTTCGAGGTCACGTCGGCGTTCTCGTCGAGGAGCAGGATCTTCGAGCGTGGCTTGGCCGCCTTGAAGTATGCGGCGATCTGGGAGACGCGCTCGTACGGGCCCGGCGGGCAACGGTAGGGGGCGAGCGGGACCGTAAGGACGTACACGCCGCCGTCGCGCATCGCCTCGAGCTGGCGGCGCAGCTGCGCGGTTTGCGGACCTGCCTTCCACGCGTGCAATACGCGTCCCTGGGCATCGGCCGATCCCATCGCGGGAAGGGCCTCCCACATGAAATCGACGCCGGGCGAGACGATCACCCGGTCGAACGATACCGTGTCGCCGCGTGCGAGCCTGACCTGCTTCTTCTCCAGGTCGATGGCGATGGCAGAGTCGCGTACCACCCTTACCCCGTGCCGCTCCAGCCCGGAATAGGGAGTCGTGATCTCGGCCAACGTCTTGAAGCCGCCGAGCACCATGTTGGAGATCGGGCAGGAAACAAAGGCTTCGTTGGGCTCGATCAGGACGACCTCGATTCCCGGATCGAGCATGCGGATGTACTTGGCCGCCGTGGCCCCGCCGTAACCGCCGCCTACGACCGCGACCCGCGCCTTGACCGCCGCGCCGCCCACGCCCGCGCATCCCGTGACGCCCACCAGCGCGACACCCGCCGCGCCCATCTTGAGGAACTGCCTGCGATGCATTGTCATGTCGCCTCCCGGTTCAGCGCTGCGTCGCGAAGTGGTCCGCGAGCGCGCGAATTTCCGCCTCGCTGTACCCCTTGGCGATCTGGTGCATGATCGTCGCCGGCCGCTTGCCGTCCTTGAACTGTCCCATGATCTCGACCAGCTCGCCGGCGGGGCGACCGGCGAGGGCACTCACGTTCGAGCCCGCAGCGGGGCGCCCCTGCGTGCCGTGACAGGCAGCGCAATTGGCAGCCATGGATGCCACGCCCTTGGCGGACAGGTTTGCAGGCGCGAATGCGGGGGGCGGCGGGGCTGGCTGCTGTGCCAGCGCTACCAGGGCGCTCGAAACGGCGACGAGCCCGGCCAGGGCCCTTGCGGCAGGTCTCATGGGGGTCTTTCCAGGAGGTTGGGGAGAAGCCGGAGAGGATAGCTCAATACCCTCCCGACCCAAAACCGGGCGCTCCATGCGAAACGCCCGCGTCCGGCGGGCGT
>JALYSB010000070.1 GCA_030855025.1 Pseudomonadota bacterium
CCGGTGATGAGCGAGCAGCTCGAGCCGCTGCTCGATGTCCTGCAGTCGCAGACCACCCCGGTGCACGTGGAGGGGATCGTCGATGAGCAGTGGCATCCCATCGAAACCAGCCCGCGGCGCAGCTGGCGGGAGCTGCGGGTGGGCGTGCAGCTCGCGAGCCGCAGCGGCCCGGTCGCCGAGGAAGAGATCGAGCGCTTCAACCGCGCGATCGCCGATTTCGCCGCGACCGTGGGCGCGGTGTCGCAACGCGAAGCGCCGTGCGCCGCGGCCGCGCGCGCGCGCGAGCTCGATCGATTCGCGGCCGAGGCCGACATCGAAGTCGCGATCAACGTGATCGGGCAGTTCGGAGCCACGTTCGCGGTGTCGCGCGTGAAATCGCTCGCGCTCGAGCACGGGCTCTCGGAGACCGGCTCCGGCGAGCTCGTGAGCTTCGCTTCCGACGGGACGGTGGAATTCGTCATCCGCCGCTTCGACGACGCCCAGGCCAAGGCCACCGCGAACTACTACACCGGGATCACCTTCGCGCTCGACCTGCCGCACGTCGAAGACGCCGCCGGCACCCTCGCCGCCATGGTGGGCACGGCGCAGGCCTTCGCCGAGAAGCTCGGCGGCCAGCTCGTCGACGACAACCGCCGGCCGCTTTCCGAACCGGGCCTGGCCTCCATCCGCCGATCGCTCGAGAAGATCGTGCACGACATGGAGGCCCACGGCATCCCGGCAGGCGGCGCGCTCGCGCGAAGACTGTTCTCGTAGGATGGCCGTACCCAAGGGCGCTTCCGCTCGCGCCGAAAAGCTGCGGCGCGAGATCGAGCGCCACAACCGCCTGTACCGGGATGCGGCACCTGAAATCTCCGATCCCGAGTGGGACACGCTCTTCCGCGAGTTGCAGGCGCTGGAAGCGGAGTACCCGGAGCTTGCGACCTCCGATTCTCCGACCCTGCGGGTGGGCTCCGCGCCGAGCGAGGGATTCGAGCCAGTCGCGCACCGCGTGCCGATGCTCTCGCTCGCCAACGCGTTCGACCCGGGCGACGTCGCCAACTTCGACCGCCGCTGCCGCGAGGGGCTCGAAGCCGAGGCGGTCGAATACGCCTGCGAGCTCAAGTTCGACGGGCTTGCCGTGACGCTCGCCTACGAGGACGGAGTGTTCGTGCAGGGCGCCACGCGCGGCGACGGCTCGACCGGCGAGGACGTGACGCCCAACCTGCGCACCGTGCGCTCCCTGCCGCTGCGCCTCGGGATGAAGAAGCCGCCACGGCGCCTCGAGGTCCGGGGCGAGGTCCTGATGTTCCGCCGCGACTTCGAGGCGATCAACCAGCGAGCGCTCGAGGCCGGCGAGCGCACCTTCGTGAATCCGCGCAATGCCGCCACTGGAGGACTGCGCCAGCTCGACCCCCGGCTCACCGCGCGGCGCCGGCTCTCGTTCTTCGCCTACGGGGTGGGCGCGCACGAGGGCTATGCGATGCCGCCGGCCCACTCGAAGCTCCTCGATGCGCTCGGCGAGATGGGATTTCCGGTGGCGCAGGAACGGCGTGTGGTGAACGGCGTGGAGGGACTCTTCGAGTTCTATCGCGAGGTGGGGGAAAAGCGCCCGGCGCTTCCCTATGACATCGACGGCGTGGTCTACAAGGTCAACCGGTTCACCGAGCAGGAGCGCCTCGGCTTCGTCTCGCGCGCGCCGCGCTGGGCGGTGGCGCACAAGTTTCCCGCCGAGGAGGCCACGACCGAGATCGAGAACATCGACGTCCAGGTGGGGCGCACCGGTGCACTCACGCCGGTGGCGCGGTTGAAGCCGATCTTCGTGGGCGGCACCACGATCGTGAACGCCACGCTGCACAACGAGGACGAGGTACGCCGCAAGGACATCTGGAAGCGTGACACGGTCGTGGTGCGCCGCGCGGGCGACGTCATCCCCGAGGTGGCGCGCGTATCCAGTCCAGGCCCGCGGACCCGCGCCGACTGGTTCGACATGCCCGACACGTGCCCGCAGTGCGGCTCGGCGGTCGCGCGGGGAGACGACGAAGCGATCCTGCGCTGCACCGGAGGCCTCTTCTGCCCCGCGCAGAGGAAGCAGGCGCTGCTGCACTTCGCCTCGCGCCGCGCGATGGACATCGAGGGGCTCGGCGAGAAGCTCGTCGACCAGCTCGTGGAAGACGCTGTGGTGCGGACACCGGCCGACATCTTCAAGCTGGGCGTGGCAAGCCTCGCCGCGCTCGAACGCATGGCCGAAAAATCCGCGGCCAACGTCCACGCGGCGATCGGGAAGAGCAAGCAAACGACCCTGGGCCGGTTCATCTACGCGCTTGGCATCCGCAACGTGGGCGAGGTGACGGCCAAGGATCTCGCGCGCCATTTCGGCTCGCTCGACGCGCTCATGGACGCGAGCCCCGAGCAGTTGCAGGAGGCCCCGGACGTGGGCCCGATCGTGGCGGAGTCGATCGCGGCGTTCTTCCGCGAGGCCCACAACCGCGAGGTGATCGAGCAGCTGCGCGCGGCGGGCGTTCGCTGGAAGGAAGGCGCGCGCGTGAAATCGGCCACCGCCGGACCCTTCGCGGGTAAAATCGTGGTGCTCACCGGAACGCTCGCCGCGATGTCGCGCGACGATGCCAAGGAGCGCATCGAGTCCGCGGGCGGCAAGGTGACGGGGTCGGTCTCCAGGAAGACCGATTACGTGGTCGCCGGCGAGGAGGCGGGCTCCAAGCTCGACCGTGCCAAGGAACTCGGCGTCGCCGTTCTGGACGAAGAGAAGTTCCTCAAGATGCTGGGCATGGGGTCAGACCCCGATTCAAGCGCGTGATGTAGCGTACGACCACAACGTCTCACGAAATTGGGCTCTGACCCCTGATTGGCGCAATGCAAAAGATCACCAAGGCAGTCTTTCCCGTCGCGGGCCTCGGCACGCGCTTCCTTCCGGCGACCAAGGCCTCGCCCAAGGAGATGCTTCCGATCGTCGACAAGCCGCTGATCCAGTACGCGGTGGAAGAAGCGGTCGCCGCGGGCATCACCGACCTGATCTTCATCACCGGCCGCGGCAAGCGCGCGATCGAGGATCATTTCGACAAGGCCTACGAGCTCGAGGCCGAGCTGCAGGCGCACGGCAAGAACAAGCTGCTGAAGGAGGTCCGCGGGCTGCTCCCGGACGGCGTGCAGTGCGCCTACGTGCGCCAGGCCGAGGCGCTGGGCCTCGGGCACGCGGTCATGTGCGCGCGCCACCTCGTGGGTGACGAGCCGTTCGCGGTGATCCTCGCCGACGACCTGATCGATGCCCCGGTGCCGGTCATGAAGCAGATGGCGCTCGCCCATGCGAAGACCGGCGGCAGCGTGATCGCGGTGCAGGACGTGCCGCGCGCGGACACGTCGTTCTATGGCATCGTTTCGGCCGAGAAGGTGTCGCCCGGCCTGTCGCGCATGTCGGCGATCGTGGAGAAGCCCAAGCCCGAGGATGCCCCTTCCACGTTGGGCGTGGTCGGGCGCTACATCCTCAGCCCTCGCATCTTCCATTTCCTCGAGAACCTGCGCCCCGGCGCGGGACGCGAGATCCAACTGACCGACGCCATCGGCCGGCTGCTCCGTGAGGAGGTGGTGATGGCGTATGAGTTCGACGGCCGGCGCTACGATTGCGGCTCGAAACTGGGCTACCTGCAGGCCACGGTGAACTACGCGCTCAAGCACCCCGAGCTTGCCAGCGATTTCCGCGCATTCCTCGACGGTACCGTCGGCGGCTCGGCGGGGCGCAACGCGTGAAAGGCCACCAAGAGGCGCTTCGCCTCCTTGCGGAAGCCGAGGTCGTGTGCACGCCCGAGCGCGTCCAGGCCGAGGTCTCGCGCATGGCGCGCGAGATCACCGCGCGCCTCGAGGGCGAATTTCCGGTCGTGCTCTCCGTCATGGGAGGTGCTGCGGTCTTCACCGGGCAGCTGCTGCCGCAGCTCTCGTTCCCGCTCGAGTTCGGCGCGATCGAGGTCACGCGCTACAACAACGACATCGAGGGGCGCGAGATCACCTGGCGCCTGCCCCCGCGCGACAACGTGCGGGCCCGCACGGTGCTCGTGGTGGACGACATCCTCGACGAAGGCATCACGCTCGCCGCCATCCGCAAGACGCTCCTCGACATGGGCGCGAGCCAGGTCCTGAGCGCCGTCTTCGCCGACAAGGACCTCGGGCGGGCGAAGCCGGTCAAGGCTGACTTCGTCGGCGTGACCGTTCCCAACCGCTACGTTTTCGGCTTCGGCATGGACGCCTACGGATTGTGGCGCAACCTGCCGGCCATCTACGCCCTCAAGGACAAATGATCGCAATCATCGGAGGCAGCGGGCTCACGCAACTCGCGAACCTCGAAATCACGCGCCGGCAGATCGTGCGCACACCCTACGGCGAGCCGTCGGGACCGCTCACCTTCGGGCGCATGGGTGCGACCGAAGTGGTGTTCCTGGCGCGCCACGGCTACGGCCACACGCTCGCGCCCCACGAGATCAACTATCGCGCCAACCTGTGGGCGCTGCACCTGCAGGGTGTCACGCGGGTGATCTCGATCTGCACGGTGGGCGGCATCGTCCGGGAGCTCGGCGCGGGAACGATCGCGCTTCCGGACCAGATCATCGACTACACCTGGGGGCGTCCCTCGACTTATTTCGAAGGCTCGGAGCAGCCGGTGACGCACATCGACTTCACGCACCCCTACGACGAGGACACGCGCCAACGGGTGCTCGCGGCGTCGCATGCGGCGGGGGTCGCGGTCATCGACGGCGGGACTTATGCCGCCACCCAGGGCCCGCGACTCGAGACCAAGGCGGAGATCGACCGCCTCGAGCGCGACGGCGCGACCATGGTGGGGATGACCGGCATGCCCGAGGCGGCGCTCGCGCGCGAGCTGCGCGTGGGCTATGCAGCGCTCGCGGTGGTGGTGAATCCCGCCGCGGGGCGCGGCAGCAGCGCGCTCGCGGTCTCCATGGAGGAGATCGGGCGCGTCATTGACGAGACCATGGGCAAGGTACGATTGATCGTCGCGAAAATGGTGGAACGCCATGCCGGTGCGTGAAGTGTTGCGAATGGGCCATCCGGTCCTGCGGGAGAAGGCGAAGGAGGTCGAGAACCTCGCCACACCCGAGCTGCGTGCCCTGGTCGCGGACATGAAGGAGACCATGACGGCGAAAAGCGGCGCGGGCCTGGCCGCGCCCCAGATCGGCGTGAGCCAGCGCGTGGTGATCTTCGGCGTGGAGAGCAACCCGCGCTATCCCGACGCCGAGCCGGTGCCGTTCACCGTGCTGGTGAATCCCAGGCTGGTCATGCTGAGCCGCGACGTGGACGAGGACTGGGAAGGGTGCCTCTCGGTGCCCGGCATGCGCGGCGTGGTGCCGCGCTATACGAAGCTGCGCTACAGCGGCTTCGACGAGGAAGGCAATCCGATCGAGCGCGTCGCCGAGGGCTTCCACGCGCGCGTGGTCCAGCACGAGTGCGACCACCTCGACGGGATCCTGTATCCGCAGCGCATGACCGACATGCGCACCTTCGGTTTCACCAAGGAACTCTTCCCCGACGAGGAAATCGCCGATGACTGAGATCGAGCACGACGCAGGCCGTGTGGTCCCGACGGGCACCACCCATTTCCTCTACGCGATGCACGCGGTGTCGCCATTCACGCTGTGGTCGCTGTCGTTGCTGGCGGTCATCATCGGGGCGTTCACGCGCGACTCGGTGCGCGGCACCTGGGTGGAGAGCCATTACTCGTGGCTGCTGCGCACTTTCCTCTGGGGCATGGTGTGGCTGGTGATCACTTCGGTGATCTTCACGGTCACGGTGATCGGGATTTTCTTCCTGTGGATCCCCTGGGGCATCCTCACCATCTGGTACCTCTACCGCGTCGCGCGCGGCTGGCTGCGCCTGAACGACGGCAAGCCGGCGCCCTGAGGTGCCAGGCACCGATTTCCTCGCGCGAAATGGGTGCCTGACACCCGTTTTATTCCTTCTCCTCGCGGCATGCGGGCGGGGCGAGGCTCCGGGTGCGGCCCCAACCAACACTGTCACCGTGGTCATCGGGCACGCCGGCCCGCTCACCGGCGGCATCGCCCACCAGGGCAAGGACGACGAGAACGGCGTGGCACTCGCCATCGCCCAGGCCAATGCGCGCGCCCTCGTGATCGGCGGCAAGGCCGTCACCTTCCGCATGCTGAGCGAGGACGACCAGGGCGATCCCAAGATCGGCACCGCGGTCGCGCAGAAGCTGGTGGACGCAAAGGTGGCCGCCGTCATCGGCCACCTCAACTCCGGCGTGACCATTCCGGCCTCCGAGATCTACAGCCGTGCCGGGATCCCGGTGATCTCGGGATCGGCGACCAATCCCGTGCTCACCGAGCGCGGGCTGAAGGGCGTCTTCCGCACCGTCGGGCGCGACGACCAGCAGGGGCCGGCGATCGCCGCGTACATCGCCGGCGAGCTCGGCGCCCGGCGAGTGGCGATCGTCGACGACAAGACATCCTATGGCGAGGGCCTCGCCACCGAGGTGGAAAAGTCGCTGAAGGGCGCGAAGGTGGTGATCGTCGGGCGCGAGCGCACGACCGACAAGGAAACCGACTTCAAGGCGATCCTCACGCGGATCAAGCAGAAGAATCCCGACGTGGTTTTCCACGGAGGCATGGACGCGACCGGCGGGCTCCTGCTCAAGCAGGCGCGCGAGCTGGGGCTCAAGGCGCACTTCGCCTTTGGCGACGGCGCGTGCACCGACGAGATGGCGCAGCTCGCGGGGCCCGCCGGCGAGGGCCTCGCGTGCTCGCAGGCGGGATTGCCCGCGGCGGCGGCGAGCCGCGAGTTCCGCGACGCGTTCAACGCGAAGTACGGACCGACGAAGCTGTACGCGCCGTTCTACTACGATGCGACCAACGTCGTGATCGAGGCGATGCGCCGCGCCGACTCGGTCGATCCGGTGAAGTTCGTCCCCGAGATCCACAAGCTCACGCTCGCCGGCGCCACCGGGCGCATCGAGTTCGACGCGAAGGGCGACCGCAAGGACGCCGAGATGACCATCTTCCGGATGCAGGGGGGGCAGATCGTCCCCGTCGCGATCGTGAAGGGCGGGATCTCGCAGCCGTTCAAGCCTCCGGGCTAGTGACGGCCGGGCGACGCTCTAGGCGGCGGTCTTGCACAACTCCGCGACAATGCTCGCGCGCGTATCCGGATCGTCGAGCGCGCCGCCGTCGACGACGAAAGCATCTTCCGCGCGCGCCCCCAGCGTGGTCACGCGCGCGTCGATGAGGTTCAGCCCGTGCTTGAGGAAGAGGCGTGCGATCGAGGAGAGGAGCCCGGGACGGTCGGCGCAACTCACGGTCACCAGCCAGTGGCCCGGCCTGCGGTCGGTCATGATGGCCACCTGGGGGTCGATCGGGAAGTGCTTGACCCAGCGCGACACGCGCCCCGCGGGCGAGGCTTCCAGCGGCGCGTCGGCCACGATGCGCTCGGCCAATTGCGTTTCGACCTTCTGGATGAGCTCGCGATAGTGCTCTCCGGCGCGGGCGCGCGAGAGCACCTGGAAGGTGTCGAGCGCGAAGCCGTGCTGGGTCGTGTAGATCTTCGCCGCCGCCACGTCGAACTGCATGCGCTCGAAAAAACCCGTGATGCGCGCGAAGAGCCCGGGCTGGTCGGGCGCATATACCAGGACCTGGAGCCCCTCGCCCACCGGTGAGAGGCGCGCGCGCACGATCGGCTTGTCGGGCGTGAGCCGGTTCCAGAGCGTGCGCGTGTGCCAGCCGATCTCGATCGCCTCGAAGCGCTGGAAGTAGTTGTCGTCGAGGCGTCCCCACAGCACCTCGTGCTTGCCGGCGACCGGAACGTACTGGCGGAAGATGCGCAGCGCCTCTTCCTTCTTTGCCGCGATCCAGGAAGCCGCGTAGTCGGTCTCGCCACGCAGCACCCGGCGGGCATTGCGGAAAAGGTCCTCGAGGAGCTTGCCCTTCCACGCATTCCACACGGCGGGACTGGTACCGCGAATGTCGGCCACCGTGAGGATGTAGAGGGCGGTGAGGGTGCGTTCGTCACGAACCAGGGTGGCAAAGCCCGAGATCACGTCGGGATCGCCCAGGTCCTGCTTCTGCGCTGTCGACGACATCACCAGGTGCTGCTCGACCAGCCAGGCCACCAGCTCGGAGTCGCCCTTCGCCAGCCCGTGGGCGCGGCTGAAGCGCACCGCGTCCTGCACGCCCAGGTGCGAATGGTCGCCGCCGCGTCCCTTGGCGATGTCGTGGAAGAGGGCGGCGAGGTACAGCACCTCGGGCCGGTCGAATTCCTGCATGAGCTGCGACAGGAGCGGGTACTCGTGGTTGAAGCGCGGGATCCGGAAGCGGCGCAGGTTGCGAATCACCATCAGGATGTGCTCGTCCACGGTGTAGACGTGGAAGAGGTCGTGCTGCATCTGGCCGACGATGCGGCCGAACGCGGGCAGGTAGCGGCCGAGCACGCCGTAACGGCTCATGCGGCGCAGGGTCCACGTGAGACGCTCGCCGCGCATGATCGCCATGAAGCGCCGGCGGTTCTCGGGGCTTTCGCGGAAGCCGCGCCCGACCTTGGGAAGCGCGCGTGACAGGGCGCGCAGCGTCTTCGGCCCGAACCCCACGATGTCGCGGTCGTCCTGCAGCCGCCGGAACGCCTCGAGGATCATGCCGGGGCTCGTTTCGAAGAGCTGCTCGTCGATGATCTCGAGGTTCACGTTCACGACCTGGAACTCGTCGTCGAGCTTGACGGTCTTGCGCTCCGAGCGCGGCGTCACGCGGTCGAACAGGTTGGCGAGCAGGATCTGGTTGAAGCGCCAGATCGCCTTGGCGGCGAGGTAGTAGCGGCGCATCAGCTGGTCGGAAGGCGCGATCCCCGGCTTGCCCTGGAGCTTGAGCGCGCGCGAGATCTCGATCTGGTGGTCGAAGATCAGGCGATCCTCGCGGCGGCCGGCGAGGTAGTGCAGCCGGATGCGCAGGTCCTGCAGGATGCGCTCGTTGATGGTGATCGCCGCGGCTTCGGCGGAGGTGATGAGGTTGGCCTCGGCGAGCGCCTTCCACGAAGTGCCGAAGCCCGCCGCACGCGCCAGCCAGATGACCATCTGCAGGTCGCGCAGACCCCCGGGGCTTTCCTTGATGTTCGGCTCGAGGTTGTAGGCGGCTTCCTGGAAGCGCTCGTGGCGGCGCTTCTGCTCGCGGAACTTGGCCTCGAAGAACGCGCGCACCTCGCGGCGCGCCCGCAGCCGCGAATCGAGCTCGAGCAGCACCGGGATGTTGCCGGCGATGAGGCGGGCCTCGAGCAGGCTCGTGTCCACGGTCACGTCCTTCGCGGCCTCCTCGACGCATTCGGAGACGCTGCGCACGCTGTGGCCGGGCTCCAGGCCCATGTCCCAGAGCGCGTGGATGAAGTTTTCGACGGCTGTGCCGGGAGCCCGCCCGTCGGGAAGCAGCACCAGCACGTCGACGTCCGAATGCGGATACAGCGCTCCGCGACCGTAGCCGCCCACCGCGACCAGTGCGATCTCCGGGTCGTCGATGGTGCGCGTCCAGAGCTCCTGCAGCGCGGTGTCCACCAGAGCCGCGTTCTGGGCGAGCGATACCGGCGGGTCGGGGCGCCTGAGGTAGAGCGCGCGCTGCTCTTCGAGCCGCGCCTTGAGCCACGTGCGCAACTCGGAGGCAGCGGTGGAGGTGGCTGCTACGGGAGCCGCTCGGGGCGGCGCGGTGGCGGAGCTCAACCGACGAGGTTGGTCGTCTGCTCGGTCGCGAAGGCGGGCGCAGGCGGCGTGCCCGCGGAGACGGTGAGCACTTCGTAGCCGTCGGCGGTGACGAGGATGGTGTGCTCCCACTGCGCGGAGAGCGAGTGGTCGGCGGTGACGATGGTCCAGCCGTCGTTCAGCTGGCGGATGTCGCGCTTGCCGGCATTGATCATCGGCTCGATCGTGAAGGTCATGCCGGGTTGCAGCTTGAGGCCCTGGCCCGGGCGGCCGTAATGCAGGATCTGGGGCTCCTCGTGGAAACGCTGGCCGATGCCGTGGCCGCAGAACTCGCGCACGACGCTGAAGCCGCGGCTTTCGGCGTGGCGCTGGATCGCCGAACCGATGTCGCCGAGTGCCACGCCGGGGCGCACCAGCGCGATCCCCTTCCACAAGCATTCGTACGTGGTCTCGCAAAGGCGCCGGGACTGGACCGTGGGCTCGCCCACGTAGAACATGCGGCTGGTGTCGCCGTGCCAGCCATCCTTGATCACGGTGATGTCGATGTTCACGATGTCGCCCGCGCGCAGCACTTTGTCGCCCGGCACGCCGTGGCAGACCTGGTGATTCACCGAGGTGCAGATCGACTTGGGGTACGGCCGGTGGCCGGGCGGGGCGTAATTCAGCGGCGCCGGCACCGTGCCCTGGACCTCGACCATGTAGTCGTGACAGAGCCGGTCCAGCTGGCCGGTCGTGACCCCCGGCTTCACCTGCTCCGCGATGAAATCGAGCACTTCGGAGGCGAGTCGCCCGGCCGTGCGCATGCCCTCGACCTCTGGCGGGGTCTTGATCTGTATTCCGGCGTTTTGGCGGAGTCCTTCCATGGCGCGATTATAACGTTAGGCTCCCCACACCCTCGGCGGTTCCCGGGTCCCCCGCTCGGGAAAGCCCGGCGTCAGGCTGCCTTGACGGTAAAGAGCTCGAAGCGGTGCGTGATTTCCACGACACTCGAAGGCGTTACCAGGCATGCATCGCCATGGTCGTCGAGCTCGAGCTCGCGCATTTTCGAGAAGGCATTCGGGGAAGTGAGAAGCGACGTGGGGCCGTCGCCGTCCAGCAGCAATCCGACTCCGGAGGGCGCACCCCACGCGCTCACCGTGACCGCGCGCGCCATCGAAGCGAGGTATTGCAACCCGAACTCCATGCCGCCGTCCTCGAAGACCGTGATCCAGCGCACCGCGCCGATGGCCCAGTGAGGCTTTCCCGGCAGCTTGATGCCGGCGACCTCGCCGATCGCGATCGGCTGCTCGGTGCGGCCGAGGCGGCGCACCCGCAGGCCGCCATGACTCTGGTTCACCACGTCCCACTCGAACACCGGGATGGGCTCCGACTGGTCATTCAGCGGCAGCGGCGCGAGGGGCATGGTGATGCCGCGGCGAACCATGTCGTCCTGCCGCGCGTGGTCCACCTTCGACTCCTGGGAAACGAAATGGCCGACGCCATCGATGCCCATCGAGATCGCGACGGTCGCCTGGCCGGGGTCGCGCCGCGAGGTCCGTTTGGGCGGATCCCCCCAGAGGGTGGTGAGCCGGGCGGCGAGGTTGGCTTCGGCGGCGCCCTTGGCATTTGCCGCAGGCACCCTGGCGGCGTCGCGCGCGCCGACCGTCGATCGAATCCGCGCGACCAGGGGGTTTGCATCGAGCAATCGCCAGTCGGGGCCGCCGGTGTCGTCGAGCTTTGCGATCGAGGGCTTGGGAGGCTTGTCGGTGTTGCACGGCACGATGAAGTGCCCGCCGGGCGGCGTCGCGGGCCGGGACTGGCTGAGCGTCGCCAAGCCGCGGTTCGCGCGCAGCAGCTCCAGCACGCGCCGGGCTTCGTCCTGTCCGAGGCGATATGGGTCGGTCAGCGACAGCAGCAGCGCATTGCAGTAGACATCGGCGAGGCTCTCCTGGTCCGGGCCCGGGTCGCGGGCGAGCGCGCGCTCCTCCGCGCGAAGATAAAGCTCGTGCAGCTCGGCCCAGGTTGCGTCGGGCACGGGCGTGTACGACTTGTACGCGGCGAAGAGTCGCGCGGCAGTGTACTGCGTCGCACGCAGCATCAGCGCCGCAAGCTGCTTCTTCGCCGAAAAAAGCGTGCCGCGGAACTCGGCGATCGCGATGCGGTAGCCGAGGGCCAGCTCGGTCAGGAACTCGCGCGCGAGGCCGAGCGCGGCGCGCGGGCCGGGCGCCAGGGGCAGCGGTGCGGCGGCATACATCGCCTCGAGATCCTGCAGGATGCGCTCCGCGGCAGGCCGGTAGGCCTCGAGAATCTCCAGGCGCACGTTCACATCCAGGTGCGAGCGATTGATCGCGGCCAGGTGCCGGCAGAGCTTGCGGCCGGTCTCGAAAGTAATGTCGAGGGGTTGCCTCTCGATCCACCCCTTGACGTGGCGGGGACGAATCTCGAGATCCGGCGCGGGCGCGGCGCGCTCGACGGAAATGCTGAGGACCATGGGGGGCAGGTGGGGCAGAGTGTTCGCGAGTTGGGACACACCATAGCATTCTCGCTTCCGGCGGCGGAACCGATTGAATGGGCGGAGCTTTTTGCGTTATACTGGCGTGCTTTTCAATCCACACCCCGCCCAAGGCTAAGGTGCTGATTCCCCGTGGAATTGTTCCTCACGGAGTATCGGTCCATCGCGGGGGAGGCCTAACCTTAACCACAGAACCACGGGAGTTTTTCAGAATGTCCGTCACCATGCGCCAGATGCTGGAGGCCGGCGTGCACTTCGGCCACCAGACCCGCTACTGGAATCCCAAGATGTCGCCGTACATCTTCGGTGCCCGCAACAAGATCCACATCATCAACCTTGAGAAGTCGCTCCCGATGTACCAGGACGCGCTCAAGTACGTGCGCCAGCTCACCGCCAACAAGGGGCAGATCCTCTTCGTCGGCACCAAGCGCCAGGCGCGCGAGATCGTCAAGGAAGAGGCGCAGCGTGCCGGCGCCCCCTACGTCGACTACCGCTGGCTGGGCGGAATGCTCACCAACTTCAAGACCGTCAAGGGATCGATCAAGCGCCTGAAGGACATGGACGCGATGATCGCCGACGGTTCGAGCGAGCGCCTGTCCAAGAAGGAGCAGCTCCTGAACGCACGCGAGCGCGAGAAGCTCGAGCGCTCGCTGGGCGGCATCAAGGACATGGGCGGCGTGCCCGACGCGCTGTTCATCATCGACGTGGGCTTCCACAAGATCGCTGTGACCGAAGCGCGCACGCTCGGCGTGCCGATCGTCGGCGTCGTCGATTCGAACAATTCGCTCGATGGCATCGACTACGTGATCCCCGGCAACGACGACTCGACCCGCGCCATCCGCCTCTACGCCCGTGGCGTGGCGGATGCGATCCTCGAGGGCCGCAGCCAGGTGATCAACGAGATGGTGGCCCCGCCGACCGAAGACTTCGTCGAGGTCGAGGAAGCCGAGAAGCAATAGGGAACCGGCAGGTTCCTGCAGGAAAGGGGCGCGAAGCCCCTTTTTTGTATCAACGGATACTGGAGCGAGCAAATGGCGGAAATCACGGCGGCAATGGTCAAGGAACTGCGCGAGCTAACCGGGCTCGGCATGATGGAATGCAAGAAAGCGCTCGAGGAAGCGGGCGGCGACCTGAAGAAGGCGGAGGAGCTGCTGCGCATCAAGAGCGGCGCGAAGGCCTCCAAGGCCGCCTCGCGCGTGGCCTCGGAAGGCGCGATCGCCGCCTACCTATCGCCCGACTCGAAGCTCGGGGCGATGGTCGAGGTGAACGCGGAAACCGACTTCGTCGCGCGCAACCCGGACTTCACCGCGTTCGCGCAGGCGTTGGCCAAGCTCGTCGCCGACGAGAACCCGGCTGACGTGGGAGCGCTGGCCAATCTCAGGATCGGCGGCGAGACCGTGGAGGCGGTGCGCCAGAAGCTGGTGCAGAAGATCGGCGAGAACATCGCCGTGCGCCGCTTCGAGCGCGTGCAGGCCGCGGGCAAGCTCAAGGAGTACATCCACCCGCCCGGCAAGATCGGCGTGATGGTCGACTACGAGGGCGATGCGGAAGTCGCGAAGGACGTCGCGATGCACATCGCGTTCGCCAAGCCCAAATTCATGGCGCGCGACCAGGTCGCCCCGGACGTGATCGCCGCCGAGAGGAAGATTCTCGAGGCGCGCGCTGCCGAGTCCGGCAAGCCGCCGGAAATCGTCGCGAAGATGGTCGAGGGCGGCCTCAACAAGTTCCTCGCCGACGTGACGCTCCTCGGGCAGCCGTTCGTGAAGGACGACAAGCAGACCGTGGAAAAAATGCTCGCCGCGAAGAAGTCGCAGCTGCGCGGCTACAAATTCCTCGTCGTCGGCGAGGGCATCGAGAAGAAGCAGAGCGATTTCGCGGCTGAAGTCGCCGCGATGACGAAGAACGCGGCCTGACCATGGAACTGGCCCTTCCTGGGCGTGCGGGCGTCTGATGGACGAAGCGAACCCGCAGGCGAAGCCCGCGTACACGCGGATCCTCCTGAAGCTTTCGGGGGAGGCGCTGATGGGCAACGACGCCTTCGGCATCAACCGCGAGACCGTCGACCGGATCGTGGGCGAGGTGAAGGAGATCTCGGGCCTCGGCGTGCAGGTCGGCATCGTGATCGGCGGGGGCAACATCTTCCGCGGCGTCTCGCAGGGCGCGGCCGGGATGGACCGTGCCACCGCCGACTACATGGGCATGCTGGCCACGGTGATCAACGCGCTGGCACTCTCCGACGCGATGAATCGCGGCGGGCTGGTCGCGCGCGTGCAGTCGGCGCTCAGCATCGAGCCCGTGGTCGAGCCCTACATCCGCGGCAAGGCGATCCGCTATCTCGAGGAAGGCAAGGTGGTGATTTTCGCCGCCGGCACCGGCAACCCCTTCTTCACCACCGACACGGCGGCGGCGCTGCGGGGACGCGAAGTCGAGGCGAACATCGTGCTCAAGGCGACCAAGGTCGACGGCGTCTACACCGCCGACCCGCTCAAGGACAAGTCCGCCACGCGCTACAACCGGATCACCTTCGACGAGGCGTTCGTGAAGAACCTCAAGGTGATGGACGCCACGGCACTGGCGCTTTGCCGCGACCAGAAGCTGCCGATCAACGTGTTTTCCATCTTCAAGGCGGGCGCGTTGAAACGGGTGGTGATGGGCGAAGACGAGGGCACGCTCGTTCACAATTGATCGAAAGGTGCAGGCGATGAGCATCGGGGACATCAAGAAGCAGGCCACGGACAAGATGGCCAAGTCGGTGGACACGCTCAAGCACGACCTGGCGAAGGTTCGCACGGGCCGCGCGCACACCGGCCTCATCGACCACCTGCGCGTCGACTACTACGGCTCCCCGATGCCGATCAACCAGGTGGCGAACGTGACGCTGTCCGATGCGCGGACCATCTCG
>JALYSB010000240.1 GCA_030855025.1 Pseudomonadota bacterium
TCGCATTGCGCCGCCGGAAAATCGACCTGCGGGACCGCGCGCTTTTCCTGGTGCCTTCGCTTCCACACCATCGCTACCTGCAGCTGAACGCCCTGTGCGATGTCATGTTGGATACGGTGCATTGGTCCGGGGGCAACACCTCGCTCGATGCCCTTGCCAGCGGCCTGCCGATCGTCACGCTTCCGGGATCGCTCATGCGCGGGCGCCAGAGCCTGGCCATGCTTCGCACGCTCGGCGCCGATGAGTTGGTTGCCGGCGATGCTGGCGCGTATGTCGAGACGGCACTTCGCCTGGGCCGCGATCCGCACGAGCGCGCCGCCCTGCGCAGCCGCATCCACAAAAACCGCATGGAGCTCTTCGAGCGCGACGAGCCGATCCGCGCGCTCGAGGACCTGCTGGAGCGCGCGTTTCGCGAGGCGCCCTGAGGCCGGCTAGGCGATCTTCCAGCCGTGACGGGCGAAGAAGCGCCACGCCGAGCGCATGAACCACGCGACGTGGCGCGGCCCCTTGCGCGAGGCGTCGCCGCCGTGGTGCACGATTCGCGCCCGCGGCACGTAAGCCACCTGCGATTCGCGGCCCACGCGCAGGCTCAGGTCGTAGTCCTCGAAGTACATGAAGAAGCGCGGGTCGAAGCCGCCCAGGCGCGCGAGGAGCGGCGTGCGCGCAAGCATGAAGCAGCCGCTTGCGAGCGGGACGTTGGGCACGAAGCGGTCGGCGATCACATCACGCATCTCGTAGTCGTGGATCGCCCGCGCGTAGCGGTGCTGGAGGAGCGCCGGCGCAAAACCGCGCAGGAAGAGCACCCACACCGACGGATAGCGCTTGCAAAGGTATTGCAGCTCGCCATCATCGCCGTACGCGGCCGGCGCGATCAGGCCGACTTCGGGATGCTCGCGCGCCGCGCGCAATGCTTCGCGCAGCGCCGCAGGCTCGAGCTCGACGTCGGGGTTCATGATGAGGTGGAAATCAGAACGAGCGCCGTTCAACGCAAGGTTGTTGGCGCGTCCGTATCCCACGTTTCCCTGGCCCGCGATCACTTCGAGCGCGCCGGCCTGTGACGGCCACGCCTTCAGGGCTTGCGCGATTTCCGCGTGGCGCTCCGGCGGGCCGTTGTCGATCACCACCAGGCGGGATTCTCCGAGCTCTCCGGCGCGGCGCGCCTCATCGATCGCCGCGGCGAGGGAGGCGAGGGCCCGGGCGAAGAGAGCCAGCTCGGGTCGGTAGGTGACGATCGATGCGGAAAGCGCGGGCGCTGCCATGACCGGAGAGTATCCGGGCTCGCAGTCGCGCTCAAGGGCTAGAACGGCTGGCGTTGCATCGACTTCGTGCCCGAGACCCCGTCGACCGAATAGGTGAAGGTGCCGGTGCTCGCGCTGGTGAAGTTGAGGGTCGCGGTGCCGACCTGGCGCGGCTGCACCTGGCTCGCGATGAAGGTCTTGGTGAACGACGGCCCCAGGGTCGCGAACAGCGGCCCGGTGTAGGTCGTGCTGCTGGTCCACGAGCCTTGCGGAATCACATACCAGATGGGCGTGCCGTCGAATTCATAGGTGTACCAGACCCCGAAGATGATCTTCGAGGGATGCTGCACCAGATTCAGTCCCCAGCCCGACTCGTTCGGATTCCACCACAGGTCTGAGTAGTCGGCCGCCGGCACGATCGCAGCGCCGAGGTACGCGGCGATCTGCGGGTAGGCGCGGTCGAAGCGCGAGTAACTGTCGATGCCGCTCAGGTTGGTGCAGAGGGCGGCGCCGCCCCACAAGCCGCCGCGGAAGTAGTACTGGCCGCCACTCGGGCTCCAGAGACCGCCGCCGCTGCTGCCGGGCTCGGTGGTGCCCGAGCTCCATTGCACGCCGATGAATTGCTCGTTTGCGTCCGCCACGCCCGGGGACGTGAAACCCGTGACCGAGCCCTGCGACACCATCTTGAGGTCGCCCTGGGGATGATGGATCGCCGCCACTTGGGTGCCCCACGTGATCGGATTGGCGTCCCAGCCCGAATAGAACGAGCCCGCGGGCGGGGCGTTGTTCAGGCGCACGAGGAGCACGTCGGTCTGGGGATTGTTGTACACGTAGGTGGCGCCGCCGTAGAGCTGTGTCCAGCCCGCGATCGGCGTGTTCGAGCCGCACGCACTCGCCTGGAAGCCCCACAGCGTGTTGAGTGAGTTGGCGACCTGCTGCAGCTGCGTAGGTGTGCGGAACGGAGCGTCCGAGTCGAAGCAATGATTGGCGCTGTAGAACCACGGCGTCTGGCTCGCGGCGTCGCCATCGGCAAGCAGCGAGCCCGTGCAAAGGACCGAGTGGTCTCCGTCGGTGAATACCATCTGGGCGACGGAGTTGACCACGTCGCGGAACGCGCTGTTGGAATTAAGCGGCGAGCACGGCACGTCGACGTTGCAGGCCCCCGAGGTTCCGATGTCCGCGATGCCCTTGGTGAAGCGGCTCGACGGCGTCGTGAGGATGTGGGATGCCCGCACCACGCGCGGCGCGGCGGCGGCCGGCTGATGGCGCTCGGGGATGAAGAATTCCACGGTCTGGGTGGCGCCCTCGGTCAGCGGCGACCACCACGGCGCGGTGCGGTCGCGCACCTCGCCCACCTTTACCGGGCCTTCGAGCCGCGCGGGCGAGGCCGAGCCGAAGAAAACCATCTCGACATCCTCGGGCACGCCTTTGAGGTCGATCGCGAGGCGCAACGACCCGGCTTCCGGGGAGGTCACGGCGAGCTGCGCGGCGTGGCCTCCAGGAACTCGCACCCAGGACAGGCCGCTGGCGTTGGAGAGGGCGCCCGGGGCTGCGCCATTGCGGACGACGCCAATCACCACACGGCGTGCCTGCCCCTTCGCGGCGCTGCGCAGGTTGGCATTGCGCACGGACGCGAGCTCCGCGACGGACACCGGGGGAAGAATCGCCTGCTTGGGCCGTGCGTACGCGCGCAGTTGGGGCGGTATGGCGGGAACCGGAGTGAGCGCCGGCTCACCTGAAATCACCGGCATTTGGGCGTGCGCCGACAACACCGAGAAAACGGCGCCCGCGACCAACCCCATGAATCGCTTCATCATGTACTTCTGGACTCCGGTGAAATCTCCGAGTTCATTGATTTAACGTAGGAAACTGCATCCGGTTGACCTATGAGGAACCGGTCTGCCGCAGCCAGGACTTCATCCAGCGCGATGGCATGCATGCATCTTGGCTCAGGGCATTGCGCCAAGGTACGGGCACATCGTCGCACCCATTCCACCTCCCGGGCGAAAAGTATTTTCTGGTCGCGGCAGGGGAAGGGCTCGACGGTTAGCGCCTGCCAGGGAATCGCCCGCCAGAAGCGGCCCTTGCCGGCAAGCACCGCGGAGCCGGGCCCGAACAGCGCGACCGTCGGCGTCGACGTGACCCGGCCGAGATGGGCGATGCCGGTGTCTGGCACGACCAGGAGGGCGGCGCCCGCGAGGAGGTGCCACATTTGCGCGAGGTCGAGGCGGCCCGCATACGAGGGATAGCGCCCCGCCGGATCGTACGCGTGCACGAACGATTCTTCGCCGGGGCCTGCGCTCCATGCGACGCGCAGCCCGCGCGCTTCAAGGCCCATGGCGAGCGCCATCCAGCGTTCCGGAAGCCAGTGCTTGAGCGGCGTGCTCGCGCCGACGTGCAGCACCGCGTAGCGGCCCGAGGGCCGCTCGAAGGGCGTTGCTTCCGGAGCTTTCCAGTCCGCGCTCGCGAACGCAGCAGGATCGGCACCGTCGACGAGGTCGGCCACCATGTCGCCCCATGCCGCGGGCGCCCCGGGGTAGGGACGGCGCTCGTCGACGAACCATTCCTGCGTGAGCGGGCGCGTTCCCGTGTGCACCACGATGTGCCGCGCGCGCATCGCTGCGGCGAGCCAGCTGTACCGGTTGTCGCCGGGAACGATGGCCAGGTCGAACGGCGACTCCTCGAGCAACGCGCGTGTAGTGGCCGAATGCGACGGCGTGAAGGGCAAGGCGCGCACGCCGTACGGGCGCTGCTGGTAGAGCGGCACGAACGCGGGCGAGGCGAGCAGCGTGATCTGCGCCTGGGGATGGCGCTCGCGCAGCTTCGCGAGCAGCGGGGTCAGCATCAGCGTGTCGCCCAGCAGGAGATTGTGCGCCACCAGGACTCGGCGCACCTCGCCGCGTGGCGCTCCCGCGGCCAGGCGTGCGGCCAGCGCGCGCGAGACGACCAGCGCGCGCGTGCGGGTGCGCTCACCCATGGGCGGCGGCGACCTCGCGGAACACCGCAACCATGCGCTCCAC
>JALYSB010000241.1 GCA_030855025.1 Pseudomonadota bacterium
CCAATTGAGATAATGTCCCGGAAAAGCTGGTCTCATTATCTCAATTGGAGTCTGACCCCATTTATCGTTTGATCCTCAAGCCCGGCCGCGAAAAATCCCTTCGACATCGCCACCCGTGGATCTTCTCCGGCGCCATCGAGCGCGTGGAGGGTGCGCCCGGCATGGGCGAGACGGTGTCGGTGGTGGCGCACGACGGCGCATTCCTCGCGCGCGCGGCCTACTGCGCCGAATCGCAGATCCGCGCTCGAGTGTGGTCGCTCGATCCCGCGGAAGAAATCGACGAGGCGTTCATGCGCCGGCGCCTGGCGGCCGCGCTCGCGCGCCGCGCGAGCCTGCCCGCGGGCAGCAACGCGATGCGCATCGTGCACGGCGAATCCGACGGCCTGCCGGGCCTGGTCGCCGATCGCTATGGCGACACGGTGGTCGTGCAGATCCTGTCAGCGGGCGCCGAGCGTTGGCGCCCGTTCTGGGGACCCGCCCTCGCGGAGATCACCGGCGCCCGCCATGTCTATGAGCGCTCCGACGTCGAGGTTCGCACGCTCGAGGGGTTGCAGCCGCGCGTGGGACCATTGCTCGGCGAGGCGCCGGCCGGTGTGCGCATCGACGAGGACGGCATCGCCTACGAGGTCGACGTAGTGAAGGGCCAGAAAACCGGCTTCTACCTCGACCAGCGCGACAACCGCGCGCTGGCGCGCACCCTGGCCGCCGGCGCGGACGTGCTCAACTGCTTCTGCTACACCGGCGGCTTCAGCCTCGCGGCCCTCAAGGGCGGCGCGCGCAGCGTCGCGTCGCTGGACACTTCCGAGGAGGCGCTCGCGCACGCGCGCAGGAACGTCGACATCAACGGGTTCGATGCATCACGCGCCGAGTGGCTCGCGGCCGACGTATTCGCGCAGCTGCGCAAGTATCGCGACCAGGCCCGACGCTTTGGCGTGATCGTCCTCGATCCCCCGAAGTTCGCGCCGACCGAGAAGCACGTGCCGAATGCCGCGCGCGCCTACAAGGACATCAACCTGTGGGCGATGAAGCTGCTGGCGCCCGGCGGGCACCTGCTGACGTTCTCGTGCTCGGGTGCTGTGGGGCCAGACCTCTTCCAGAAGATCGTGGCGGGCGCGGCGGCCGATGCGAAGGTGGACCTGCAGGTTCGCCGACACCTCGGCGCCTCCGAGGATCACGCGGTCTCGATCCATTTCCCCGAGGGCGAATACCTCAAGGGACTCTGGCTGCAGGCGGCCTAGCGGGGTAGCAGCCCGAACATGCGCTGTGCGCTGAGGGAGTTCTCGCGCAGGGCGCGGATGGTGCGGCCCTGCTGGTCGTCGAGCCATTCGGCGATATACGACTGGGCGGTCGCCGGCGCGAGCGCGAGGCGCCCATCGCTCTCGGAGCCCGCGGAGACCAGGCGCATGCCGTGCTTGCGGGCGAGGTGCATCATCGCGGCGTTTTCCGCGATGCAATGCACGAACACCTCGCGCAACCCGCGATTGCGCAGGTGCATCACGGCGCGCGCGAAGAGCGAGCTGCCCAGGCCCTGCCCGCGCAGGCCGTGCAGCACGGACAGGCCGAGCTCGGCGCTCTGCGTGACGGCAATGTGCACCACCGCGAGCAGGCACAGATTCTCGTCCTGCACCGCGAAGATGCCGTCGCGCTCGAAATCGATGCGCGCCACGTAGGAACGCAAGCCCTCGTCGCCGATCGAAGCGCCGAATCGCAGGCGCCGGTCTTCGCCTCCAAGCGCCATGAAATGCGCCTCGAGGGCGGGCCGGTCATGCTCGGTGAGCCGTACGGTGGTGGGTGTTTGCATTGTTGTCCATTGGAGCATTTGCTTCGCAAATTCTCTGTGCGACACCGCACGAAGGTCTTTCCGGGTGAATGAAGCGAGAACGTGCCGCTGCTTTTTCGGATAAAATTCGGTCTCGAATCACGAGGCGCGTAGCTCAGCTGGTTAGAGCACCACCTTGACATGGTGGGGGTCGTTGGTTCGAGTCCAATCGCGCCTACCAGTTTCACCTTCGACGCATCAAAAAAAGCCGCTCCGATGGGCGGCTTTTTTTTGATGCATCGCGCTCGAGCTAGCCGATGATGCGCATTTCCGTGGGCGGCACCGAAAGCCGTACCGGCAGGCCCTTCGCGAGCGTCGCGGACCCGCGATGGTGCGGCCGATCCGCGATCACGGTGGCCGATCCCACGCGCACCTCGTAGCGCACGAACTCGCCGAGGAACTCGCTGGCTTCGACGATGCCCTCGAGCTGCAGCTGGGCGGTGTTCGAGACGCGGTCCAGGTCCACCTGGACGGCATGCGGGCGGAAGGCCAGCTCGGCCTGCCGCGATTCGCCCGCGTCGAGGGTCGCGGGAAGCGCCACGTCCCCCAGCGCCGAGGTGAACCGAATGCCGGCCGCGGCGCGCGTGATCGCTCCTTCGAAGAGGTTCACCGAGCCCACGAACTGCGCGACGAACCGGTTGGAAGGGCGGTCGTAAAGCTCCATCGGCGTGCCGACCTGCTGCACCACACCCTGGTCGAGAACGGCAATGCGGTCGCAGATGGTCATCGCCTCCTCCTGGTCGTGGGTCACGAAGATGGTGGTGATGCCCAGGCGCTTGTGCAGGCGCAGCAGCTCGCGGCGCATCTGCACGCGCAGCTTCGCATCGAGGTTCGACAGGGGCTCATCCAGGAGCAGCACCTGCGGCTCGATGGCGAGCGTGCGGGCCAGTGCAACTCGCTGCTGCTGGCCACCCGAGAGCTGGTTGGGACGGCGCGCCCCAAAGCCCGCGAGGCCGACGAGCTCGAGTGCGGCGTCGGTGCGCCGGCGCACCTCGTCGCGCGGCAGGCGCCGCTCCTCGAGGCCGAACGCCACGTTGCGCGCGACCGTCAGGTGCGGCCACAGCGCGTAATTCTGGAACACCATGCCGACGTTGCGCTTCCACGGGGGGATGCCTGTCAGGTCGCGCTCGCCGATCAGCAATTGCCCCGACTGGTGCTGGTTGAAGCCGGCGATGAGACGCAGCAACGTGCTCTTGCCCGAGCCCGACGGGCCGAGAAGCGCGAAGAATTCGCCCGGCTCGACCACGATCGACACGTCGTGCAGCACGCGCGTCGGACCGTAGGAAAGGTTGACGTTGCGCACCTCGACCTTCACCTGCTCCATGTCTCGCTCCGGTTGCTCAGTCGATAGGATGCATAGGTGCCGAGCCCGACGATCGCGATCGCGATGACGCCGAGCGCGGCGCCGGGGCCGCGCCCCGCGATGCTCTGCATGTAGAGATAAATCCCGTACGACATCGGCGCGGTGCTGGCCGACGACGACAGGACGATCGTCGCGGAGAGCTCCACGGCGGCGGTGATGAAGCTGGTGACGAAACCGGCGAGGATGCCTCCCGCCATGAGCGGGACCACTACCCGCCGCACCGTGCGCGCCTTGGTGGCCCCGAGGCTCTCGGCGGCCTCCTCGAGCGAGACGTGCAACTGCGTGAGCGCGGCGGTGCAGGAGCGCAGCGCGTAGGGAAGCCGGCGAACCGCGTAGGCGATCATCAAGGCCACCCAGCTCGCGGTGAACGCGCTATCGACGAACGGCATCTCCAGCCCGCGAAAGGCGCGCAGGTAACCAATGGCGAGCACCACGCCGGGAATCGCGAGGGCGGCCGATGCCGTCCAGTCGAGCAGCTGGCGACCGGGCAGGCGCGTGCGCAGGACTATGTAGGCGATGGCGGTGCCGATCACCACGTCGATGAGCGCGGCGAGGCCGCAGTAGAGAAGGGTATTGCCGATCATGCGCGGCGATTGCGTGAACACGGTTCCATAGTGGGCGAGCGTGAAACCTTCCGGCAGCACGCTGAAGCTCCAGACCTTCGACAACGACATCAGCAGGATCCCGATGTGGGGCGAAAGCACCAGCAGGAGGACCAGGCCAATCCAGCCGTAGGCGAGCGCCGACTGCCAGGGCTTGAGGGAGCGCTTCTGCAGCGAGGTGCCGCCGCGCTGCAGCGTGGAATAGTCGCGTCCCTTGAGGATCAGCGCCGAGCCCCACAGCGCCGCCACCGAGAAGATCACCATGATCACGCTGATCACGTAGCCGATCGGGTCCTCGATGCCCACCGAGGTGATGCGCAGGTATGCCTGGGGTGCCAGCATGTTGGTCTGGCCGAGCACCAGCGGGGTCCCGAGGTCGTCGAACACCTTCACGAACACGAGCGACGCGCCGGCGACGTAACCCGGCATCGCGAGGGGAAAGACGATGCGC
>JALYSB010000071.1 GCA_030855025.1 Pseudomonadota bacterium
CCCCCGACGTGAGGTTCGAGAGAATGCTCTCGAGGTAGGTCTTCGCGTCCTCGAGCTGCTGCTGGTTGCGCTCCATCGCGTCAGTGGCGTCGGCGATCTGGCGCGTCATGGTGTTGAACGACTGCGTGAGGACGCCGAACTCGTCGCGGCTCTTCACCGGATTGAGCTTGGAGTAGTCGCCCTTGGCGATCGCGCGCGTCGCCTCGGCGAGCGCGGAAAGCGGCGCCGACAGCCTCTCGGAGAGCACGAAGGCGAGTGCGAGTGCCGAGAAAAGCGTGAGCAGCATGGCGAGCGTGAGCGTGAGGCCGAAAATGCGCTTCAAGTCCACGCGCGCGAGCAGCAGCTGTTGGTATTCGGTGTCGCCCGCGGCGACCAGTTGCGCGTCCTTCGCAATCGCGGTCGGCACGCGCTGCAGCACCTGCAGGATGCGGATGTCGTCGGCGATGGTGAGCACGTTGACCGGAACGATGACGCGAAGATAGAGGCCCCGCTCGGGAATCTCCTCGATCGAGCGAACCATCTGCTGCGCCCGAACCTGGCGCATGAGGTTGGGCCCGGGCAGGTCGGGCAGCAGGGCGACGGGATCGGCCCCGGCTTGCGCGAGCACCTTGCCGCGCGAAGTGAGCAGCGTGGCTTCCTCGATCGAGTGTTGCTCGCGCAGGCGGTTCAGCGTGGCGCCTTCGACCGCCTGGGTGCTGGCAAGCGCCATCGACATCGTCTCGGCCTTGAGCGCCAGCTCCTTGAGGGAGTTTTCCAATGCGTTGCGGGCGAGCCGGATGCCGCCCTTCAGGGATTCGTCGACACGCACATCGAACCACGATTCGATCGAGCGCTGCAGGAACTGGAACGAAATCGCGTAGACCAGGCCGCCGGGAATGAGGGCCATGAGCGCGAACACGACCATGAGCCGCAGCGTGAGCTTGGAGCCGAATACGCGCTCGCGCAGCTTGCGGCGCAGGAGTGCCAGCTGGTAGCCGATGAGCGCCATCAGGCCGAAGGCGAAACCCACGCCCATGTAGAGCAGCGTCTGGTAATTCTTCGCGAACAGCCCGTTGTTCGACGACGCCTCTGACATCAGGTACACCAGCGCCGCGCCAGTGACCACACAGAGGAAAATCAGGGGCTTCATGGAATGATCGTCCAGCGGTGCCATTCGGAAGCCAGCGTCCAGTCCCGCGAGGCGATCGCGTTCAACTGGAAGGGCTTTGGCAGCTGGGCGGTATCGAGGCGCATGCGCACGGCCGCCTGATAGACCTGATCCTTTTTAAGCGCGCCCTTGTCGGCGACATGCCACCCGCGCTGGCGCGATAGGACGCGGGTTACCTCTTCGAATCGGGTGAAGTTCTGTGAGACGTTGCCGATCGCCAGGCGGTACTGGCGCAGCAATGGGGTGTAGCTGATGCGGTAGGTTCGCGAGAGCGCCACGGGCTTCTCGTCGAACCAGTACCAGCGCGGCCGGGACAGCTCGAACTCGATCACGAAGTACAGCGGCACGCCGCGGTTGACCGCTTCCTCGAGGCGCTGACTGAACTGCACATCGAACGCAGCCTCCAGATTCCAGCCGTCGTCGGCGGGCTCGATCACCGCCGAGCTGACCGCGATGCCTTCGGCAAGGGCAGGCGGCATGAAGATCGCGATCGCGCATGCGACCACGATCGAACGCCACCGCGAAAGCGGCGCGGACCAGGCTGCAATCCGGCGAAAGGTCGTGACGGTCATCGCGAGAGTCATCGTTTGCGGGGCTACTCAGTAAGCTGTCCCCGCGAGAAAGTGTGGCATCCGCGAGACAGGTGAGGCTGAGAAACTCAATTTACCACTAATCTCAAGGACTTGCCAGCGCACCACATCGCTTCGCACAAATCACTTATCGATTTAAATCAATGGCTTGAGTCCGCCCTCAATTTCTTTGGGCCGTCGCCCCGAGGGCGTTTCCGCGCAAGAACTCGGCTGCGCCCATCTTACGCCCCCCCGCGCGTTGCACCGTCAGGAGCCTCAGGCCGCCCGTCCCGCACGCAACGAGCAACTCTCCCTCCTGTGCTCGCACGATCGAACCCGGCAGACCACGCGCCTCGGCGACCGGTTCCGCCGACCACACCTTGATGACCTCGCCTTCGAGCACCCCTTCGGCACCAGGAACCGGATTGAGGGCACGAACCTGGCGGTCGAGCTCGTCGTGCCGGCGCGACCAGTCGAGCCGCGCGTCCGCCTTGGTGATCTTGGATGCATAGGTAGCGAGGCTCGTGTCCTGGGTGCGGGGCACGAGCGATTCAAGCGTCCCGAGCGCAGCCACGATCGCCGTCGCCCCAAGGTCGGAAAGCGTCACGGTAAGCGACCCCGTGGTCTCGCGCAGGCCGATGGGCACCGCCTCTTCCAGGAGCACAGGGCCGGTGTCGAGCCCTTCCTCCATGCGCATGATGCTCACGCCCGTTCGCGCGTCGCCCGCGAGGATTGCGCGATGGATCGGCGCCGCACCCCGCCAGCGAGGCAGCAGCGATGCGTGAATGTTCAGGCAGCCCAAGCGCGGAAGGTCGAGGACCGCGCGTGGAAGGATCAGGCCATAAGCGGCCACCACCATCACGTCGGCGCGGACGGCGCGCAGACCCTCGAGCGCTTCGGACGACTTGAGCGTGGCCGGCTTTTCGACGGGAATGGAAAGTCGTTCCGCAGCGCGGGCGACGGCGCTCGAGGTGAGCTTCAGGCCCCGACCGGCGGGACGATCGGGCTGGGTGAGGACCAGGGGAATAACGTGGCCAGCGCCGGCGATCGCCTCGAGAGCCCGGGCGGCAAATTCAGGCGTGCCCGCGAAGACGACACGCACCGGCGCCGGGCCCGCCTCAGGCCGCCTTGCGTTGGCGCTTCTTCAGCTTGGCGCGGATGCGGTTCTGCTTGAGATCCGAGAGGAGCTCGACGAAGATCTTCCCCCGCAGGTGATCCATCTCGTGCTGGATGCACGTCGCGAGCATCCCCGAGGCATTGAGTGTAAACCGGGCGCCGTTTCGGTCGAGCGCGGTGACGGTAACGCTTTCCGACCGCTCGACATTGTCGTAGACGCCGGCGACCGACAGGCAGCCCTCCTGGTTGACCGCCACGCCCTCGCGCCGGGTGATCTCCGGATTGATGAAGACGCGCAAGTCGGTCCGGTCGTCGCTCACGTCGATGACGATGATCTGTTGATGGACGTCGACCTGGGTCGCGGCCAAGCCCACCCCGGGAGCCGAATACATCGTTTCGGTCAGGTCATCGACCAGCTTGCGCGTGGACGCGTCGATCTTTTCGACGCGATGGGCAGGGGTCGTGAGCCTGGGGTCGGGGTACTGGAGGATCTCGAGAATGGCCATAAATGCTTGCTAATTGAAGAAATTATGTGCAGAATTTACCGCACTACATGAGAAAAGGGGCGTAACCCTTTTCCCGAATATGGGTCCCGAGCTCCATATCCACAAGTGAGTGCCGCCATGCGAAAGACAATTATAACTTTAGTCGTCGCCTTGGCCAGTTTGGTTCCGGGCGAGGTCCTGGCCGATGGCATGCCATCCTCGTCGGAAAAAACGGCCGGAACCCCGGGATCCCGCGCGCCCACGCGGATCACCCAGGCTGACCTGGCCGCCGACGCGCCTTCCGAATACACCGTGGTGAAGGGCGATACCCTTTGGGGCATCTCCGGGCGTTTCCTGAAGGATCCGTGGAAGTGGCCTCTGATCTGGCAGATGAACCAGGAGCAGATCAAGAATCCCCACCTTATTTACCCCGGCGATGTCGTTCGACTCGACCGTGAGGCCCTGCGGCTGTCCCTTGCCGGGGGCGGTTCTGCTGGGTCCGGTGGCGCGAGCGGCGGTAGCAGCGCCGACGCCGCCGCCAACGTGGTTAAGCTGGATCCCCGTATTCGGATCGAGCCCCTGGAATCCGCCATTCCCAGCATCCCCGGCAACGTCATCGGCCCCTTCCTGTCGCAGCCGTTGATCGTCGAGCTGGGCGGGTTGGATGGCGCCCCCGCTATCATCGCGACCGAGGAAAGCCGGGTGATCGTCGGCACGGGAGACACTGCCTATGCCGATCGCATCGGTACCAACGACGGGGTGAATTGGCAGGTATTCCGCCCCGGGGTGGCGCTGCGCGATCCGGAGTCAGGCGAAATTCTCGGATACGAGGCCAAGTACGTTGGCGATGCGCGTGTCCGCCGCTTCGGCAACCCGACCACGCTCGAGATCATGAAGTCCCGCCAAGAGGTCAATCGCGGCGACCGGCTTGCGCCGGCGCGTGAGACCGCGTTCCCGACCTACGTTCCGAGGGCCCCTGACAAGGCCATCAAGGGCGCGATCATGTCGGTCGAGGGGGGCGTCTCCGAATTCGGCCAATACCAGATCATCACGATCAACCGCGGCGCTCGGGACGGGGTTGAGGTTGGGCACGTGCTGGCGAGCTACCGGCGTGGCGCAGTGATCGGTACCGGAGGCAGGACCGCGGACTTCTACTCGCCGCGCATGTTCGGCGGCATGGATATGAGACCGGTTCCGGTCGTGCCCGATCCCCCCGGGGCGGCCCCGGCACCAGCGCCCGCAGCGCCCGGTAAGGTCGTTGGCGTCGCGCACACCGCCGGCCCCCTGAAGATTCCCGATGAGCGCAATGGCCTCATCTTCGTGTTCCGCGTCTTCGACAAGCTGTCGTACGCGCTGGTCATGCGCTCGAGCCGCCCGATCTACATCGGGGACGTGGTCCAAACGCCCTGACGGCAAAGCAGGCCTACATGAACAGGGGCTTCGGCCCCTGTTTCATTTTCGCGCCCGGTCAGCGCTGCGTGACCCGGCGTCGTTTATCGGGCATCCTCCCGATCCCTGCATTCCATGCCCCCCTCGCAATTGGCCCTTTCCACGAAGAACGACCCCTTGGCGTGGCTGCATCTGACGCTGGTCCCCGGCATCACGCCCACGATGCAGCAAGCGCTGCTGCGCGCCATGGGCTCACCGGAGGAAGTGCTTGCTTCCACCCCCTCGCGACTCGCTGCGATCGCCGGCGACGAAGGGGCACGACGCCTGGCTGCGGGGCCCGACCTGGCCCTGCTCGAGGCAACGATCCGCTGGCTTGAGGGCGAGGGTCATCATCTCGTCGCGCTGGGCGACGCTGCATACCCGCGCTCCTTCCTCGAGATCCCAGACCCGCCCACACTGGTCTATGCGATCGGCCGTACGGATCTGCTCAACACGCCATCGATCGCGATAGTCGGGAGTCGTAATGCGACTCCCCAGGGCAGTCGCGATGCGGCCGCGTTTGCGCGTGTACTTTCCGATGCCGGCCTTTGCGTCGTGAGCGGGCTCGCGCTCGGGATCGACGCCTTCGCGCATGCCGGCGGGCTCGCGGGCCGCAGCTCGACCGTGGCGGTAATGGGCACCGGTGCCGACCGCGTCTACCCCACTCGCAATCGCGGTCTCGCGCGCGCGATTGCGGCAAGCGGCTGCTTGCTCACAGAATTTGCGCTCGGCACCGCGCCCGTCGCGGGGAACTTCCCGCGCCGCAACCGTCTCATCAGTGGCCTGTCGCGCGGCGTGCTGGTGGTCGAGGCCGCCGACCAGAGCGGCTCGTTCATCACCGCAAGGCTCGCGGCCGAACAGGGCCGCGACGTGTTTGCGATTCCCGGCTCGATTCATTCTCCGCTCGCCAAGGGGTGCCACATTCTCATCAAGCAAGGCGCCATGCTCGTCGACGACGCCCGGGACGTGTTGGTCGAGCTCGGCATCGCCCCGGCCGGGGAGGCACCGGCGCGCCGGGCGCCCCATTGCGCGGATCCACTGCTCGATGCCATGGGCTTTGCGCCCTTGACCGTGGATCAGATCGCGCGCCTCACGGGCGAGGGCGCACCGAGGATATCGGCACATCTGTCGCGGCTTGAAATCGACGGTCGCGTCGAGGCGCTCGCAGGAGGGCGCTACCAGCGGCTCGAACGTCCCGCATGAGCGTCGCGGGCAAGGTTCTTCGCACCGCGTTATAGAATAAAAAGAGAGAAAGTCAAAACCACTCAATGCCCTCGCACCTGCTCATCGTCGAATCGCCCTCGAAGGCCAAGACGCTCAAGAAGTATCTCGGCAAGGATTTCGAGATCCTCGCCTCGTATGGACACGTGCGCGACCTGGTGCCGAAAACCGGGGCCGTCGACACCAACGACAACTTCAAGATGAAGTATGAGTTGATCGAGCGCAACGCGAAGCACGTCGACGCGATCGCCAAGGCCGTCAAGGACGCCGACATCATCCTGCTCGCGACCGACCCGGACCGCGAAGGCGAGGCCATCGCCTGGCACCTTTCCGAGATCCTCAAGTCCCGCAAGGCTCTCAAGGACAAGAAGGTGAAGCGCGTGGTGTTCTACGAGATCACCGAGGGCGCGGTGAAAGAGGCGGTGAAGCATCCTCGCGCTATCTCGATGGAGTTGGTCAACGCGCAGCAGGCCCGCCGCGCGCTCGACTACCTCGTCGGCTTCAACCTGTCCCCGCTGCTGTGGAAGAAGATCCGGCGCGGCCTTTCGGCGGGCCGCGTGCAAAGTCCGGCGCTGCGCCTCATCGTCGAGCGCGAGCTCGAGATCGAAGCCTTCAAGACCCAGGAATACTGGACCATCCACTTCGACAGCCTGAAGGAGAAGGTTGCGTTCACCGCGAAGCTCACCCACTTCAACGGCGAGAAGCTCGACCAGTTCTCGGTGGGCAATGCGCAACGCGAGGCGGAAGTGCGCCGCTTCCTCGAGGAACACGGCAAGGGGCGGGCCGTGGTGAAGGAGGTCGAGCGCAAGAGCAAGACGCGCTCGCCCGCCGCCCCGTTCACCACCTCGACACTGCAGCAGGAGGCGGTGCGCAAGCTCGGCTTCACCACCGACCGCACCATGAAAGTGGCGCAGGGACTCTACGAAGGGGTCAGCGTCGGCAAGGTCGTCACCGGCCTCATTACCTACATGCGCACCGACTCCGTCACCCTGTCCAAGGACGCGGTGAGCGAGATGCGCGGTCACATCACCAAGCACTATGGGCCCGACTACCTGCCCAAGGTGCCTGTCGTTTATCGGAGCAGCGCCAAGAACGCCCAGGAAGCGCACGAGGGGATCAGGCCCACGTCGATCGCACGCACCCCCGATTCCGTTGCGCCGTACCTGAACGACGAGCAACGCAAGCTTTACGAGATGATCTGGAAGCGCGCCATCGCCTCCCAGATGACCCCCGCGAAGTTCGACACCGTCGCGGTCGATTTCAGCGTGGGCGGGTCGGGAAACGTATTTCGCGCCACGGGACAAACGATGGTGTTCCCGGGATTCTTCGCGGTGTACCACGAGGACCAGGACGATACGGTTGAGGAAGAGGAGAAACGGCTGCCCTCATTCGTCGCGGGTGACGCTGCCAAGATCGAGAAACTCTATGGCGAGCAGCATTTCACCCAGCCGCCGCCGCGTTACTCCGAGGCAAGCCTCGTAAAGGCGCTCGAGCAGTACGGCATCGGGCGGCCATCGACCTACGCCTCGATCATCTCGACGCTGCAGAACCGCGAGTACGTCCTGCTCGACAAGAAACGCTTCACCCCCACCGACGTGGGTCGAGTGGTAAACAAGTTCCTGACCGAGCACTTCGCGCACTGGGTTGACTACGAGTTCACCGCCAAGCTCGAGAACGAGCTCGACGACATCTCCAACGGCAAGGAGGAGTGGGTCCCGGTGCTCGAGAGATTCTGGAAGGACTTCTCCGCCCAGATCGAAGAGAAGGAGTCGGTATCGCGCAAGGACGTGACCCAGGAAGCGATCGACGAAACGTGCCCGAAGTGCGGCAAGCACCAGCTCACCATCCGGCTCGGGAGGCGCGGCCGCTTCATCGGCTGCCCCGGCTATCCGGAATGCGACTACACGCGCAATCTCGACGGCGCCGAGGGCGCGGAGCAGGCCAAGCGAGAGATCGGCACGGACCCGGTCTCGAAGATGCTGGTCCAGCTCCTACAGGGCCCCTACGGTCCTTATGTCCAGCTGGGCGAAATGGAGGGCGACAAGAAGCCCAAGCGCGTGTCGATTCCGAAGAACGTCGCGCCCGACGCGGTCACGCTCGAGATCGCGCTGAAGCTGCTGGCCCTCCCGCGCGACCTCGGAGCGCACCCAGAAAGCGGCAAGAAAGTGAATGCGGCGATTGGGCGCTTCGGCCCGTACGTGAGCCATGACGGCCAGTTCAAGTCGATTCCGAAGGAAGAAAACGTGTTCGACATCGGGCTGGATCGCGCCGTGGCGCTGCTGAAGGAACCCAAGTCGTTCAGCGCGCGCGGCGCGCTGAAGGTTCTCGGCAAGCACCCGGGCGACAGCCAGCCGGTTGCGCTTTATTCGGGCAAATACGGTCCGTACGTGAAGCATGGCAAGGTGAACGCCACCCTTCCCGACAAGGACATGATCTCCACCATCACGCTCGAGGAAGCCCTCGCGCTCATCGCCTCCAAGTCGCCGAAGGGCAAGGGCGCTTCCAAAGCCAAGCCCAGGCCCAAATTCAAGAAGGCGGCCTGACCCTCAAACGTCGAGGTTGGACACTCCGAGGGCGTTCCTCTCGATGAACTGGCGCCGCGGCTCGACCTCGTCGCCCATGAGGGTCGAGAACGTTTCCCCCGCGCTGATCGCGTCCTCGATCTGGACACGGAGCAGGATGCGCTTGGTGGGATCCATGGTGGTCTCCCACAGCTGCTCGGGATTCATTTCGCCCAGCCCCTTGTAGCGCTGGATCGCCATCGAGCCCTTGGCCTCGGCGAGCAGCCACTCGAGCGCCTCCCGGAACGTCTTGATCGATCGCGCCGCCTCGCCGCGTTTCACCTGCGCGTCTTTCTGGATGAGCCCGGTGAGGGTCTGCGCCGTGCGCACGATCTGCGTGTAGTCGCCGCTTTCGAGGAACGCGTGGTCGATCACGCTCTCAACCTTGTTCCCGTGGACCACCTTTTCCAGCCTCAGTCGCCAGCCGTCCGAGGTCGGGTCACGCTCGATGTGCGTCTTCGGGGGATTCGGGGCAAGGGCGGCGTGGAACTCCTTCGCCGCATGCGTGGCGCCATCCTTGTCCGCGAGCGAGATCTTCGGCATGCCGAGCATCGAGTGCAGCACGGCCGAGTCCATCGCGGCCGAGAGCCGCTCGATCACCGCCTCGGTCATCAGGTAATCGGACGCGATCTTTTCGAGCGATTCCCCCGCCAGCGGCGCGGCTTCGGCTCCGGGAAGCAGGGACGCGCCATGCAGCGCCCGGCGCAACTGGTGCTGCTTCAGCTCGTGCTCGTCCTTGAGGTAGCGCTCCTCCTTGCCGCTCTTCACCTTGTAGAGCGGCGGTTGCGCCACGTAGATGTAGCCCTTCTCGAGCAGCACCGGCATCTGCCGGTAGAAAAAGGTCAGCAGGAGCGTGCGGATATGGGCGCCGTCCACGTCCGCGTCGGTCATGATGATGATGCGGTGGTAGCGCAGCTTCTCGAGGTTGAATTCCTCGCCGATTCCCGCGCCGAGCGCGGTGATGAGCGTCGCGACCTCGGTCGACGTGATGATCTTGTCGATGCGCGCACGCTCGACATTCAGGATCTTGCCCTTCAGCGGCAGGATCGCCTGGAACTTGCGGTCGCGTCCCTGCTTGGCGCTGCCCCCGGCGGAATCGCCCTCGACGAGATACAGCTCGCATAGCGCCGGATCGCGCTCCTGGCAGTCGGCCAGCTTACCCGGCAATCCACCCCCGTCGAGCACGCCCTTGCGCCGGGTAAGGTCGCGGGCCTTGCGAGCCGCCTCGCGCGCGCGCGCCGCTTCCACGATCTTGGTGCAGATGATTTTCGCGTCGGTGGGCCGCTCCATCAGGAATTCGGCCAGCTTCTGCGCGACGATCTCCTGGACCACGGGCTGCACTTCCGAGGAAACGAGCTTGTCCTTGGTCTGCGAGGAAAACTTGGGCTCGGGGACCTTCACCGACAGCACGCAGGTAAGGCCCTCGCGCATGTCGTCGCCGGAGGTCTCCACCTTCGCCTTCTTGGCGATTTCCTCTTTCTCGATGTAATTGTTGATGGTGCGGGTCATCGCGGTGCGCAAACCCGTGAGGTGGGTGCCGCCGTCGCGCTGGGGGATGTTGTTGGTGAAGCACTGGACCGACTCGCCATAGGAGTCGTTCCACTGCATCGCCACTTCCACGGTGATCCCCTCCCTCTCGCCCATCGAGTAGAAGACGTTGTTGTGGAGCACGGTCTTCGACCGATGCATGTACTCGACGAAGCCCTTGATGCCCCCCGCGTGCGCGAAATTCTCGCTATTCCCGGTGCGCTGGTCGATTAACTCGATCTTGCAGCCGTTGTTCAGGAACGAGAGCTCGCGCAGCCTCTTGGCGAGAATGTCGTAGTGGAACTCGATGTTGCTGAAGGTCTCCTTCGAAGCGAAGAAGTGCACCTCGGTGCCGCGGCGGTCGGTCTCGCCGGTGATCTCCAGCGGCTTGACCAGGACGCCGTCGTGGAATTCCAGGTAGTGCGCCTTGCCCCCGCGCCAGATGCGCAGCTTCAGCCACTCCGAGAGCGCGTTCACCACCGAGACGCCGACGCCGTGCAGGCCGCCCGACACCTTGTACGAATTCTGGTCGAACTTGCCTCCCGCATGCAGCTCGGTCATCACGATCTCGGCGGCGGAGCGCTTGAGATCGTCATCGTCCTTCACGTCGGTCGGGATGCCACGGCCGTTGTCGACCACCGAGATCGAGTTGTCGGTGTGGATCACGACCTTGATGTCGTCACAGTGGCCGGCGAGCGCCTCGTCGATGGCGTTATCCACGACCTCGAACACCATGTGGTGCAGGCCGGTGCCGTCGGAGGTGTCGCCGATGTACATGCCGGGACGCTTGCGCACGGCATCCAGCCCCTTGAGGATCTTGATGCTCGACGAGTCGTATTCGGCCGGAGGGCGGCCGCTATCGGGATTCGGTTGCGGTACGGTTGCCAATTGGTTTCCTGAGGTTGAGCGCCGAGGCTAGATCCGCATCGGCATCACGACGTACTTGAAGTCCTCGCGGCCGGGCATCTGCACCAGGGCGCTCGAGTTCGAGTCACCCATCGCGACGGTCACGGTCGGGGAATTGACGTGGTTGAGGACGTCGAGGAGATACGAGATGTTGAAGCCGATGTCGAGAGGATCGCCGTCATAGTCCACGGCGAGGCCCTCCTCGGCTTCTTCCTGCTCGTTGTTCGTGCAGATGATCGAGAGCGCGTCCTTGGTGAACACCAGGCGCACCCCGCGGATCTTCTCGTTGGACAGGATCGCGGCGCGGTTGAGCGACTGCGCGAGCGTCGGGCGATCGAGGGAGACGCGATTCTTGTGGGTGGTGGGAATCACCTTCTGGTAATCGGGGAACTTGCCCTCGACGATCTTGGAGACGATCTCGATGCCGCCGAAGGAGAAGCGCGCCTGGTTGGAGCCGATGGCGAGCGCGACGGGGTCGTCGGTGTCACCCAGGAGCTTGATCAGCTCGATCACGGTCTTGCGAGGCAGGATCGCCTCGACTGTCCCGTGATCGCCATCGAGCTCGTGGCTCGCGAATGACAGCCGATGGCCGTCGGTCGCAACCACCCGCAGCGTGTTCTTGTCGACCGAGAACAACACGCCGTTCAGGTAATAGCGGATGTCCTGGACCGCCATCGCAAATTGCACCAGGCCGAGCGCGTCCTTGAGGGCCTTCTGCGGCAGCTTGAGCGTCTTGGAGGCGTCCTTGGCCTCGACCATGCGCGGGAAGTCGGCGGCCGCGAGGGTCTGGAGGTTGAAGCGGCTCTTCCCCGCTTTCACGGTCATGCGATTGTCCTTCGCCTCCAGGGACACCTCGGCATCCTCGGGCAGCGAGCGAAGGATGTCGTAGAGCTTGCGCGCCCCCGCGGTCACCGATCCCTCAGCGCTGCCGTCCAGCTGCGCCGTCGACGTGATCTGGACTTCGAGGTCGGTAGCGAGGAAGTCGATCTTCCCGCCGGTGGCCGTGATGAGGACGTTGGAGAGTATCGGCAGCGTGTGCCGGCGCTCGACGATCCCCGTGACCTGCTGCAATGGGCCCAGTAGCTTGTCGTTTGTCGTTTTGATTTTGAGCATGGTCTTCTATTAAGTCTTTTATAAAGAATTAAAGAAAATAACAGCTAATAGGAGAGGCCCCGGAGCGGGATAACTCCGGATTGGCGCAATGGATCAATGCGTTGACCCTCATTTGAAATGGGGGCGAAATCGCCCGAAGGCAACGCCAACCTGTGGATAAAAGGAGCGGCCTGCGTCGCGGCCGAAACCGTCCACAGGTTCTTCATGACTTGTTCGCGCTTCATCCCAGCAATATCTGCTGCAGCTGCGCGTAGTCGCGGGCGAACTCCTGGTCCGTCTCGCGCAACTCGAGCGTCTTGCGGCAGGCATGCAAGACGGTCGTGTGGTCGCGACCGCCGAAAGCCTCGCCGATCTCGGGCAGGCTTTGCTGGGTCAACTCCTTGGCCAGGGCCATCGCGACTTGTCGCGGGCGCGCAACCGACCGGAAGCGCTTCTTGGAGTACATGTCCGAAACCTTGATCTTGAAGTAGTCGGCGACGGTCTTCTGGATGTTCTCGATGGAAACCTGGCGGTTGAGGACCGCGAGCAGATCCTTCAGGGCCTCGCGCGCCGTGGCGACATTGACCATTGCATTGTTGAAGCGCGCATACGCGAGCACGCGTTTCAGCGCCCCTTCGAGCTCGCGGACGTTCGAGCGGATGTGCTTGGCGATGAAGAATGCGACGTTCTCATCGAGACGCACGCCGTCGTTCTCCGCCTTCTTGAGGAGGATCGCCACGCGCATCTCGAGCTCGGGCGGCTCGACCGCGACGGTCAAGCCCCAGCCGAAGCGCGAGATCAGGCGCTCCTCGATGCCGGTCATCTCCTTGGGAAAGCAGTCGCTGGTGATCGCAACCTGCTTGTGGGCCTCGAAGAGTGAGTTGAAGGTGTAGAAGAACTCCTCCTGGGAACGCGACTTGCCGACGAAGAACTGGACGTCATCGATGAGGAAGAGGTCGAGCGAGCGGTAATAGCGCTTCAGCGAGTCGAAGCTCTTGTGCTGGTAGGCGCGCACGACGTCGGCCACGAACTGCTCGGCGTGGATGTAGCGCACCTTGGCCTTGGGATTGCGCTTGAGGACCTCGGTGCCGATCGCCTGGAGCAGGTGTGTCTTGCCGAGGCCGGTGCCTCCATATATGAAGAGCGGGTTGTATGCGGTGCCCGGCTTTTCGGCGACCTGGATGGCGGCGGCCCGCGCGATCTGGTTCGCCTTGCCGTTCACGAAGTTGTTGAAGGTGAAACCGGGGTTGAGGCGGTGCTCGTCGCGCAACGGGCGTTCCGGGCTGGAGGCGATCTGCACCGGCTCGGGGACGACCATCTCGGTTTCCACCTGCTTTTCATCGAGGATCAGGTTCACGCTGAGTCGGGTGCCCGCGACCCGCTCGATGCGAGTCTCGATCTTCGTCAGGAGGTTGGACCGGACCCACCGCAGCACGTGGTGGTTGGGCGCAAGCAGCAGAAGCTGCTCACCGTTGCGTTCGGCGCGAAGCGGCTTGATCCACGTATCGAACTGCTGCGCCGGCAACTCCTTCTTGAGCTCAGCGGCGAGCGACGGCCAAAGCGAATCCATGGATGAAAGCGGAAATTCCGAGGGATTGAACAGCGGAAGGTGCAAGCCGAAATTTTACTTGGATCGGGGGCACTTATCCACAGCGGCAGAACCCGTTGAAAACATGGAAGCAATAGCGATTACGCGCTGAATCCGCTATAATTTCATGCTTTTCCCCGCCCCCGTGGCGGATCCTGAGGCACTCCCCTATGAAACGCACCTATCAGCCGTCGACGGCACACCGCAAGAAGACCCACGGCTTCCGCGTGCGGATGAAGACTGCCAGCGGCCGCGCGGTCATCAACGCGCGTCGCGCCAAGGGCCGCAAGCGCATCGCGGTCTGAATACCCCCGTGCCGCGCGACGTCCGGACGGAAGGCTATTCCCGGCGTCACCGCTTCTCGGCGCGCGGCTCCTTCGGCCCGGTGCTTCGCGGCAACCGCAAGCTCCGCGGGCAGCTCACCATCCTCCATGTAGCCGCCGGCCCGGTTCCGGTGTCGCGGCTGGGCGTTGCACTCACGCGCCGCCTCGTGGCCTCATCGGTGGACCGCAATTTCGTGAAGCGCGCCATGCGCGAGGCGTTTCGCCGCCACCCGGTCAAGCATTTCGGGCTCGACTGCGTGGTGATGTTGCGCCTGCGCTACGCAAGCAGCCAGGCCGAGGCGCTGGTGGCCGAGATCCGGGGCCACTTCGACCAGCTGACCGGGAAGGCTGAATGAAATCGCTGCTGCTCGGCTTGATTCGCGGCTATCGCCTGGTGCTGAGCCCCTGGTGGGGGCGCCAGTGCCGCTTCATGCCCTCCTGTTCAGAATATGCATCCGAAGCCATCGATCGCCACGGTGCGATGGACGGTTCCTGGATGGCGCTGCGCCGGCTCGGGCGCTGTCATCCGTGGTGCCCGGGCGGCTTCGACCCGGTTCCCTAGAAACGCAACGACCATGATGGACACCCAAAGACTCATCGCTTTCGTCGTCTTCTCCTTTTCCGCCCTGCTCTTGTGGGA
>JALYSB010000242.1 GCA_030855025.1 Pseudomonadota bacterium
TCCTTGTCCTTCGCTTGCGCTTCGGTCACCGGCAGCGTCCACGCGAGCTTCTTCGCCTCCTCGAGCTGGGCGCTGGATTTTCCGCCGAGGCGCTTCTCCGCCTCCTGGATCGCCTTGGTCGCGGCCACCAGTTCCTTGTGGCGGAAGGTGATGACCTGGTCGAACATCGACGAGACCACGTAGTAGCGCGACTCCGACAGGTTGGAATCGAAGTTCACCTTCGCCTGGATGGTGCCGCTGAACGGGTTCGGATACCCGGCCGGCGCCTTCGCGTAGGTCGCCGGCAGCACTGGCAGGCGCGAGATCTTCGGGTCGAGCAGCAGCTGCTGGCCTTCGTCGGACAGCGTGAACTGCACGAAGCGCTTGCCGGCCTCGGGGCTCTTCGCGCCCGCCACCAACGCGATGTTCGCCGGCACGATCGCGGTCACGCTCGGGTAGACGAAGTCCACGGGAAAGCCCGAGTTCTTCGCCGCGAGGCCGAAGAAATCGATCACCAGCCCGATGCCGAACTGGCCGTTCTGCACCCCGTCCGGAACCCCGAAGCTGCGCTCGGTCACGGCGGCACTGTTACCGCCGATCTGCAGGATCTGGTTCCAGCCGCGATCCCAGCCTTCACCCTGCAGGATTGTCTCGAACGTGAGGTGCGTGGTGCCGGAACGCGATGGCGACGAAGTCGCAACGTGGCCGTGGTACACCGGCTTCACCAGGTCGGCCCACTCCTTCGGCGCGGGGAGCTTGTGCGCCTGCAGGTAGCGGGTGTTCCACATGAGGCCGTAGCCCGCGAGCGCCTGGCCGCGGTAGAAGCCCTCGGGATCGTTGATCGGGTAGCTGCCAACCTTCTCGGGGATGCCCGAGACGCCTGGCTCGACCTTCGCGAGCAGCTTCTCGCCCGCGAGCACCTCGAAGGCGTCGGGCGCTGAGGCCCAGAAGATCTCGGGCCGGCTGCCGGCGGCCTGCTCGCGCACGTACGCGATGCCCTGCGAGGTACCCTTGTTCAGGATCTCGACCTTGTCGCCCGGAAACTTCTTCTCGTAGGCCTTCTTGTAGGCTTCGGTCAGCTCCTTCGGGAAAGAAGTGACCACGGTGATGGTATCCGCGATCGCGGCGCTTGATAGGATCGCTGCTGTCACCCCGGCGAAGGCTGTCACCCGGGTGAAGGCTGTCACCCCGGCGAAGGCCGGGCCCCAATTCTTGATCATGGAGTCTCTCCTCGAATGATTTTGTCTGTGTTCGCATGAATCTTACCAATTCCATCCAGGCAGTCATCATCGATCTCGACGGGACCCTGGTCGATACCGCCAGCGAGATCGCCGCGGCGCTCAACCGCACCCTCGAGGAGCTGGGACTCGCGCGCCTCGCGCAGAAGTCCGTCGGCGTGCTCATCGGGCGCGGGGTGCGCTCCCTGGTCGAGCGCGCGCTGCTGCAGGCCGAGGGCGGCGCGCTCCTGGACGTCGATCGGGCGGTCGAGCGGTTCGAGGCGCATTACGCGCAAACCGTCGGCACGGACGCGCGCCTCTACGCGGGTGTGATGCCGGGGCTGCGCCGATTTGCCGAAGCGGGCATCGCGATGAGTGTGGTCACCAACAAGCCGCGCGTATTCACCGAGCTCCTGCTGGAGCGCCTCGAGGTGGCGGAATTCTTCCACGCCGTGATCGCGGGCGACGACGGATTTACCCGCAAGCCCGCGGGTGACATGCTGCTCGCAGCCTGCAAAAGAATGGGCTCGGAACCCGCCCAGGCGCTGATGCTCGGCGACTCGGATAACGACATCCTCGCCGCGCGTGCCGCGGGTTGTCCCGTGTGGTGCGTACCGTACGGCTACAATGAGGGGCGTGGGCCCGAGACTCTCGCCTGCGACCGCCTGGTGGAGACGATCGACGAGGTCGCCCGGCTCATCGTGAATGCCAACACGTAGTCACTCTCCGCAGGACCATCCGGGCACATTGACCCAATACCGCCGTTCGCGATCAAAGAGTATGACTACTGGGAGATGCACGACGCATGGACCGGCCATCATCTGTGGACCGAGACCAGGAAGGGCGGGCGGGCCTGCCCCGCGACGAGAAGAACAAAATCGTCTGGATCTCGCCCGGCTTGCTCTTCCCCATCATGGGGGCGATGAGCGCATTCGTCGGCAAGACCAGCAAGGGTGAATGGAGGATTGAAGCCTAAGCAGAGCGCGTGCGCCCGCGGTTAGATCGCACTTTCATACGTCTACCGGGTAGCCCAGTTCAATGTCGCACAATGCCTGGCCACCACGAACGGCAACGTTTTCAGGGCTCAGCTCATGCAGTTTTATCAGGACACACATTCGAGGAATACCCAGGAGTTCCAATCTTTCGATGATTGCCTTGTAAAGATGACGCTTCGCCTCTACGGTGCGGCCACGTAGGACAAATACGCTGATATTTGTCAGGCGCTCGGGATTCTCGCAGTCAGGCCGGCCTAAAAATCTATGGGGCGGATGAACGATCAGTGTCAGGTTTCGATGCGCAGGCAATATCTTGAAGGCTTCCACGAGCGCGGAATGAACTGCCTCCAGTAACGCCATTTCTTCGTCTGGTGTGTAGGCTCTTCTGACTTCAATCGCTGCGCTTGGCATATATTCCTCGTCGCGCTTCGTTCCCTTGAGTTCGGCGGCAACCTTGCATGTGGCTCGTTGACGGCATGTCCCGGCGTTAAGCCAGAACCCGAAATCCCTGACGATCCAATTGTCCGCCAATTTGCCAATGATGCGTCCGGAATCCCGATCAACCGTAAATCGATCGCCGATGGCTGTCGCAGCATCCTTCGGGATGGACCTTCTTGTAGGCTGTGGTCAACCATGAGTATTGCCGATTCCATTCGCGCGGTCATCTTCGACCTCGACGGCACGCTGGTCAACAACGCCGGCGAGATCGCGCTCGCCCTCGAGCGCACGTTCGGCGACCTGGGCCTGCGCCCGCTCGGCAAGGGCGCCGTCGAGGCGTTGATCGGGCGCGGCGTGCACTCGCTGGTGGAGCGCGCGCTCGCGCTGGCCGGTTTGGTGCGTGCCGTACGGCTACAACGAAGGACGCGGGCCCGAGACGCTTGCGTGCGACCGGCTGGTGGACACGGTAGAGGAGGCCGCGGGGCTGCTCGTCACACCCGCTCGATGACCAGCGCGATGCCCTGGCCGACCCCGATGCACATCGTGCACAAGGCGTAGCGCCCCCCGCCGCGGTGGAGCTGGTACATCGCGGTGGCGATCAAGCGTGCGCCCGAGGCGCCGAGGGGATGGCCGAGCGCGATCGCGCCGCCGTTGGGATTCACGTGCGCCGCGTCTTCCGGCAGGCCGAGCTCGCGCAGCACCGGGATCGCCTGCGCGGCGAACGCCTCGTTCAGCTCCACCACGTCCATCTTCGCGATCGGCAGCCCCAGGCGCGCGAGCAGCTTCTTCGAGGCCGGCGCGGGCCCCATGCCCATGATGCGCGGCGCGACACCCGCGCTCGCCATGCCGAGGATGCGGGCGCGCGGCGTCAACCCGTGCTGCTTCGCCGCGGCCTCGGACGCGATCAGGAGCGCGCACGCGCCGTCGTTCACGCCCGATGCGTTTCCCGCGGTGACGGTGCCGTCCTCGCGCACGATGGGCTTGAGCTTCGCCAGTTGCTCGAGCGAGGTGTCGCGCGGGTGCTCGTCCTTCGCGACCACGATCGCGTCGCCTTTCTTCGCGGGCAGCGTCACCGGAACGATCTCCTCGGCGAGCGCGCCGCTCGCCTGGGCCGCGAGCGCGCGCTGCTGGCTGCGAAGGGCGAACGCGTCCTGGTCGGCCCGCGGGACGTGAAACTCCGCGGCCACGTTCTCGGCGGTCTCGGGCATCTGGTCGACGCCGTACCGGGCCTTCATCTTCGGGTTCACGAAGCGCCACCCGATCGTGGTGTCGTACACGGCGTTGGCCCGCGAGAACGCGCTTTCGGCCTTCGGCATCACGAACGGCGCGCGCGACATGCACTCGACCCCGCCCGCGATGCCGACCTGTGCCTCGCCCGCCCGGATGGCGCGCGCGATCTGGCCCACCGCCTCCATGCCCGAGCCGCACAGGCGATTCACGGTCGCCGCGGGCACCTCGATCGGCAGGCCCGCGAGCAGCAGCGCCATGCGGCCCACGTTGCGGTTGTCCTCGCCCGCCTGGTTGGCACAGCCGTAGATCACGTCGTCCAGCGCCGCCCAGTCCACCCGCGGATTG
>JALYSB010000072.1:0-3569 GCA_030855025.1 Pseudomonadota bacterium
GCTCACGGCTCCGCTCACCGCGATCACGGCGGCGGTGGTCGGCGTCATCGTGAACCTTGCGGTGTTCTTCGCCTGGCACGTGTTCTGGCCCGGAGCAACGCCATCGGCCGCGTTTGCGGGACCGCTCGATTGGGCGAGCGTGGTCATCGCGGCGGTCGCCTTTGTGGCGCTCGCCTCGCGGCGCGTCGAGGTGATCCCGGTGATCGCTGCGAGCGCCCTGGCGGGACTCGCGCTCTGGGCACTGGGCCTTCAGGCCGCGACGTAGGATCCGGATTTGCCGCCGCGCTTTTCGAGGAGGCGGATGCCCTCCATCGTCATGCCGCGATCGACCGCCTTGCACATGTCGTAGATCGTGAGGAGCGCGATCTGCACTGCCGCGAGCGCCTCCATCTCGACGCCGGTGCGCGCGGTGCACTCGACGGTGGCCCGGCACTCGATGCGCGAATGCGGCTCGTCGATGGCGAACTCGATGCCTACGGAGGTGAGCGCGACCGGATGGCAGAGGGGGACAAGATCGGAGGTTCGCTTCGCGGCCTGGATCCCGGCAATGCGCGCAACACCCAGGACGTCGCCTTTCTTCGCGGTGCCGGCTCGCACCAGTTCGAGGGTGGCGGGCAACATGCGGATCGACCCCCCCGCGACCGCTACGCGATGGGTCTCGGCCTTCGCAGCGACGTCAACCATCCGCGCGGCGCCGCGTTCGTCGAAATGGGTGAGTTTTTCCGTCATAATTGGCCATCCGATTGCCCGTCGAACCTCCCCGCGGGCCTGGACGTCATAGTAGCAGTTCGCCCAGGCCGCCTCCCCCGTGAAACTACGCGCTCCCCTCGCCCTCATCCTCTGCCTGCAACTCTCGACCGGGGCCGCGCAAGGCCTGCCCGATCTGGGCGATGCGTCGGCAGCCGCATTGTCGGAGACTCAGGAGCGCACCATCGGCAACCGCATCATGCGCGAGGTGCGCATCGACCCGTTGTACGTGAACGATCCCGATGTCGCCGATTACATCGCGTCGCTGGGCTCGCGGCTGCTCGCTGGCTCCGACGGGCCGAGGCGCGATCTGAGCTTCTTCGCGGTGCAGGACGAGTCGGTGAACGCCTTCGCGCTGGTCGGCGGGTTTATCGGCGTGCACACGGGGCTCCTCACGCTCACGCAAAACGAAAGCGAGCTCGCCGGTGTGATGGCGCACGAGATCGCGCACATCATGCAGCGCCACCAGGCGCGCGCAATCCACGGGCAGAGCCGCGCGCAGTGGACGTCCCTCGCCGCGCTCGCGCTCGCAATCCTCGCCTCGCGGGGCGCCTCCAGCAGCCAGAGCGGCCAGATGACCGAGGCCGCGGTGGCGAGCATGAGTGCCTTCCAGATGCAAAGCATGCTCGACTACACCCGCGAGCACGAGCGCGAGGCCGACCGGGTGGGGCTCACGATCCTGGAGCGCACCGGGTTCGACCCGCGCGGCATGGGCTCCTTCTTCGAGCGCCTGCTGCGCGCCAACCGCCTGAACGAGTTCAAGGGCGCGCCGTCGTACCTGCGCACGCACCCGCTCACCACCGAGCGCATCGCCGACCTGCAGGATCGCCTGCAAGCAGCACCGTCGCGCCTGGTGCCGGATTCCTTCGAGTACCGCCTTGCGCGCGCCAAGCTGCGCGCGGCCGCAGGATCGGTCACCGAGTCGGTGACCCTGTTTCGCGCGATGCTCGCCGACGCTACGGTGGTTCGCCCGCGCGAAGACGTCTTCGGGATGGCCCTGGCATTGCGCCGCGCGCGCGACTTCGAGGGCGCGTGGATGACGCTGGCGCCGCTGCGCGCGGGCGCCTCCGCCCAGCCGGCGTTCGAGGTGCTCGCGGGCCAGCTGCTCGCCGACCAGGGCCGCACCGACGAGGCCCTCGCGCTGTACCGCGCCGCGCTCAGGAGCTTCCCGCGCAGCCGCGGACTGGTGTACGGATACCTCAACCTGCTATTGCAAGCCGGCCGCCCGCGCGAGGTCTCCGCGGATCTCGAGGATCGGCTGCGCACGGTCCAGGATGACGCACAGCTCTACGAGATCCAGGCACGCGCGTTTGCAGCCTCGGGCCGGCAGATCGGCCAGCACCGCGCACAGGCCGAGGCTCACTATCGGCGCGGCAACCTCGCCGCCGCCGTCGACCAGCTCGAGATCGCGGTCAGGGTGAAGACCGACGACTTCTACGAGATCTCGAGTGTCGAGTCCCGGCTGCGCGAGCTGCGGGCGCTGCTCGAGAACGAGCGCGCCGCCGAGAAGGCGCTCAAGATCAGCTGATGCGCCGCGCGCTCCTCGTCCTCCTCGCTGCCCCGGCCATCGCGCTCGCCCAGGCGCCCGCCGACGCCCTGGGCCTGTACACGCGTCCCGACAAGGGGCGCTGCATCGCGTGCCACCAGCTGCCGCAGGGCGTGGGGCCCGCGACGCGCGCCGACCTCGGGCCGCGGCTGGATGCAGCGCGCATGCGCGAGCTGGGGCCGCAACGCCTGCGCGAGGTCATCGAGGACCCGTTGCGGTCGAATCCCGACACCGTCATGCCGCCGTACGGCCGACACCGCATCCTCGATGCGGCCGAAATCGCGCGGCTCGTGGAGTTCCTGCATGCGCTTCCCTGACCACGCTCGCTTGATCATCGGTGCCGCCTGTGCCGCCGCGTCGTGCCTGGCCTTCGCCACGCCGGAGTCGTCGCGCATGGAAGTGGTGTCGCGCCTGCAGGCCGCCCTGCCGGCGGTGAAGCCCGCGGACTATGCGCTGGGCAGCGCGGCGGTAGATCCCGCGCTGCGTGAGCAACTCGCGGCCAACGCCGCGGCCGCCGAGCCCATCCTCGCGGAAGGCAAGCGCCTCTGGACGCGCAAGTTCAGGAACGGCCGCTCGCTCGAGGGATGTTTCCCCAATGGCGGCCGGCGGGTGGCCGCGTCGTATCCCCAATTCGACGCGCGGCTCAAGCGCATCGTGACGCTCGAGATCGCAATCAACCAGTGCCTCAAGTCGCACGGCGAGCCGCTGTACGAAATGACCGATGCCGCCACCATGGGCGCGGTCGTGGCCCATGCGCGGTCGCTCGCGGCCGGCCGGAAGCTCGACGTTCGCGTGCCGGCGCGGGCGGAGCCGCTTTTCGAGGAGGGACGCCGGCTGCACTCGACGCGGATGGGACAGCGCAACTTCGCCTGCGCCTCGTGCCACGTGCAGGGCGCCGGCAAATACTTCGGCGACGAGGCCCTGTCCCCCGCGGCCGGCCACGGCCTCGCTTATCCGGTGGTCCGCAAGGGCAGCGCCGTGACGCTGCATGCACGGATGCGAGAGTGCCTGGAGCTCATGGGCGCCGCACCGTTTCCCGCCGGCTCCGACGAGCTCAACAACCTCGAGTACTACCTCGCGTTCCTGGGCAACGGGCTCACCGTCTCGCCCAACGCCTGGCGCCCCTGATTCAGGCCACGCGGCAACGCGCTCGCGGCGGCGAGGTCGCCAGCCCGTAGAGGTAGGCGAGCTCGGTCTTGGCGATCCCCGGCCGAAGCCACGACTGCGTGCCCGCCGCCATCAGTGCCTTTGCGCGCTCGTTCTCCCCCAGGCAGAG
>JALYSB010000072.1:3579-14568 GCA_030855025.1 Pseudomonadota bacterium
GCAGAGCAGCCCGGTCACCGAGGCGATGAACGCGTACTCGCTGCCTTCGTTGCGGGAGACGCGGTCGCGATCGAGAATACGAGTCCCGATCCGGGCCATCGCCGCGCCGTCGCGCGCGGCGCTCGCAGCGAAGAGGTCGATCCAGGCGCGCTCCTCGTCGCTCAAAGCACGCGCGCACGTCGACTGTGTCACCGGTGCCCACAACTGCCGCGCGTCGTCGGGATGCAGATGCGGCGTGACTTGCTGGGCGAGCGCCATGAGATGGGGCAGCGCCTGCGCGTACGAGATCTCGCGCTTGCAATGCTGCGTCCACAGGCGAGCAAGGCGCGCGGAGACCTCGAGCGGCTTGATCGGCGCCGGCGCGTCCGCCCAGGCGTGCGTCGCCATGATGTCCTGCACCGCCCAGAAGGGGCGCTGCGCCCAGTCCGAGCCCGAAAGCCGCGGTCCCGCCCGCCCCGGGACATGCGCACCGGGATCGAGCATCTCCATCATCGGCACCTGGGCGTTCTGAAGCTCACTGAGATCGGTTACGCGCTCGCGGGTGAACCGCGTCTTCGAAGCGCGGTGGTCGACGATCGGGAAGTAATCCGAGTTGGCCGGCACGCCCAGGCGGCCGAAATAGGACGAAAGCGACGCCCAGCTGCCGACGGCGCGGCGGCGGATGTCGTCGCCGTTGGCGAGCCGCAGGCGCTTCAGCAGCGGCTGCATCGCGTGGAACGCCATCACCTCGTCCTGGAAGGTGCCCGGCACCCCGCCCTTGCGCGCGATGACGATCACATCGGCATCCACCGCATAGACGATGAAGTCCGGGAACGTCTTGGACATGGCCCCGAGGATCGCCGCCAGCGTCTGGGTGTCCATGTCATACGTGTGGATCCACTGCGCGAGCACGGCGCCGTCGTTCATGGCCGCGTCGAGGCGCTGGTAGAACTCTTGCGTGAAGAGCGAGGCCACTCCGCTCACCCACGGGTTCGACGGCTCCGAGACGATGATGTCGAACTTCTGGCGCCCGCGCGCGAAATAGGACTTCGCGTCGTCGATGACGATGCGGCTGCGCGGATCGCTGTAGGCGGCCTCGACCATCGGCCGAAAGAGGCGCGCGCCCTCCACCATCGCGGGCTCGATCTCGATCGTGTCCACGCGCTCGAGGCGCGGGCTCGCCAGCAGCGTGGCGGTAGACATCCCGGAGCCGAAGCCGATGACGGCGGCGGTACGCGCCTGCGGTTGGTGCCCGAGCGGCAGTATCGCCAGCAATGCCATCGTGTACTCGTCCGAGGCGGCCGCGTCACCCATGCCGATGGCGGCGTCCGACTTGCCATTGGTGCGGATGGCGCGCACGTGGCCATGGTCCACGACGTCCACGGTGGCCGTCTTGCCGTCCCGGTGGAACACGACCTTGTCGGACGAGCCGAGTAGCGCTATCCCGGTACGGAACACGCCCGACGCGGAGCGCCGCGGATCGATGTCGAAGGCCACGGTGATCGCGACGAGCGCCGCAATCGTGCCGACGACTTCCGCGGGGAATCGCACGGGCGCCCCGCGCGGCCGAAGCATCAGGATCAGAAAGAGCCCCAGCCCGACGTCGACCGCCGCCCCGACGAGCAGCGTACCGCGAAGACCGATCCACTCGAGGAGAAGGTGCACCGCGATGATCACGCCGATGATCGAGCCCAGTGTGTTGACCGCGTACACGAGTCCCAGCGATCTCTCGCCCGAGGGCGAGCGCAGCAAACGGGAGGTGATGAGCGGCAGCGTCATGCCGGCGCAGAACGTGGCGGGCAGCATGACCGCGAGCGCGATGGCTGTCGAAGCGACGCTGAAGAGGATGAACCCGCCGCTGTTGCGTTCGACCGAGGACAGCAGCCACGCCATCATGTCGAAGCTGCCGACGTACACCGGTATCGTAAGCGCCGCCGCCGCGCCCATCGCCAGCTGCACACGCGCCAGATACCGGATCGTATCGCCGACGGCGTCGACGCGATTGCGCACCCACGCCCCGCCGAGAGCCAACCCCATGATGAAGCTCGCCAGCATGATCTCGAAGGAATGCGTCGAGGCGCCCAGCACGAGGCTCAGCATGCGGATCCAGGCGATCTCGTACATGAACGACGAGAGGCCCGTGAGGAACGCGGTCGCCAGCAGGATCCGAAGGAGCCTCCTCTCCGCGCCGGGCGCGTCGGGCGCGTCGGGCGCGTCGGCGGCCGGCGCGGCCACCGGCTGGATGACGAGCGCGGTGGGCGGGTCGCGGGAGAGGAGGAAAGCGCAAATCCCGAGCAACAGATTCACGCACGCGACGAACTTCATGGTCCCGGGCAAGCCGAGCGCCGGGATCAACACGAACGCCGCGGCGAGCACGCCGAAGACGGCGCCCAGGCTGTTCAGGAAGTACAGCGCCGCGACGTCGTGGCCCGGCCGCGTGTTGTCCATTCGAAGCATCGCGGAGCTCACCAGCGGAAATGTCATTCCGAGCAGCACGGACTGTGGCAGGAGAAGAAGCGCCGCCAGCAGCCACTGCTGCACGCAGAAAGAGGTGGCCTGGTCGCAGGCCGCCGGCAGCAGCGAGGCGTAGCCCCAATTGGTCGCAGCCACGAACAGCGGGTGGAAGACCATCGAGAGCAGCCCGATCGCAACCTCGATCAACGCGTAGACCCGCAGCGGATTGCGCAAGCGCTCGGCGGCCCGCGCGCAAATCCACGCACCCAGCGCGAGTCCGCCGATGAAGACGACCAGCACTACGGTTTGCGCGTAGGCCGCGTGGCCGAGGAAGAGCTTGAGGTAATGGGTCCAGATCGCCTCGTAGATGAGGCCGCCGAAACCGGAGACGAGGAAAAGGACCAGGAGTGGATCGGACCTGCGGCGCAGCTCGAACATCGTCTTCAGCTGATCCCAAAAGAAAACGGGCCGCCAGGAGGCGACCCGTTCCGTAGAGCTTTGTTGCTTATTAGCAAGCCGCCGGAGAAGTACGGCAAGCGGCCGGCAGGTACTTCGACGCGACCGTGGTGCCAGCGGAGCAATCCCACGCGCAGATCGCCTTCGACGCCGTGCCGATCACGGGCGTGTACACCAGGTTGCCCGGGGCCTGAGCCGCCAGGGTGCCGGCCGCGGCCACGGTGATCGTGCCGCCAGCGACCGTGGGCGGTGCGGAGTTGGCGGTGCCCGCGTCGCTGCAGCCGGCTTCGGCGACGGTCAAGGGCATGCGATTCTGGGTCTGGTGGAACTCAGCGACCGAGGTCTTGCAGACGCCAGCGGCGTTGACCAGCTCCGTCACTTTCGAGCGGACGATGTAGTCCTGGTACGCGGGAATCGCGATGGCCGCGAGGATGCCGATGATCGCGACGACGATCATCAGTTCGATCAGGGTGAAGCCCTTCTGGACGTTCTTCATGGAGACTCCTATGCAAGTTGAGGGGTGCGGCCACACAGCAGTGTGCGAGAGTCGTGATGCAATCGCCATGCCAGAGCTGGCCGAGCTAGCATCAGCGCCGCGGCCCCGCCCTCCGCGCGCAACACGCTAAAATCTCATGCAAATTCAGTACTTTGCGGAGAATTTCGCCAGCCAAGCCACGAGGGCGACGTCGCGTGCGCTGCCGCGGCCGCATGCAGCGCCGAATTACGTGCATAACGTGACGGACATTGTCACCTCCGAGCGGCGCGCATCGCCCAGCTTGCCTGCGTGAGGGCCACCTTGAGGGCGATCTGCTCGCGCTCCCCCGGCGGGAGATGCCGCAGGTGCTCCCTGGCCAGAGCCATGGCGACGTCAGCTCGGCCGCTCGAGACATTGGCGAGCACCGCCGCGCCGAGGTAGTACGCGCGCTCGCCGGCGACCGGCGCGTGCTGCACGAGGTACTCCGAGTGCCTGCGCAACGCGTCGCGGTCGCGATCGTTGATCGCCTCGAGGAGTGCGAGCCGCCGCGCGTGCGGCTCCGCGAGCGACCGGCCGCAGGGCGATTCCCGCAATCGCTTGAGAAAGGCGGCGACGTCGTCGCGCCCGAGGAACGGGACCGACACCCGAGCCACCTCGGTGACCGCGGTCATCCAGTCGGCCTGCGCGGCGCGGCAATCGCTCAGCATGCCGTGGACGACCAGCGGGGCCACGCGCTGCTCGGGCCGGATCAGTCGCATCTCCTCCACCTTGCCGTTGATCGCGAGCAACATCGCTTCGGCACCCTCCTCCGCCAGGGCGATGCGCCTCGGTCGGACCTTCCCAGGCACGCTCAGCCGAGACACCGGTACGCGCCAGTCGCCGTCGGCCATCTCCATGATCGGCAGGAGGTCTTCGCGCAAGCGGAGCAGCGGCAGCGCATTCGAGCGGCGAAACATCGCCCTCGGTGCGAGTTGGTCGAGGATCGGAAAGAAGTCCGAGTTCGCCGGATAGGGGCTCTGCATGAAGTACGGTTCGAGCGCCTTGCGCCCGCCGATCCGCAACGTCTCCAGGTCTCGCAGCTGCACCAGGCCCAGGCGGCGAAGATCGTCGGCGAGCGCGGGCATCCGCAAGGCGCCCTCCGTAAGCGCCGGGACCTCGCCTTTCGCGACCGCGATCACCAGCAGGTCGACCTGCCCCACGTTGTAGACGACGTAGTCGTTGAACTGCCGGCCCAGCGCCTTGAACACCGTGGACAGCAACTCGGCGTCGATCTCGTAGCCCTGCACCCACTGCACGAGCAGGCCGTCGTCCGCAAGGTAGCGGCGCACGTGTGCGTAGAACTCCTCCGAGAAGAGCGTGGAGACGCCGCTCACCCAGGGGTTGGAAGGCTCCGAGATGATGATGTCGTAGCGGCGCCCGGCGGACGCGAAGAAGGTCTTGGCGTCCTCGATATGGATGTTGCTGCGCGGGTCTTCGTAGGCACGCCGGTTGGCCGGCATCAAATGGCGGGCGCCCTCTATCATCATCCGCTCGATCTCGATGCTGTCGACCTGAACGACACGTGGGCTGGCGAGCAGCGTATGCGTCGTGAGGCCCGAGCCGAATCCGATGTTGGCGACGATCTTCGCGTCGGGCTTCATGGCGAGCGGCAGCGCCGCAGCCAGCAACACCGTCTCCTCGTCCACCGAGGGCTGCAGCGCCGGGTTGCGCTGGAGGCTCGCGTCGGGCTTGCCGTTTGTGCGGATGGACATCGTACCGCCGCTCTCGACGACCACGGAGATCGTGGCGGTCTTGCCGTCGCGGTGGAACGGAATTCGCGTGTCAGCATCGAGAAACTGGCCGTGACGGTAGATTCCCGAAGCCATGCGGTGCAGATCGAGATCGGCGGTGATGAATCCGGCGAGGCCGACGGCGAGGGCCACGGCGGCTGGCACCGCGGCGCGCTGGCGCTGCGCCGTCGGCATGGTGAGCGCCAGCACGAGCGCGCCCGCCGCCACGTCGAGCAATGCGCCCATGCCGGTCACGCCCTTTACGCCGAAGCTCTCCATGCCGAAGTGAGTGGCAAAGGCTGCACCGAGGATGCAGCCGGCGGTATTGGCGCCGTACACCCTGCCGATGGCGCTCTCCCCCAGCCCTCGGGATGTGAGGACGTGGGTGGCGAGCGGCAGCGTCATGCCGGCGCAGAACGCGGCCGGGAACATCACCAGCATGGAAACGGCCAGGCCGGCGATCGTCGAGAGGACATAGCCCTCGTCGGTACGCGCCACCGCCTTCATCATCCATTGCACGAGCCCGAGCGCGTCCCCGTAGATCCAGACCGCGTACACCGCGAGCAGCGCCTTGGCGAAAAGCAGTCCCGCGAGCCAGCCCAGGTCGTCGCGCAGGTGGTTGATGCGGTTGCGGAACCAGAACGCCCCGAGGGACATGGCGAGGATGAAGGCGGCGAGCATTACCTCGAAGGCGTGCGTCGACGCGCCGAGTCCCAGGGTCAGCATGCGGATCCAGGTGATCTCGTAGATGAACGAGGCCGCGCCGGTGGCGAAGGCGAGGAGCAGGATGGTCCCCGCCAGCGTCGAGCGTGCCGGCCCTGGGGCGCCTGCCGCGGGGCCGGCGGGGACCGGCGCGGGCTGCACGTCGAGGTTGCGGGCGATGGCCCACACGACCAGCGCGAGCGCCACGTTCACCATCCCCGCCGTGAGCACCGTGCCCGGAAGCCCGAAGCGGTTGATCAGCACGAAGCCGCTCGCCAGCACGCCGATCGCCGCGCCGAAGCTGTTGGTGAAATACAGCATCGAGAGCGCCCGTCCGCCAGCCTGGGGGTAAAGGCGCAGGATGCCCGCGGTCATCAGCGGGAACGTGGTGCCCAGAAGCACGGAGGCAGGGAGGATGAGAAGGGAGGCGAGCGCCCATTTGAACGCATCGACGCCCGAGGCGCCGAGGGTCGGCAGAACAAGGTCGAACGCCCAGCCGGTGGCCGCGAGGAACACCTTGTGGAAGACGACGGCGAGCAGCCCGATCCCCAGCTCGGCGATCGCATAGCCCATCAGCAGGTTGCGGATGCGATGCGTGTAGCGGCTCACCAGCCAGGAGCCCAGCGCCATGCCGCCCATGAAGATGGCGAGCACCAGCGTCTGGGCGTAAGCGGCGTGCCCAAGGAAGAGCTTCAGGTAGTGGCTCCAGATCGACTGGTAGATGAGACCCGCGAATCCGGAAACGGTGAACAACGCGAAGAACACGCCGACGGGCAGGCGAGGGGTCATTGGGCTTGGGAGGCTTTTCGGATGGGCTGCAGGGCAGCAAGGACCGCGCTAGGTTACGGCGCGTACCCCCGGATCGCAGACTCGTCGACCTCGTCGATCTGCTCGGGGTCGAGGAACTCGCGCGCATAGGCAAGGTAGACGCGCTCGCGCACGAAGATGTCGAACAGGTCCGGATCGACGTGCCCGTTCTCCCTCATGCGTCCGAGGATCGCGAGCGACTCGGAAAGCGTCTTGCCCGGCTTGTAAGGCCGGTCCTTGGCGGTGAGCGCCTCGAAGATGTCGGCGATGCCCATCACGCGCGCCTGCACGCTCATCTGCTCGCGCGTAAGGCCGCGCGGATAGCCCTTGCCGTCCATGCGCTCGTGGTGGCCGCCGGCGTACTCGGGGACGTTGCGCAGGTGCCGCGGCCACGGCAGCGCCTCGAGCATCTTGATGGTGGCCACGATATGGTGGTTGATGATTTCGCGCTCGCCGCCGCTCAGGGTGCCGTAGGCGATGTTGAGGTTGTCTTCCTCGTCCTTCGACAGGAACCGGTCGCGTTCCCCGCGCTCGTTGCGCCAGGTGTAGCGCGCGATCACCGAGACCCGCGCCTGGTCCTCGGGCTTCATGCGCTCGCTGCCGATGTTGGTGCGGCGCAGGAACTCGCGGTCGTCGTCGTACTGGCGGATCTTGACGGCGTAGGCCTCCTCCGCGCGCCGCGCGCTTTCCTCGTCGTGGTGCTCGATCGCCTTCAGCTTCGCGCGCAGCATCTCGACTTCGGCCTCGCGCTTGAGCGCCTCGAAGCGCGTCACGACCAGCTCGATGCGGTCGTAGATCGTCTGCAGCTTGGTCGCCTTGTCGACCACGTGCACGGGCGTGGTGATCTTGCCGCAATCGTGCAGCAGGCCCGCGATCTTGAGCTCGTAGCGGTCCTTCTCGGACATCCGGAACTCGGTGAGCGGGCCCTCGGAGGCATCATGCGCCGCTTCGGCCAGCATCATGGTGAGCGTGGGCACGCGCTTGCAGTGGCCGCCCGTGTACGGGCTCTTGTCGTCGATGGCGGTGTTGATGAGCTCGATCAGGGACTCGAACAGCACCTCCAGCTGCTGGATGAGGAGCCGGTTGGTGAGCGCGATCGCGGCCTGCGAGGCGAGCGACTCGGCGAGCCGCTGGTCCTCCTCGTCGAACGACACCACGCGGCCGGTTGCCTCGTCGGTGGCGTTGAGCAGCTGCAGCACCCCGATGATGTCGCCCTCGTGGTTCTTCATCGGCACGGTGAGGAAGGAGGTCGACCGGTAGCCGGTGCGCTTGTCGAAGTTGCGCGTGCCCGAGAAATCGAAGCCCTCCTCGGTGTACGCGTCCTCGATGTTGACGGTGCTGTTGTTGAGCGCCGCATAGGCGGCGATCATCGTGTTGTTGGGCTTGCCGTCGGGGCCGTGCAGGGGGATCGGGTAGAACGGCACCGCGTTGCCGGAGCTGCCTCCCATCGCGATCGACAGGCTGTCGGTGCGCACGATCTCGAACTGGAGCTTGTCGCCCACCAGCCGGTAGAGCGTGCCGCCGTCGGCATGAGTCAGGTTCTTCGCCGCGATGAGGATCGTCTCGAGGAGCTTGGTGATGTCGCGCTCCTGGGACAGCGCGATGCCTATCGCGTTGAGATACTCCAGCTTCGAGAGGAAATGCGTCTCGAGCGCGCGCCCCAGGTCCTTGACCGAGCGCGGCGGCAGAAGGGCCTGGATCCCCGACGACTCGGGGAGGACGGCACGGGATGGGATCCCCGCCCCCCGATTGACAATCTCGGGGGCAGGCTCTTCGGGGATGAGGGTCTTGGACTTCACCGCGTCGTCACTTGATGCAGACCGCCCGGACCTGCGCCATGTCGGTGATGCCCTGCAGCACTTTTTCCATGCCGTCCATCTTCAGGGTGAGCATTCCCTCGGCGAGCGCCTGGGCGAGGATCTCGGCAACGCGGGCGTGCTCCTGGATCATCTTCTTGATCGGATCCGTTCCTACCAGCAGCTCGTGCAGGCCGGCCCGGCCCTTGTAGCCGGTGCCGCCGCAGATGTCGCATCCCTTGTGCCGGTAGAGCTTGAAATCCGGCTTGCCGAAGCCGTAGTCCTTCTGAAAGCGGTCGAAGAGCTTCTTGTAGCCGGCATTCGGGTCGACCTTGAACTCGGGCGTGTTGACCAGCTCGCCGCAGTACTCGGTGATGAAATGCTTCACTTCGGTCGAGTCGGGCGTGTAAGCCTCCTTGCACTTGCACAGGCGCTTGGCGAGGCGTTGCGCGAGGATGCCCAGGAGCGCGTCGGCGAAGTTGAACGGGTCCATCCCCATGTCGAGCAGGCGGATGATCGATTCCGGCGCGGAGTTCGTGTGCAGGGTGGCGAACACCAGGTGGCCCGTGAGGGACGCCTCGATGCCGATCGCGGTCGTGTCCTTGTCGCGCATCTCGCCAACCATGATGATGTCCGGATCCGCGCGCAGGAACGCCTTCATCGCGTTGGCGAAGTTGAGCCCCGCCTTGGGATTCATCTGGCACTGGCGCAGGCCCTTCTGCGTGATCTCGACCGGATCCTCCGCGGTCCAGATCTTGGTGTCGACGGTGTTTAGCGACCCCAGCACGGAGTGCAGCGTGGTGGTCTTGCCGGAACCCGTCGGGCCGCATACGAAGAACAGGCCATAGGGCTTCGAGATGCAACCCTTGAGCCGTTCCATGTTGGTCGGCAGCACCCCGAGCTTGTCGAGCGGGATCGGCTCGCCGGCCGCGAGGATGCGCATCACCACGTCCTCGACGCCGCCCGCGGTGGGGATGGTCGCCACGCGCAGCTCGATGTCGAGGGGACCGAACTTCTTGAACTTGATCTTGCCGTCCTGCGGGCGGCGCTTCTCCGAGATGTCCAGGTCGCACATGATCTTCAGGCGCGTGATCAGGGGCGAGCGGTAGGCCGAGGGCACTTCGATGTAGTTGGAGAGCGATCCGTCCTTGCGAAAGCGGATGCCGACCTTGCCCTTGCCGGGCGTAGGCTCGACGTGGATGTCGGAGGCGCCCTGGTTGTAGGCGTCCACGATGATCTTGTTGACGAGCTTGACCAGCTCGTTGTCGGCCGCAGCCGAGACGTCGTCGGCGCTGGCACCCCCGCCGCCCTCATCGTCCTCGTCGAGGCTCGACAGCAGGTCCCCGATCGACTCGCTCCCGCCGCCAGCCATGCCGCCTCCGTCGGCGCCGAAGAAGAGGTCGAGCGTGAGCTTGAAATCGCGCTCGGTCGTGACCTTGTAGACGATCTTGGTGCGCGGGAACACGTTCTCCACCATGCGCGAGCTCTTCACGCGCTCGGGGTCGGTCGACATCACCACCACCCCGGACTTGGAATCCTCGAGCGGCACCCAGTGGTTCATCACAGCATAGTCACGCTTGATGTTCTTCAGCAGGTCCGGCGGCTTGATGCGGTCCGACTTGTGCGGCTCGTACTCGACCGCGAAGTACTTGGCGAGCGCCGCGCCGATGGCGGGCAGCTTCACCTGGAACTCGTCGATGAGGATCTCCTCGACGTTCTTGTTCTTGCGACGCGCGGCCTTGGTCGCGAGATCGAGCTCGCCCGCGGCGATCACGTTGTCGATCACGAGGTGCTCGAACTTCGACTGGACCGAGCCGGGCATCTGCTGGCGCACGCGGAAGGCGATGGCGAGCGTCTTGGAGAGCTCCATCACGCCCTCGTCGTGCAAGCTCGAGAACGGCTGGCCGGCAAGGTTGTTGATGAGCTGGATCACGCCCATGAGATCCGTGCCGGTGTCCCCACCCAGGATCGGGGCGATCAGCATCTGCTTGGAGCGGTAGCCGGTGCGCTGGTCGACCGCCTTCAGGAACGTGAGGTTGGCCGAGTACTGCTTGAGCTCGGAGTCGTCGTAGACGTCCTTGATGTTCATGTGGCGCTTGTTGAGCGCGCTGTAGCCGGCGAGCGAAGATTCCGAGATCGGCAGCTTGATGTCCTTGAAGGAGTTCAAGCCGGTCTTCACCTTCGAGACGATCGAGCTGCCGTCCTCGCTCATGATGTAGACCGTCATCCGGTCGGCCTCGAACAGCTGGCAGATGTCGCGCGAGACATCGAGGATGATCTCGTCGACGTTGCTGGTGGAGTGGATGCGGTTGGTGACGGCCTGCAGCTTCTTGGAGAAGGCAAGCTTCACGCTCATGTCGGCGACGTTGCCCGACGATTGCATCTTGGGTTCGAGGACTGCGCTCATGGTTGCACCTGCTTCATGTTGGCCTGCTACAGGGAAAATTCCTGGTTGTTCTCGAGCATCCGCGGCCGCCAGCGCCCCGCGGCCTGGCTCACTTCCTTCATCGTGAGCGCGCCCTCACCGGGCTTCAGGTGCGTGATGTAGACC
>JALYSB010000073.1 GCA_030855025.1 Pseudomonadota bacterium
GGCCTCGACCACGCCCGCTCCTTCCAGGCCCAGGCCCGAGGGCAGCGGCACGGGGTAGAGGCCGCTGCGGTGGTAGGTGTCGATGTAGTTGAGGCCGACCGCCTTGTGGCGGATGAGAACCTCGCCCGGCCCCGGCTGCGCGACGTTCACCTCTTCCCACTGCAGGACTTCGGGACCGCCGGTCTTGTGGAATCTAATTGCGTGGGCCATGGCTCCTCCTAGGAACCGAGGATTGTACCGACCGCCACGTTTGCGCCCTTGGCCCACTCCGCGGGCGAGATCTTCTTGGTCTCCTCGCCCTTCACCTTGGCGACCTCGACCTGTCCGCCCTGGGCGGTGATGCGCATGCCGCCATCCGTGATCTCGGTGATCTCCCCGATCTTGCCCTTCACCGCGCCGAAGGTGCGCACCGGATGCTTCTTCGAGCCGAACAGCTGCAGCTTCTTGCCGCCGACCGTGGTCCACGCGCCGGGGGCTGGATCGGCGCCGCGGATGGTGTTGTGGATGCAGTCGACGTGGTTGTTCCAGTTGATCTTCGCCTCGTTGGCGCGGAACCAGCCTTCGTAGGACGCTGCCGATTCGTCCTGGACGATTTCCTTATGCTTGCCTGCCACCACCAGGTCCGCAGCCTCGAGCATCGCCTTGACGCCCATCGGAAACAGCCGATCGAAATAGACGGTGCCGAGCGTGTCGTTCTCGGAGACGTCGGTTTCCTTCTGCAGGATCACGGGGCCCTCGTCGAGGCCGTCGGTGGGCCTGAAGATCGTGAGGCCGGTCTTCTTCTCGCCGCGCGCGAGCGGCCAGTTGATCGAGGACGGCCCGCGGTATTTCGGCAGCAGCGACGGGTGGTACTGGATGGTGCCATGCCGGGGAATCTTCACGAACTCCTGCGGCGCGAACTGCAGCACGAAGGCCATGATGCCGATATCCGCGTCGAGATCCTTCATCGCCTGCGCGGCTTCGGGGCTCTTGAGGGAGGGAAACTGGAACAGCCTCAGGCCCTTCTCCTGGGCGGCGACCTTCATCGGATCGGGCTTCGCGCCTTCCTTCTCCGGAGCCACGAAAACGCCGGCCACCGTATCGCCACGCGCGAGGAATGCTTCGAGAACGGCCTTGCCAAAGTCCTGCTGACCGATGATTGCGATTTTCATTGTTGTTCTCTGTGGTCTCCGTGGTCTCTGTGTTTCAGGCTTATGCCGCGACCTTCTTGGGCGGGGCGGAGAAGGCGCCGGCGCTCTTGAGGGAATCGATCCTGCCCTGGTCGTACTCGAGAACGTCTTTCAATACCTCGTCGGTATGCTCGCCGAGCGTCGGGCTTCTCTTGATGACCGCGGGCGAGGCCGACAGCTTGATCGGCATGCCGACGTTGAACCACTTGCCGCGCTGGGGATGGTCGAGCTCGACCCACATGTCGCGCCCGCGCACGTGCTCGTCGGTGGCGAGGTCCTCGGTCGACATGATCGGCCCGCAGGGGACGTCGAGGGGATTCAGGATCGCCATCAGCTCGCGCTTGTTGTACTTTTCGGCGAACTTGCTGAGGAGCGTCCAGACCAGCGACTGGTTCTTGCGGCGCTCGGCGATGGTGGCCACGCGCGGATCGGTGGCGAGGTCCGGCACGCCCACGTCGGGCCCGATCCGCCCGGCGAGCGCTGCCCAAACGGCCTCCTGCACGACCACGTAGAGCCAGTCGTTGGCGCCGTGCGGCTTGCAATGGATCGCGTTGCCGAGCTGGCCGCCGCCCGAGTCGTTGCCCGCGCGCGGCACGTCGCCCATGCCCTGGTAGGTGGGCACCGAGTACTCCGCCATGGCCTGACGTGAAAGACGCTGGTGATCGCGAAATTTCACGCGGCAGAGGTTCATCACGCCGTCCATCATCGCGACCTCGACATACTGTCCCTGCCCGGTGCGACCGGCCTGGTGCAGCGCGGCCAGCAGCCCGATGGCGAGGTGCAGGCCGGTCCCCGAGTCGCCGATCTGCGCGCCGGTCACGAAGGGTGGCCCGTTAGGCACGCCGGTGGTGCTCATCGCCCCGCCCATGGCCTGCGCCACGTTTTCGTAGGCCTTGAAGTCGGAGTAAGGCCCCGACGATCCGAAGCCCTTGATCGACCCCATCACGACCTTGGGGTTGATGTCGTGGATCTTCTCCCACGTGAAGCCGAGGCGGTCGAGCACGCCGGGGCCGAAGTTCTCCATCACGATGTCGCACTTCTTCAGCAGGTCGACGAACACCTGCTTGCCCTCGGCGCTTTTCATGTTGACCGTGATCGAGCGCTTGTTGCAGTTGAGCATCGTGAAGTAGAGCGAGTCGGCGTTGGGCACGTCGCGCAGCTGGCCGCGCGTGGCGTCGCCCTGGGGGGGCTCGAACTTGATCACGTCCGCGCCCATCCACGCGAGCAGCTGCGAGCAGGTCGGACCCGCCTGCACGTGCGTCATGTCGAGAATTCGTACGCCTTTGAGTGCTTCCATGGTCTTAGGCCTTCGCTTTTTTGGCTGCTGCGGGGTTGAGGCTGGTGATGCGGCCGCTCTCGGTGCCGGCGGTCTCGTCGATCACGGCATTGATGAGCGTGGGCTTGCGCGTGCGGATCGCCTCTTCCATCGCGCGGCGAAGCTGCGCCGGGGTCGTGGCGTTCACGCCCACGCCGCCGAAGGCCTCGATGATCCTGTCGTAGCGCGCGTTCTTCACGAACACCGTCGGCGCCGGGTCGCGGCCCGTGGGATCGGTGTCGGTGCCGCGATAGACGCCGTTGTTGTTCATGATCACGATGCAAACCGGCAGGTCGTAGCGGCAGACGGTCTCGACTTCCATGCCCGAGAAGCCGAACGCGCTGTCGCCCTCGATGGCGATCACCTGCTGCTGGGTCACCACGGCGGCAGCCACCGAGTAGCCCATGCCGATGCCCATGATGCCCCAGGTGCCGACGTCGATTCGCTTGCGGGGCTGGTACATGTCGACGATCGAGCGGGTGAAGTCGAGCGTGTTGGCGCCCTCGTTGACGAGCACCGCCTCTGGGTTCGCCTTGATGATGTCGCGCACCACGTTGAGGGCGCTATGGAAGTTCATGGGCGTCGGATCCTTGGCCAGCGTCTCGGCCATCTTCGCCACGTTCTTGTTCTTGCGCTCGGCGATGGCGCCGGTCCAATCCGCCGGCGGTTTCGACCAGCTGGAGCCGATGCCCTGCAGGAGCGCGGCAACGGCCGAGCCGATGTCGCCCACCACCGGAGCGTCGATCTTCACGTTGCTGTCGGCCTCCTGCGGCGAGATGTCGACCTGGATGAACTTCTGGCCGCCCCACGCCTTGTGGTCCTTGCCGCCCCAGGTCTTGCCCTTGCCATGGGAAAGCAGCCAGTTGAGGCGCGCGCCGATGAGCATCACCACGTCGGCTTCCGGCAGCACGTACGATCGGGCAGCCGAGGCCGACAGCTCGTGCGTGTCCGGTAGCAGTCCCTTGGCCATCGACATCGGCAGGTACGGAATCCCGGTCTTCTCGATGAGCGCGCGGATGTCGGCGTCGACCTGCGCGTAGGCCGCGCCCTTGCCGAGCACGATGAGCGGCTTCTTCGCGGCCCGTAGAAGGTTCAGCGCCCGCTGAACGGAGTCCGGCGCCGGGATCTGTTTCGGTGCGGGATCGACCACCTTGATGAGCGAGGCTCGGCCCGCGGACGCCTCCATCGTCTGCGCGAAGAGCTTCGCGGGAAGATCGAGATACACCCCGCCAGGACGTCCCGAGACCGCGGCGCGAATGGCGCGCGCCATGCCGATGCCGATGTCCTCTGCATTCAGCACCCGGAAGGCCGCTTTGGCGACTCCCTTGGCGATGGCGAGCTGGTCCATTTCCTCATAGTCGCCCTGCTGCAGGTCGACGATCTCGCGCTCGGAGGAGCCGCTGATGAGGATCATCGGGAAGCAGTTGGTGGTCGCGTGCGCCAGCGCCGTGAGGCCGTTCAGGAAGCCGGGCGCCGACACGGTGAGGCAGATGCCGGGCTTTTGCGTGAGGAAACCCGCAATCGACGCGGCGTAGCCGGCGTTCTGCTCGTGGCGGAACGAGATCATGCGCAAGCCCTCGGCTTGCAGCATGCGCGTGAGGTCGGTGATCGGGATGCCGGGCAGGCCGAAGACGGTGTCGATGCCGTTGAGCTTCAGGGCCTCGATGACGAGGTGGAATCCGTCGATCGTCTCCTGGGGTTGCGTGGGGACGGCGGCCATGGCCGGCGCGGGGGCGGCGGCGGGCGGGGTGACGGTTGCCATGATGAATTCCTCCGGGGGCCGGGCAGGGAAAATGGACTAAAGAATCAGGCTACAATCTTAGAAATCGCCCTCGCAGTCCACCTTGATACGGGTCAAGTTTCGACCCTTTCCGCACGCGATGACCCTCCTCGTAAACCACCCGGATCTCGGCCCGATCCGCGAGCGCTTGCACCGGAACATCGTTCTCCGGCGCCTGCGGCAGCCCGCCTTCGACGAGCTCGAGGCGATCCTGGTCGTGATGGACTACCGCAAGGCAGACGTTCTGCTCTCCCAGGGCGCCCACGAGATGGAGCAGTACTTCGTCATCGACGGGGTCTTGAAGCGCGTCGTGGCGAGCCCCGAGGGCAAGGAGATGATCCTGCGCTTCGCCAAGGAAGACGACATGGACACGAGCTACGCGGCGTGGAAGCTGCGCACCCCGGCGCCGTACTCGATCCGCGCAGTCACCAAGGCGCGCGTGGCCAAGCTGCCGCTGCCGCAATGGGTCGCCTTCCTCGACCGCCACCCGGACCTGAAGGAAGACTTCGAGTACGAGGTCATGTTCCTGATGAGCGAGGTCATGGCGCACACCATCACGCTCCACCTTCTGGACGCGCCGGGGCGCGTGCACCGCTTCGGCCGCAAGCATCCCGACCTCCTGGAACGCGTGCCGAAGAAGGAGCTCGCGTCCTACCTGAACCTCTCCGCCGAGACCCTCTCGCGGTTGAAGCACGCCGGGAAGATCTAGGACCGCTAGCGAGGTCCTTGATCCCGGGCGGCCCCAACGGGATCGAAGGCCCGGGATCCAATCACCCCTTGTCCTTGACCTGCGAGGGGAAGCGGTAGAGGCCTCCGGCCATCGTCCGCAGCTCGTCGGCGACGGATTTCACGCCCGGAAGCCTGGAGACGATCTCCTTGCCGAGCGCCTTCTCGGCGTCGTTCACCACGATCCCGCGCAGCCGCACCACGCCCGCGTCGGCGTCGACCACGATGTCGATCCCGGCGGTGCGCGAGTCGGCGCGCAGCGCGGCGCGCGCGCGCGCCTGCAGGGCGAGATTTTCGAGGCGGGCGCGCGAGGCCGGGGTCTCCTGGAACTCGGGCGCGCGGGCGAGCGCCACCACCTGGTCGACACACGCGGAAATCGTGATCCGCTCGGTGTTCAGCGTGAGGTCGTAGAGGGTGGGATCGCCCCAGGTGACGTTGAAGTGCTCGCCCATCCGAGCGGCGCGCGCGGCGTCGTCGAGCTCGATCTCGTGGCGGGCGAGCTCGGCCTCATCGGTCTCGAGGCGCTCCATGAGGCGCTGGACGCGGGCCTCGAGCGGAGCGCACACACGCACGCACGGTATGTGCGGCACCGAGCGCAGCAGGAGGGTGGCGCCCCAGCCGCGGATCAGCACGTTGCCTTTCACCGCCCGGTCGAAGACCTCCTCGGCGGTGAAGATCGAGATCGTCTTCTCGTCGGCGGCCCACTTCTCCACCTTGCCCGCCTTGCCCTCGCGAATGCGGCGGATGAGGCTCTTCTTTACGCTCATCCGGCCCGCCACGACGTCGCCCACCTCATGGCGCACCTGCTGCAGCCCGAGCGCCTCGCACACGCCCAGCGCCACGTCCTTTCCGAGGGTGGCCATCTCCTGGGTCATCGCGATCACGGCCATCGCTTCACTCCGTATAGGTCGGCGGCGCCTTCTTGCCGCGCACAATGCCGATCCCCTTCGAGATCAGCGGCCAGAAGAGCATGAGGAGGGCGAGCGCGGTGATCGAGCCCACTAATCCGTTGGCGAAGAGAATGCCGAGGTTGCCCTGCGACATCAGCATCGACTGGCGGAAGGAATCCTCCGCGCGGTCCCCCAGCACCAGCGCGAGCACCAGCGGCGCCAGCGGATAGTCGAGCTTCTTGAAGATGTAGCCCATGACGCCGAATACCAGCATCAGCCACACGTCGAACATCGAGCTGTGCACGGTGAACGCGCCGATCGCGCAGATCACCAGGATCACTGGCGCGATGATCGAGAACGGCACCCGCAGGATCGACGCGAACAGCGGCACGCAGGTGAGCACCACCAGCAGCCCCGCGATGTTGCCCAGGTACATCGAGGCGATGAGCCCCCAGACGAAGTCGGCCTTCTCCGTAAACAGCAGCGGCCCGGGCTGCAACCCCCAGATCATCAGGCCCCCGAGCAGCACCGCCGCCGTGGGCGAACCCGGCACCCCGAGCGTGAGCATCGGCAGCAGCGCCGAAGTTCCAGCCGCATGCGCGGCGGTCTCAGGCGCCACCACGCCCTCGATCTGGCCGGTGCCGAACTTCTCGCCGTCGCGCGACAGGCGCTTGGCCACGCCGTAGCTCATGAACGACGCCGGCGTGGCACCACCGGGAACGATGCCCATGAGGCAGCCGACGAGCGAGCTGCGCAACGACGTCTTCCAGTACTTCGGCAGCTCCTTCCAGGTCTCGAGGACGACTTTCACGTTGAGCTTCGCGCTCTTGCCCTTGAATACCAGTCCTTCCTCGATGGTGAGCAGGATCTCGCCGATGCCGAAGAGGCCGATCACGGCAATGAGGAAGTCGAAGCCCTTCAGGAGCTCCATGTGCCCGAAGGTGAGCCGCAGCTGCCCCGTGACCGTGTCCAGCCCGACTGCGGCGAGCGCGAAGCCGAGCATCATTGCCGCGATGGTCTTGAAGGGCGACCCCTTCGCCATGCCGACGAACGCGCAGAACGTGAGCAGATACACCGAGAAAAACTCGGGCGGCCCGAACTTGAGCGCGAATCGCGCCACGAGCGGCGACAGGAACGTGATCATCACCACCGCGATGAAGGCGCCCACGAATGATGAGGTGAACGCGGCCGTGAGCGCCTGGGCGGCCTTGCCCTTTTGCGCCATCGGGTAACCGTCGAAGGTCGTCGCCACCGACCACGGCTCGCCCGGGATGTTGAACAGGATCGAGGTGATCGCGCCCCCGAAGAGCGCCCCCCAGTAGATGCACGACAGCAGGATGATGGCCGAGGTGGCGCCCCCGGGTTGCTGCGCCATGGAGAACGTGAGCGGCAGCAGGATCGCCACGCCGTTGGCCCCGCCGAGGCCCGGCAGCACGCCGATCAGCACGCCGAGCGTCACCCCGGCGAGCATCAGCATCACGTTGAACCACGTGAGGGCGACCGCGAAGCCGCCGATGAGGGAGTTGATCTCCTGCATGCTAGGCGAACCCGAACAGGGCTTCGATGGGCCCCTTGGGCAGCGGCACCTTGAACCACACCTCGAACATGAGGAAGAACGCGACCATCACGCCGATCGACACCGCGGCGATCTTCGCCCAGCCGTATTTCCCGAGCATGCGCATGAAGAACGCGATGAAGAGCGCGCTCGCCTCGTAGATGCCGAGCGAATACACCGGGTTGGAAATCAGGGCCACGTACACGACGCTGGGAATCATGACCGTGAGCACCATCCGCAGCTGGCCCCAGAAGACGAAAACTTTGTTGCCCTTGACGCCCGAATTGATCGCGCCGATCAGGATGGCGATGGCGGATATGCAGATGATCGAGCCGATGTAGAAGGGGAAGTATCCCGCCTGGGGGCCATCGGAGGCCCATTGCGAGCCCAGGCGCCGGCTGTCCCAGACGACCAGCCCGCCAAAGGCCAGGAAGGCCACCGCGACGACAATCTCCCAGACGCGAACCGAGCCGACCGGCCGGCCTTGCTGCTCCTGCATCGGACCTACCCCCGCGCGGATGGAATGAGGGCCCCGGGCGAGCGCCCGGGGCCGGGCACGTCTACTTCGCAGGCGCCGCGGCGAGGAAGCCGGCTTCCTTCATCAGGTTCATGTGCAGGGTCTCGTTCTTGGCAACCCAATCCGCGTATTCCTTGCCGGCCATGGAGGTCTGGTTGAAGGCGCCGTCCTCCATGAATTTCTTCCACTCGGGGGTCTGGCGCACCTTGTCCATCAGGTCGGCGTAGAACTTCACCTGGTCAGGCGTGGCGCCGCCGGCCATGAAGATGCCGCGCAGCATCACGTAATCGGTCGGCACGCCCGACTCCTTGCACGTCGGGATGTCGTTCCACGACATGTCCTTGGTGATCTTTTCCTTGTACGGCATGCGCGTATCGTCGAACACGCACAGGGGACGCAGGTTGCCGCCGCGCCACTGGGCGACCGCCTCGATCGGGTTGTTCACCGAGGAGTCGATGTGCTTGCCGACCAGCTGCGTGGCGACCTCGCCGCCACCCTTGAAGGGCACGTAGGTGAATTTCGCGCCCGCGACCTTTTCGAGTGCCACCGTGATGATCTGGTCCTCCTGCTTGGAGCCGGTACCGCCCATCTTGAACTTGTTGTTGCCGCCCGCCTTCACCGCGGCGATGTAGTCGTTGGCGGTCTTGTAGGGCGCGTCGGTGGGCACCCAGAGCACGAACTGGTCGAGCGCCATCATGCGCACCGGCGTGAGGTCCTTCCAGCTGAAGGGCACGCCGGTGGCGAGCGGCGTGGTGAAGAGGTTCGACAGGGTGATGATGATCTTGTGGGGCTCGCCTTTAGCGCCCTTGACTTCGAGGAACCCCTCGGCCCCCGCACCGCCGCCCTTGTTGATCACGACCATCGATTGCTTCATCAGGTTGTTCTTGGCGATGATCGCCTGGATGAGGCGCGCCATCTGGTCGGCGCCCCCGCCGGTGCCGGCCGGAACGATGAACTCCACGGTCTTGGTGGGTTCCCACGCGGCATAGGCAGGAACGAGCGCGCTTAGTGCGACGCCAAGAAGGCCGGCGATGCTGCGGGCGAGAATGCGATGGTTCATGGCGAATCTCCTCGAAATATAGTTATGAAGTGCGGCTGGGACGGGCGGGGTCACTGGTGGCGGTTGGCTTCGATTCGGGATCTGGATGGGCTCCCATGTGCTCGAGATGCTCCCCGGCCGACTTCCTCAGGGTCTTGCCGGCAAAGAAGCGCCCCAACCCCACGACCAACGCGGCGCCCGCCAATGCGATGACATATTTCATGTAGCCCGGGAATTGGGAGGTGAACGCGGCGATGGCCTTGTCTTCCCACGCCATCTCGCCGGCGACGAACCCGAGCAGCGCCGCCCCGATGGTGATGATGATCGGCCAGCGCTCCATCAGCTTCAGGAGCATGGTGGCGCCGAAGACCACCAGCGGGATCGAGATCGCCAAGCCGATCACGAGCAGCGTTACGCTCCCGCCGGCCGCGGCGGCGACCGCGATCACGTTGTCGAGGCTCATCACCAGGTCGGCGATGAGGATGGTCTTGATCGCGGCGAGGAGGCTGTCGCTCGCCTTGATGTCGGGCCCATGGGCCTCGGGGATCAGGAGCTTCACCCCGATCCAGAGGAGCAGCACCGAGCCGACCAGCTTCAGCCAATGCATCTCGAGGAGCGCGATCGCGAAGAACGTGAGCACAATGCGCATCACCACGGCCGCGGCCGAACCCCAGATGATCGCCATCTTCTGCTGCTTCGGCGGGAGCGAGCGCGCGGCAAGCGCGATCACCACCGCGTTGTCCCCGGAAAGGACGATGTTGATGCCGATGATTTTCAGCAGCGCGGTCCAGAACAGGGGATCTTCGAGGGACATGGGCTCGGTTCGGGGCGGTGAATTGGAGACTATAATTTTACCCTACGGGAACGGTAGACACCGGCGGAGCGAATGGCCTTGACTTGCATCAAGATGAAGCAGCTGCTGTGCGCGGCAGCCTTGGCCGCGAGTGCCGCGCTCAGCGCGCACGCCACCACCACGACCTCCGTCGCCGCTGCCGAGGCCGACCTGATCGCCATGAAGGACGCGGTGCAGAAGGGCAACTGGAAGACACTCGAGCAGTTGCGCCCCCGGCTCGCGGGACACGCGCTCGAGGCCTACCCCACCTACTGGCTGCTCGTGGGCCAGCCAGGCCGTGCCGACCCCGCGGAGGTGCGCGCCTTCCTCAAGCGCCATGCCGACAGCCCGCTGGCGGACTCGCTGCGGCGCGAATGGCTGAAGAGCCTCGCGGCCGCAGGCAGCTGGGACACGTTCCGCGGCGAGCATCCCAACCTGGTCGCCGACGACATCGAGATCACCTGCTACTCGTTGCAGGAGCGCCTGTCGCGCGCCGATGCCGAAGCGGCTGCCGAGGCGCTCGCGCTTTTCCGCTCGCCCCGCGATGCGCCCGCGGTTTGCGACCCGGTGTTCGCCGCCCTCGCCGCCGCCGGGCGCCTTGCGCCCGACGAGACCTGGGAGCGGATCCGCCGGCTGCTGGCCGCCAACCAGCTGCGCGAGGCCAAGCGGCTGAACGCGCTGCTTCCCCGCAGCCAGGCGTTCGACGACAAGGCGCTCGACCGCGCCGCCGCCGATCCCTCGAAGTACCTTGCGCGCGAGAAATCCCCGCTGATGGCGCGCTCGCACCGCGAGCTCGCTCTCTTCGCGCTGAATCGCCTCGCGCGTTCCAAGCCCGACGAAGCCGCCGATCGATTGCTGCTGCTCGCCCCGCGGCTCGGCAGCAACGCGTCCGAATACGCCTGGGGGCAGATCGCCTGGCAGGCGGCGCTGGTGCACCACCCCCGGGCGCTCGGCTACTACGCGATGGCCAAGGGGGCGGCACTCAACGACACGCAGATCGCGTGGAAGGCGCGCGCGGGCTTGCGCGCCGGCGACTGGAAGGCCGTGCTCGCGGCGATCCAGGCGCTCTCCCCCGAGGAGGCACGCGATGCCACGTGGCGCTACTGGCGCGCGCGCGCGCTGCGCCAGCTCGGCGAAACCGAGGCCGCGGCGGGACTGCTGAAGGGCCTCGCACGCGAGAACGGCTTCTACGGACTGCTGGCAGCCGAGGAGGTCAACGCGACGGTGACTCCCGACTGGAGTGTCGCGCGCCCGTCGGCAGCGGAGCTGGAGCGGATGCGCGCCGTGCCCGGAATCGAACGCGCGCTCACGCTCTACCGGATCGGCCTCGACAACGAGGCGCTGCGCGAATGGATCTGGGCGCTGCGCGGGCGCGACGACCGCAGCCTCCTCGCCGCAGCCGAACTGGCGCGTCTCGCCAACGAGCCCGACCGCGCGATCAACACCGCCGATCGCACCCTCGCGCTGCACGATTTCACCCAGCGCTATCCGACTCCGCATCGCGAGGCGCTGGGCGCGGCGGCGCGCCAATTCGCCGTGGACGAGGCGATGGTCTATTCGATCATCCGCCAGGAGAGCCGCTTCATGCCCGAGGCCCGCTCGCGCGTGGGCGCCATGGGCCTCATGCAGCTCATGCCCGCGACCGCACGCTGGGTCGCCAAGCAGATCCCGGTGCAGCCCTACTCGCCCGACATGCTGGTGCAGCCCGAGGTCAACATCCAGATGGGCGCGTACTACTTCCGCCGGGTCCTCGACGACCTGGGCCATCCGATCCTCGCCACCGCCGGCTACAACGCCGGCCCCGGCCGCGCGCGCCGCTGGCGCCACGAGCGCGCGCTCGAAGGCGCGATCTACGCGGAGACCATCCCGTTCGCGGAGACCCGCGACTACGTGAAGAAGGTGTTCGCCAACGCGTGGTATTACCGCCATCGGCTAAGTGGGCAGCAGGCGAGCATGAAGCAGCTCCTCGGGATGGTGCCGGGACGCGCTGCCGACCCGCCCGGCACCTCCGTCGCTTCCAACCTTCCCTGAGGCGGCGGCCATGGACATCTCGAGTGTCTGCATCGTCGGCGCCAGCGGCTTCGTGGGACGTGCGATCGCCGAGCAACTCTCCCCCCGCGGCATCCGGGTGCGCGCGATCACCCGCAGCCGCCCCCGCGCGATGCCGCTCGCCGTGCTGCCCACCGTGGAAGTGGTGGTCGCCAACCCGCACGACACGGCCGCGCTCGCGCGCTCGTTCGAGAACATGGATGCAGTGATCAACCTGGTGGGGATCCTCCACGAGCACCGCGGCCAGAGCTTCCGCGCGTGCCACGCCGAGCTGCCGCGCAAGGTGGTCGAGGCCTGCCAGTCGGCGGGGGTGCGGCACCTGCTCCACATGAGCGCGCTCGGAGCTTCGGCCGAGGGGCCGAGCGACTACCTGCGCTCCAAGGCCGAGGGCGAGGGCGAGGTGCGCCGCGCCGCGGGGATCCTTCCGGTCACGATCTTCCGGCCCTCGGTGATGTTCGGCGCCGACGACCGCTTTCTCAATACGTTTGCCGCCCTGGTGCGCTGGTTCCCCGTGATTCCGCTCGGCGGCGCCAGGGCGCGGCTGCAGCCGATCTGGGTGGAAGACGTCGCGCGCTGCTTCGCGCACGCCCTCGGCAATCCGCGCACCTTCGGCCAGGTCTACGAGCTGTGCGGGCCGGTGGCATACACCCTCGAGGACCTGGTACGTTTCGTCGCCGCCACCCTCGGCAAGCGCCGCACCGTGGTGGCCCTGCCAGGCGCTCTCGCAAGGCTCCAGGCGTTCGCGCTCGAGATCCTGCCCGGCAAGCTCATGACGCGCGATAACTTGCGCTCCCTTGGCGTCGACAACGTCGCAACGCAACCCTTTCCCACGGAATTCGGCTTCCAGCCCGCGCCCCTGGAGGCCGTCGTTCCCGAGTACCTGGTGGGCTCGGGAGCGCGCGCCCGCTACGACCGCTATCGCTACAACGCAGGAAGGTAGACCCATGGCTGGCCTTACGCTCGTCATCGGCAACAAGAACTACTCCTCGTGGTCCATGCGCCCCTGGGTGCTGATGCGCCAGCTCGGCATCGAGTTCGAGGAGGTCAAGCTGCGTTTCCACTCGGCGGAGTGGGATGCCCAGATCCAGCGCTGGTCGCCGTCGGGGCTGGTGCCGGTGCTGTGGCGCGACACGCAGTCGGTCTGGGACACGCTCGCCATCGCGGAGACCCTTGCCGAGTGGTTTCCCGATCGCACGGTCTGGCCGCGCGACCCGTCCGCACGCGCCCTGGCGCGCTCGATCTCGGCGGAGATGCACTCGGGCTTCCGCGACCTGCGCGCCAACATGCCGATGAACATCCGTGCCGCGCACCCCGGCAAGGGGCTCAAGCCCGAGGTGCAGGTGAACATCGATCGCATCGAGGCGCTCTGGGCCGAAGCCCGGCAGCGGTACGGGCAAACGGGGCCGTTCCTGTTCGGATCGTTCTGCGCGGCCGATGCGATGTTCGCGCCGGTCGTGATGCGCTTCACCACTTACGGCGTGAAGCTCACGCCCGCGTCGAGCGCGTACTGCGAGGCGATGCGCCAAGCCTCCGGCGTGCGCGCCTGGGTCGACGACGCCCTCCGCGAGAAGGAATTCGTCGCCGAGGACGAGCCGTATGCCAATGCCCCGCTCCAGGCTTAGGGGAGTTTGAAGACCTATCAGGTCGGCGGCTCGGTGCGCGACGAGCTGCTGGGCCTGCCGGTCCAGGATCGCGATTACGTGGTCGTGGGCGCGGATCCAGGCGAGATGCTGCGGCAGGGATTCAAGCCCGTCGGTAGCGACTTCCCGGTGTTCCTCCATCCCGAGACCCACGAGGAGTACGCGCTCGCGCGTACCGAGCGCAAGACCGGTCCCGGCTACAAGGGTTTCACGTTCCACGCCGCGCCCAGCGTGACCCTCGAGGACGACCTGCGGCGCCGCGACCTCACCATCAATGCCATGGCGCGCGGCGACGATGGCCGGCTCATCGATCCCCACGGCGGGGCGGGAGACTTGAAGGCGGGCATCCTGCGCCACGTGAGCGCTGCGTTCGCCGAGGATCCGGTGCGGATCCTGCGCGTGGCGCGTTTCGCCGCGCGCTTCGGCTTCGCGATCGCGCCTGAGACGCTCGCCCTGATGGTGGCCATGGTGGAGCGGGGAGAAGCCGACGCGCTGGTGCCGGAGCGCGTCTGGCGGGAGGTCGCGCGCGGCCTGATGGAGGAGAGCCCGTCGCGCATGATCGCGGTGCTGCGCGAATGCGGCGCCCTCGAGCGCATCCTTCCCGAAATCGACCACGCCTTCTCGGACCCTGGAGTGCCCGAGCAGCTCGCCGCGCGACTCGAGCGCGCCGCAGCGCAGGGTTGCGTGCTGCCAGTTCGCTATTCGCTGCTGGTGCTCGATACGGGCCTGGAGGCGGCCGCGGCGCTGGCGACACGCGTCAACGCGCCTGCCGATTGCCGCGATCTCGCGCGGCTCGCGATCCTGCATTCAGACCTGTTCGCGCGCGCGGCCGCAATCGACGCCGAGTCGGTGCTCGGGATGCTGGAGCGGTCCGATGCGTTTCGCCGACCCGAGCGCCTCGACCGCCTGGTGGAGGTGGCGCAATGTGCCGAAGGCGGCGACGGCCGCGAAGCGCGGCGGATCGGCGGGCGGTTGCGGCAGGCGCTCGCCGCAGCCC
>JALYSB010000243.1 GCA_030855025.1 Pseudomonadota bacterium
CCATCTTCGCCAGGTCGCGCGCGACGTCGCGCTTGCCGTTGAAGAGCATGCCATTCCACTTCTGCAATCCCTGGCGTGGGAGGTCGAGGCAGATTTTTTCGGGGAAGTCGGGGGCACCGAGGTGCTTACCCTCGCTGTCGTAGCTCCAGCGGTGCAGCGGGCAGGTGATGGTGCCGCCCGGCAAATTGCCGGCGCCTTTCAGCATGATCGACTGGCGATGGCGGCAGACGTTGGAGACCAGGTCGTGGCGCCCGCCGTTGTTCACGAGGGACCACGCGCCCGCATTTCTCCAGTCGAGCACCCGATAGTCGCCAGGGTTCGGCGCCATCTGCTCGTGGGCCACGTAACCGGGGCCCTTGGCGAAGAGGAGTTTTTGTTCGACTTCCGCCACTTTCGGGTCGAAATACCACGAAAGCGGAAGGTTTGGAGCCGAGCGCGTGAGCGCTTTCTGACTCGCGAGATCCGTCATTATCTGCACCCCCAGGACTCGAAGATGAAAACAACAAGCGGGCAATTGAGTCAGCTAGCTTTTAACTCTGCAGCTCCGTCCCGTGCTACTGGTGTTCAGACCGCCATTCTGGCCTGAGTTCCCTTATCTTTCAAGACCTTCGTGTAAAATCCCGTTACGATCGCAACCCCGTCGGCCCCGCCCGTATCCCATGCCCCAGACCCCCCCGCCCGCCAGCCCCGGCGACGCCCTGACCTTCGAAAAGGCCCTCGAGGAACTCGAAGCCTTGGTCCACCGCATGGAGGACGGCAAGCTGCCCCTCGAGGAGTCGCTCGCCGCCTACCAGCGCGGCGCCGAGCTCCTCAAGTTCTGCGAGTCCCGCTTGACCGACGCGCAGGCGCGCATCGCCATCCTCGAGGGCGGGACCCTGCGCGATTACACGCCCAACGACAAGTGAGCACCGTGGACTTTCAGGCCTGGTCGCGCGACGTGGCCGGCCGGATGGAGGCGGCGCTCACCGAGCTCCTTCCCGCACAGCAAGTGGCCCCGAACCGGCTGCACGACGCGATGCGCTACTCCACGCTGGGCGGCGGCAAGCGCGTGCGCGCGATGCTGGTGTATGCGGCAGGCGAGCTCACCGGCGCCGAGGCCGAGCGCCTGAAGTTTCCCGCGTCGGCCGTGGAGATCATCCACGCCTACTCGCTCATCCACGATGATCTTCCCTGCATGGACGACGACGTGCTGCGGCGCGGCAAGCCCACCTGCCATGTGGAGTTCGACGAGGCGACGGCGCTCCTCGCGGGCGATGCCCTGCAAAGCCTCGCCTTCCAGCTTCTCGCCGAGCATCGGCTCGCGAACAATCCCGAGACCCAGCTGAAGATGGTCCAGCTCTTCGCCGCCGCGTGCGGCTCGCGCGGCATGGCGGGCGGGCAGGCGATCGACCTCGATTCGGTCGGCAAGACGCTCACGCTCCCCGAGCTCGAGCGCATGCACATCCTCAAGACCGGCGCCCTCATCCGCTCCTCGGTCCTCATGGGGTCGTATTGCGGCACTGAGCTCGAGCCCGCCGAATTCGAGCACCTCGACCGCTACGCCAAATGCATCGGCCTCGCCTTCCAGGTGGTCGACGACATCCTCGACGAGGAGGGCGACGCGGAAACGCTCGGCAAGACCGCCGGCAAGGACAAGGTCAACGGCAAGCCCACCTATACGAGCCTGATGGGGCTGGTTCCCGCCAAGCGCTTCGCCAACGAGCTCCTGGCGGACGCGCTCGCAGCGATCGCCCCCTTCGGCGGCCGCGCAGACCGGCTGCGCCACCTCGCCGAATTCATCGTCCATCGTGAGCGTTAGAATGACGTTAACCGCATGAGCACCTACCCCCTCCTCGAGTCGGTTAACGATCCCGCCGACCTCCGGCGCTTCGATCGCAAGCAGCTTGCGCAGCTCGCCATCGAGCTGCGCGCCTTCATCGTCGATTCGGTCTCCGGCACGGGCGGCCACCTCTCCTCGAACCTGGGTACGGTCGAGCTCACCATCGCGCTTCACTACGTCTTCGCCACGCCGCACGATCGCCTCGTTTGGGACGTGGGCCACCAGACCTACGGGCACAAGATCCTCACCGGCCGGCGCGAGGGCATGAAGCGCCTGCGCCAGAAGGGCGGGATCGCGGGCTTCCCGCGCCGCGAGGAGAGCCCCTACGACACCTTCGGCACCGCGCATTCGTCCACCTCGATCTCCGCTGCGCTCGGCATGGCGGTGGCGGCGAAGGGCCAGGGATCCGATCGCCATGTGGTTGCGGTGATCGGGGACGGCGCGTTGACGGCCGGCATGGCCTTCGAGGCACTGAACAATGCCGAGCAGACCGGCGCCAACGTGATCGTGGTGCTGAACGACAACGACATGTCGATCTCGGAGAACGTGGGCGCCCTCAACAACTACCTCGCCAAGCTCATGTCGGGGCGCTTCTACGCCGCCACCAAGAAGACCGCGGAGAAGATGCTCGCGGCGACGCCCACCGTGAAGGAGCTCGCCAAGCGTTTCGAGGAGCACGCCAAGGGCATGATCACGCCTTCGACGATGTTCGAGGAGTTCGGCTTCAACTACACCGGCCCTGTCGACGGCCACAACCTGGAAGTGCTCCTCGATACGCTCACCAACGTGAAGCGCCTCGAGGGCCCGCAGTTCCTGCACGTGGTGACGCGCAAGGGCCAGGGCTACAAGCTCGCCGAGGAAGACCCGATCACCTACCACGGCCCGGGCAAGTTCGATCCCGGGGTGGGCATCGTCAAGGCGAAGTTCGCGGCGGATGCGCGGCCCAAGCCCACGTACACGCAGGTCTTCGGCGAGTGGCTCTGTGACATGGCGCGGCAGGACGAGCGCTTGATCGCGATCACGCCCGCCATGCGCGAGGGCTCGGGGATGGTGAAGTTCTCCCAGGAGTTTCCCGATCGCTATTTCGACGTGGGCATCGCCGAGCAGCACGCGGTGACCTTCGCCGCCGGCCTCGCGGTGGAGGGCCGCAAGCCCGTGGTGGCGATCTACTCGACCTTCCTGCAGCGCGCCTACGACCAGCTGATCCACGACGTGGCGCTGCAGAACCTCCCGGTCCTCTTCGCGCTCGATCGCGGCGGCCTGGTGGGCGCCGACGGCCCCACGCACCATGGCGCCTTCGACCATTCGTACCTGCGCGCCATTCCGAACCTCACGGTGATGGCCCCTTCCGACGAGAACGAATGCCGCCAGATGCTCTTCACCGGCTTTGGCTTGAACGGGCCCAGCGCGGTGCGCTATCCCCGCGGCGCGGGCCCCGGCGTGGAGCTGCGGAAGGAAATGAAGGCGCTGGCGGTGGGACGGGGAGAAGTCCGGCGCGAGGGCAAGCGCGTGGCGATCCTCGCTTTCGGCTCGATGCTCGCGCCGGCGCTCGAGGCTGGCGAGGCCTTGAACGCCACCGTCGCCAACATGCGGTTCGTGAAGCCGATCGACCGTGAGCTCGCCTTCAAGCTCGCTACCACCCACGACGTCATCGTAACCGTCGAGGAAAGCGTTATTGCGGGAGGCGCGGGCTCGGCGGTGGCCGAGGCGCTGGCGGCCGACGGTCTCGCGGTCGCGATCCTGATGCTCGGCCTGCCCGATGCGTTCGTGGAGCATGGTGACCCGCAGCAGCTCATCGCCGATTGCGGGCTCGACGCGGCGGGCATCGTGCGCGCGGTTCGCGCGCGGCTGGAAAACGCCGGACGGCGTCCGGGAAGGGCGGCCTGAAATGAAGCTCATGCGATTGTTGTTGTGCTGCGCCGCCGCGGCGGCCGTGTCTGCGCAGGCGCAGAAGGTGTGCAGCAAGGGCGATTCGGCGGCCGCGGAAAAGGCGATCGAGCGCGTGGTGAGCTGGCCGAGCCTGCAGAAGGCTTACGTCGATTATCGCCACTGCGACAGCGGTCCGGTCGAGGAGCTCTACACCGACGCGCTGCTGCGCCTCATGGTGGAGTGGAAAAATGTCGATTCAGTGGCCGGTGCGGTGGCCAAGGACGCCGACTACAAGGCGTGGATCCACAAGCACCTCGCCAGCCCCGGTGCCGCCGACGACCGCGACAGCGTCTATTCGCGCGTGAAGGCGAGCTGCCCCGCGAAGCAGGAAGCGTTCTGCGGGGAAATCGCCGAGGTCACCAAGCCGGGCAAGGGCGCGCCGCCCCCCAACGCGCCGTTGAATTTCGACCTCATCAAGCCGATCAAGTAGCCC
>JALYSB010000074.1 GCA_030855025.1 Pseudomonadota bacterium
GCGAAAATCCGCAAGGACGCGCCCTTCGACAAGGTCTGCTATATCGGCTGCGGCGTGACCACCGGCGTGGGCGCGGTGATCTTCACGGCGAAGGTCGAGGCCGGCGCAAACGTGGTGGTATTCGGGCTGGGCGGCATCGGCTTGAACGTGATCCAGGGCGCGAAGATGGTGGGCGCGGACAAGATCGTGGGCATCGACATCAACCCCGCGCGGGAGGCTTTGGGACGGCAATTCGGCATGACGCACTTCATCAATCCGAAGAGCGTGCCCGCCGTGGTCGACGCGATCGTCGATCTGACCGGCGGTGGCGCGGACTATTCGTTCGAGTGCATCGGCAACACCACCACCATGCGCCAGGCGCTCGAGTGCTGCCACAAGGGCTGGGGCGTCTCGGTGATCATCGGCGTGGCGGGTGCCGGGCAGGAGATTTCCACGCGCCCGTTCCAGCTCGTCACCGGCCGTGTCTGGAAGGGCTCGGCCTTCGGCGGCGCGCGCGGGCGCACCGACGTCCCGCGCATCGTCGACTGGTACATGGAGGGCAAGTTGAAGATCGACGAGCTCATCACCCACACGCTGCCGCTCGAGGACATCAACGACGGTTTCGATTTGATGGAGCGCGGGGAGTCGATCCGGTCGGTGGTGGTGTACTGAGTCCGCGTCGCGCGTCACTTGGAACGTAACGGACGCCTGATCTTGTATTTCGCTGAGAGCGTACTGACCAGGTCCTCGAGGATCGAATGACACAGCGTCGAGCACTCGTCAAGGGTACCGACGCGCCAATTCGCCCCGCCCGACTTCGAGTCCATGAAGGCAGGGATCGGCACGCGGCATCGGAGGCAGTGGTCCCCCGCTGTCTTGCGGAACTCGCGAGACAGGAGGTCGTGCAGCTCTGAAGCGGTGACCGACTTGCGCGCCATTTGCGTCCTCCAAGCTGGAGTCTGACGCCAGGCACGCGCCGTGAGTTCCGCGCACTATTCGGCGCGCGCGAGGAAATGGGCGAGGGCACGAATGTCGGCGTGCCCTCCTACCGCCCGGCGAATAGCCCAGCGTGTTCCTTACCGCTCGCGACCTGCGCGACCCCCGCCGCGTTCCGCGGGCGAGGAACGCTCGGCGGGGGAAGCACGCTCGGGGCGGTCCTCGCGCGTCGCGCGCTCAACGGGAGCGGCGCGCTGCACCGGAGACGAACGCTCGACGGGCGCGGCCTGCACCGCCGGCCGGTCCACGGGCGCCGGTGCCTGGCGCTGGAGAGCCGCACGCTGCGCGGGCACGTACGCCTGCGGTTGCGCCGACTGCTGTTGCACGGCCGGAGCCTGGATGCGGCCCTCGCGGGGGGCGCTCTCGTTGCGATAACGCGGCGTAACGGTGCGCAACGCCGGATTTTGCGAGGCGGCCTGCTGCGGCACGATGCTCTCGACGCGTTGCCGGACCGGGGTCTCCGTGCGCGGCGGGAAGAATCCCTGAGTGGTCGGGGCGGGCGCGGGCGCGGTGGCACGACGGTCGCCCGTGCGTCCGTCGCGCCGATCGGGCGTGCGCGCGTCGCGGCGGTCTGGACGCCCATCGCGATCGCGCCAGCGGTCACGGTCGCCGGTGCGCCCGGACGTGCTGCGCCCGTCGCGGTCGCGGCGGTGATCGCGCCCGTGGGTCCAGCGATGGCCGCCGTGGTAACCGTGGCCATGGTGGTACCAGGGGCGATGGCTCGAGTAGCGCAGGTAGCGCCGCGGCCAGTCGAACGAGCCGAAGAAGAAGCCGCTGCCGAGCGAGATGCCGTAGCCCCAGCCGAATCCGCGGTACCCACTGCGGTAACCGTAACCGGGCCACGGATTCCAGTACACCGGCTGGTACTCGGGCCACCACCAGTTGCCGTAGACCACGCGCGGGTCGTAGTACGGCACGTAGACCACCTCGGGGCTCGGCGGATCGATCACGTAGTCGTGGCCCTGGCGCTGGACCACGATCTCCTCGCTCGAGCGCAGGCTGCCCGCGGCATCGGCGCGGCGGCGGAGGTGCTGGACCGTGTCCATCACCTGGTCAGGCTGGTCGAGGAAGGCCGCTCCGAGTCGCTCGGTCCAGCCGCGCCGCTCGTCCAACATCGCGAGCACCTGCGGGAAGGCGACGAGGGAAACCACGCTCGGATCCCAGTCCTCCTGCTCGACGGCGCGAACCGCCTGGTCGCCGCGCAAGCCCCCGTTGGCGCGCGACCAGCCCGCGGCCTCGGCGACCTCCTGCGGATAGGTGGCCGCCATGAGGATCTGGGAGAGGAGCGCATCGGGATAAAGCGCGATGGGTGCCAGCATCTGGTCGAGCTCCGGCTGCGCGAAAATCGCGCGGGAGCGCCGCTGCTCGTATTCCGGGCCGGATTGCGCCACCGCCGCCGAGGCGAAAATCGCCGCCGCCACGAGCAACACCCACCTGAGAATCCTTGCCATTTCGAGCTCCTTAAGCCGTCCGTGGAAATCCTACCCGGCTAACGTCCCGCGGGGGCGTTCGGAGGACGCCTTTTTACGTCCTGTTACAACTGACCTATCGGTACCCCGCCGCTTGCAACTCGAAGAGCTCGGCGTAGCGCCCGCCGCGGGTGAGGAGCTCCTCGTGGGTGCCGACGGCTTCGATCATCCCGTCGCCCAGGACCATGATGCGATCGGCCATGCGCACGCTCGAGAACCGGTGCGAGATCAACACCGCGGTCTTGCCGTGGGAAAGCTCCTTGAAGCGCTGGAACACCTCGAACTCGCTCCTCGCATCGAGCGAGGCGGTCGGCTCGTCGAGGATCAGGAGCTGCGCGTCGCGCATGTAGGCCCGGGCGATGGCGATCTTCTGCCATTCGCCGCCCGACAGGTCGATGCCGGTCCTGAAGCGCTTGCCGATCACCTGGTCGTAGCCGCCGGGGAGCTTCTCGATCACGTGGTCCGCGCCGCTTTGCGCGGCGGCCGTGCGGATGCGCTCGAGGTCGCCGCGCGCCTCGATCCGCCCCACGGCGATGTTCTCCGCCGCAGTCAAATGGAACCGCACGAAGTCCTGGAAGATCACGCCGATGTTGGCGCGCAGCTCGAAGAGGTCGTACTCGCGCAGGTCGTGCCCGTCGAGGAGGATCCGGCCCTCGTCTGGATCGTAGAGGCGCGAGAGCAGCTTTACCAGCGTGGTTTTTCCCGCGCCGTTCTCACCCACGAGCGCCAGCACCTCGCCCGCCTGCAGCGTGAAGGAGAGGTGGCGCACCGCCCAGCGCTCGGCGCCGGGATAGCGGAAGCCAACGTCTTCGAAGACGAACCCCGCGCGGATCGGCTTCGGGAATACGCGCGGATTGGCGGGCGAGACGATCTCGGCCTTGATCTCGAAGAACGAGAAGAGATCGTCCAGGTACATCGCCTGGCTCGCGAGCGCCGTGAACCCGATCAGCAGGCCCTCCATCATCGTGTGCAGGCGGCGAAACGAGCCCGCGAGAAACGTGAGGTCGCCGATGGAGAACTCCCCGTGAATCGTGCGCCACACGATGTATGCGTACGCCACGTAATAGGCCACGGTGCCCACTGAGGCGAGCAACCCGCCCCAGCCCGCCCGCCGGACCGCGAGACGCTTGTTCGCCTCGAAGAAGCTGGTGGCGAGCGTGCGATAGCGCTCGATCAGGAATGGATTCAGGCCAAAGATCTTGATCTCCTTCGCGGTCTCGACGCTCGCCGCCGTCTGGCGCACGTAGTCGAGCTCGCGGCGCTCGGGGGCGCGCGCGTAATTCAGCCAGTACGCCTGGGCGTTGAAGCGCGCCTCGCCGATCACTGCCGGAATCAGCGCCAGGGCGAGGAGCGCGATCAACCACGGCGCGTACACCAGGAGGCCCGCGGCAAAGCTCGCGATGGTGACCATGTCCTGCGCCTGGTTGAACACCTGCCCCATCAGCGTCATGCGCCCCGAGGCCTGGCGGCGCGCGCGTTCGAGCTGGTCCTGCAGCTCGCTGTCCTCGAAGTCCTCGAGGTCGAGCGTGGCGGCATGCTCCATCAATCGCAGGCTGGTTGCGATCCCCACGCGTTCGGAGAGCAGCGTGTCCACCAGGCCCACCAGGCGTGCGAGCACGTCGGCGGCGATCGCGAGTCCGAACTCGATCGCGATCAAGGTGCCGAGGTGCGATAGCGCGCCGCCGCCCATGAGGGTTTCGAGCGGCGCACGGCCGTCGGGCGACTGCACCAGCCGGATCACCTCGTCGATGATCAGCTTGCCGACGTAGAGGGTCGCCACCGGCAGGAGCGCGCGCACCAGCCGCAAGAGCCCCTGGGAAATCGTCAGGGCCGGGCTGGTCTCCCAGACGAGCTTGATGAAAGGCGGGAGGTTTTTCAGGGCGCCGAGCCGCTCGCGCATCGAGCGTGCCGCCATCGGAGGTTGGGGCATCGCCATCAGCAGGGCTCGCGGCGCGTGACTACTTGCGAACGTCGATCGTTTGGGCCCCGACAGTTGTCGAAGCCAGCAAACCCCACAACACGAGCGTCGTAGGCATCCCCATCATCGCTCCCGGCCGCGAAATCGATCAGGATACAGGCTGCGATTTTCGGGCTCATGATGGGAACCGGGAGGGAGAATGCAAAGGCCCCCGAAACAAGGGTGGAGCTGGGAGAAGTCGGGCGAGAGCCCCATCGCAAAGGGCGCGGCCGCGCTGGGCATCGCCCTTCTCGCGCTGTGGGCCTATGCCACCTGGGACGCACCTGACGAGCCGGCCTCGACGCAATCTTCGCAGGCCGCGCTCCGGCTCGTCACCTCGATCCAGGGCGTGCAGCTCGGCGAGGTCGATTACGCTCAAAGGACCGGGTCGCTGCGGCTCGGAGTCCGCAAGGGAGTTGTGCGAAGCATCGGCTACGTGTGCAAGGAGGGGCGCGATGCAACCGCCCTGAACCACGTGGCGTGCCACGCCAAGCGGGAGCGTATCGTGCAGGTCTTCGGGGAGCGCGTGCGGATGCAGTGCGCTAAAGTGAAGCCGGACGATCCCCGCCGGGCGATGGCGCCGCACGTTCGCGCCTACGATGCCGTCGAATTCGGCACCCGGCACGTCGTGATCCGGGACGTGGTCAACGGCTTCATCGTTACCGATCCGGAAGAGCTCGAGTCGCTGGTGGGCTACAACTGGGAGGAGTGCTAGCAATGAGGGTGCGTTTCTGGGGAACCCGAGGATCGATCGCGACACCGGGGCCGGGCACGGTCCACTTCGGCGGCAATACCTCCTGCGTCGAGCTGACCACCGACAGCGGCGCCCTCCTGGTGCTCGACTGCGGCACTGGCGCTCATCCGCTTGCGATGGACCTGATGGCGCGATCGCCCAAGCCCATCGCCGCCAGCATCCTCCTCGGGCATACGCACTGGGACCACATCCAGGGCTTTCCCTTCTTCGGCCCCGCCTTCGTCAAGGGAAACTCAGCCTCCATCTACGGGCCGAAAGGCAGCGGCGGCTCGCTGCACCACGTGCTCGCCGGGCAGATGGAGTTCACCTACTTCCCGGTGGAGCTGAGCCAGCTGCCGGCAGCGATCACCTACCACGACCTGACCGAGGGCATCCACAACATCGGCGGCACGCGCGTCATCGCGCAGTTCTTGAACCACCCGGCGATGACATTGGGCTATCGCATCGAGGCCGACGGCCGGTCGGTGGTGTACCTCGTGGACCACGAGCCGTTCGCCGACGAGCTGTGGCGCGCCGATGCCGAGCCGGGCCGCATCGAATCGATCCTGCACGAGGGGGATCGCCGGCACGCGCAGTTCATGTCCCGCGCCGACCTGGTGATCCACGACGCGCAGTACACCCCCGAGGAGTATCCCGCCAAGAAGACCTGGGGTCACAGCACCTACGAGTACGTGGTGCAAATCGCCGCGGCGGCCGGCGTGAAGCGCGTCGCATTGACGCACCACGATCCGGGGCACGACGACGCGTGCGTGGCCGACATCGAGTCGAAGGCTCGGGCGCTCGCCGGGAAGATCGGCGGCGGTCTCGAGGTGTTCTGCGCCTACGAAGGCTGCGATATCGAGCTTGCCGAGCGCACCAGCCTGAGGCCTCTTTCCCCGGTGGTGCCCAGCCCGACCGGGGACACGAAGCGCCGCTTCAAGGTCCTGGTGGTCGACGACCACGCGGACACGCTCGAGATCATCGTTCGCGCGCTGCAGGAGCACAACCAGTACATCATCGACAAGGCAACCAGCGGTCCCGAAGCGCTGCGCATGATCGACGAGGATCCGCCGGACCTCGTGGTGCTGGACTACAAGATGGCGGGCATGGATGGCCTGGCGGTGGTGAAAACGCTGCGTGCGAACTCGCGGACCTACCGCCTGCCGGTCCTGATGCTCACCGCCATGACCGACGAGCCCAGCACCCGCGCGGGTTTCGAGGCCGGGGTTACCGACTACGTGACCAAGCCGTTTTCCGTCCCGCAGCTCATCGCGCGCGTCCACGCTTGCCTGGTCAGGACGCAGAATCCGTAGCCGTGCCCGGTGCCATTGCCGTGCTATAATTCGTCCCGCAGGATCATCAAGCAGTGAAGTCTCAGTCTCCTATTCCCACGCCGGTCAAAAACGGCGTCCGAAGTGGCAGTCAATTCCTTACTTGATCGTCGTGACCCGTCTGCGGGCGGGGATCAGCCCGCGCAAATCGATTAAGGAATTAGATATGGCTACCGGTACCGTCAAGTGGTTCAACGACTCCAAAGGCTTCGGCTTCATCACCCCGGATGCGGGTGGTGGTGACCTCTTTGCCCACCACACGGCGATCCAGATGGACGGATACAAGTCCCTCAAGGAAGCACAGAAGGTCAGCTTCGACGTGACTACGGGCCCCAAAGGCCTGCAGGCCACGAACATCAAAGCGGTTGATTGAGACGTTCCGCGGGCCTCGGCCTGCGGACCCGTCAATCAAGCCCGGGCAACCGGGCTTTTTTGCGTTTACACAAGGAGACGTCCTGATGGCCAAGCCCAACTACGCATTCCAGAAGCGTCAACGCGAGCTGGTGAAAAAGCAGAAGAAGGAAGCGAAGAAGCAGCAGAAGGCGGCCGAGAACGCGCCGCCGCAGGACGATTCGCCACCGTCCAACCCGCCGCCCGTCGCGGACAACAAATAGCGGCCCGCAACGGGCGAATGCCGGGTCTTGAGGCAGCTAGATCTTGCCCAGGACCAGCAGGATCAGCAGGACGACCAGCACGACGCCCACGATGCCGCTGGGCCCGTAGCCCCAGCTTTTGCTGTGCGGCCACGTCGGGATGGCGCCGACCAGGATCAGCACTACGATGATGAGGATGATCATTCCGATTGACATTTGGTTGTCCTTTTCTCGTCTTCTGAACCGTTGAGGGGCTGGCGGAAGCGTCATGCTCCCGTTGACCCGTCAGACAGCCGCGCCCCTCCGGCATTTGTCGGAATAACCCTCATTCGTTCGTAGGAGGGAGCCCCCAACCGGTAAGATGTATCGTCCTGCGATGCGAATCCAACCGGCGCCTAGCACTACGGGCGGGTTTTCACAATAGGCGCACACTGTGCGATAACCACGATGCCCAACGAGACCCCCATGACCCCCCAAATGTGCGAGAAGTGCCTGGCCGGCGCCACTGGCGAAGATGGTCACGGCGACCTCAAGTTCTACGTGAGCGGCCCGTACCCCGGCCACAATATCTACAAGTGCGAAGCGTGCAACGAGCGCTGGATCCGCCACCTCGGTACCACCGAGCGTTACGGCTGGACGCGCTACGCGCTGCAATTCGGCGGCGCGATCAGGCAGCCCGCCGTCGGGTGAGCTTGTCCGGCCAGCCCGTGACCAACGTCGAGCTCGTCGAACGCCTGTGCACCGACTCGCCGGCGCTGCGCGAGATGCGCCGGCGCCACGTGCGTAACTTCGACGTGCTGATTCCCCACGTTTTCATGGCCGACGTGCTCGCGCATGTGGGCTCGCTCTTCCGCATGGGTATCCCGCTTGCCGACGCACCATCCCTGAACGACGTGAGGGCGGTGCTTGCCTCCCTCGAGGAGGGCATGAAGCGTGGCGACCGCGAAACGCGCAACGTAATCGCCTTGTCGTTCGTGAGCGATGGCGAGACCGAACCCTTCTTCCCGCACCTGAAGCCGATGCTCGGGACGAAGCTGATGGCGCAGACCCGGGGGAAATAATCCGGGTACAGTGGGGCCGATGAAGGACCCCGTCGTCCACGAAGCCCTCCGCCAGATCCAGGATATCGTCGCCGACGAGATCGGCAAGGCCTTGCCGTCAAAGGCGCGGGCGCGGGTCGAAAAGGTGCTCCACAGCGCATTCGGCCAGCTGGCCGGCAGCGGCAAGCGCGACAATTATCTCGTCCGTGAAGTCTCCATCCTCCTCGCGGACCTGCGCGGCTTCACCGCCATCTCCTCGCAGCACCCCGCGGCCACCGTGCTCGACCTCCTCAACCGCTGCTTCGTCGGCATGAGCGAGATCATCTTCCGGCACCACGGCACCATTGACAAGTTCATGGGCGACTCGATCCTGGTGCTCTTCGAGAGCCCGCGCGGCGCCAACGATGGCGTGATGAACGCGGTCTCTTGTGCGGTGGACATGCAGTGCGCGATGGAAGGGCTCAACGCGGAACACAAGGGCATGGGTCTGCCGGAGATGTACTTCGGCATCGGCATCAACACCGGGCAGGTGATGTCCGCCCTGCTCGGCTCCGACCTCTATTCCGAATACACCGTGATCGGCGACGAGGTGAATCTCGCCTCGCGGATCGAGTCCTTCAGCCTTCGCGGTCAGGTGCTGATCAGCGAGAGCACCTACGACCGCTGCGCCGACCAGGTCACCACCGGCGAGCCGATGGACGTGTTCGTGAAGGGCCGCAGCAAGATCGTGGGGCTGCGCGAGGTGCTCGCGATCCCGGGTTCGGGCAAGGCGGTGCCGCGCCAGGAAATCAGGCGCAGTCCGCGCGTCCAGGTGAAGCTGCCGTTCAGCTACCGCGTGGTCGCCAACGAGGTGGTGATGCCCGAGGCAATGGTGGGCTGCATCCTCGACATCGGGTACCACGGGGTGCTGGCCGAGATCACGGTTCCGGCCGCGCAGTTTACCGAGCTCACGCTCGAGTTCGACCTGCCGCTGGTGGGCCAGAAGATCGCCGAGCTCTACGGCAAGATCGTGAAGGTCGTTCCGAAGGAGGGCTGCACGCGCGTGGGAATCGAGTTCTCCTCGATGAACCCGGAACAGCGCGCGTCGGTGCAGCTATTCGTGCAGCTGCTGATCCAGGGCACTGAAAGCCAGTGAGCGGGTGGCCTTGAGCGCGTCGGCGCTGCCGACGAGGAGGGAGAGGTCCCCCTTGCCGCTCTGCACCGGTGGCGGCAGGCACGCCACGCCGCCCCGGGCTTTCACGAAAGCGTCGAATACCTTCGCTGCCGCGGGCGTGAAGTAAACCTGGAAGTACTCTTCGGTGAGGAGGTTCCTGCAATACACCGCCACGTCGCTCGTCATCTGCTCGCGCACTTCCTCACGCAAGCTGAACGCGACCATCTCGGCCTGCAAGCGAACGCATTCGGTGCTCGGTGTAAGGGTTGCGCGGAACCAGGAGTCCATCCCTGCGTTTTCCACTACTTCGGCGCCCGAGGCAAGCTTTTTCGCTGACCACTCGTGGACGCCGCAGCGGCCGTGACCGGACCCCGCGAGCCGCGCCTAGTTTGGAGCTTGCGCGGACTGCACGCGCTTTCCGAGTGTGAAGCTGCTGATATCCAGCGTCGTTCTACCCGTGACCGCCCACTCGGCCAGGGCTTCGCCGACAGCCGCAGAATGCTTGAAGCCGTGTCCCGAGCACGCGGATGCCACGATCACATGGCCCAGGCGCGGATGACGGTCCATCACAAAATGAAAGTCCGGCGTCGCGGTGTAGAGGCACGCGGCAGCCTTCACGCAAGCGGGCCCGAGGCTCGGAAAATACGGTGCGACGAGTGTCTCGTACATCAAGCGCTTCTCGTCATCCGAAACCGCCATGCGCGGCTCCACGGGCTCGGGTTGTGTCGCGTCGCTGTATTGCTCGGTGGCGAGCTTGAGGCTGCCGTCGATGGCGGGAAATCCATAGATCACGTTCTTGCGGTCTTGCAGCTCCCAGATCCACACCGGGAAATTGGGCGGCATGAAGCGCTCGACCGGCCCGCGCACCTGGAACCAGTACTGCACCTGGCGCGTGACCGTGAAAATCTTCGCGGTGTCCGGCGGCAGGAATTTTCGCACCCACGCGCCGGCAGCGACGATCACCACGCGCGCGGGTGGCAGCTCCTCGAGGCTGTCGATGCGCTGGTTCGCGCGGATCGCGGCGCCGTGCTTGCGCGCGAGATCGAGCTGCGCCTTCACGCAAGCCTCGGGCCGCAAATACCCGGCATCGGGCTCGTAGTACGCGACCTCATTGTCGCGCACGGCGAACTGCGGGAAGCGCCGACGGATCTCGGCAGGCGGCAGGAGCTCGTGCTCGATCTTGAAGCGGCGCGCGGCGGCGAGCGTGTTGTCGAAGAAGTTGGCGACGTGGGTCTCGGCCTGGCGCGCGGGGCTCGAGATCCAGAGCCCCCCGGTGACCTTCAGCAGCCGGGCGCCCGTCTCCTTCTCGATCTCGCGGATGATTTCGTAGGAGCGCAACACGAGCGGGACATACTGGTCGCCCTCGCCGATCGCCTTGCGGATGATGCGCGACTCGCCCGAGGACGAGCCGAACGCGTGCGGGGGCGAGAACTGGTCGATGCCGAGGACGCGCCGCCCACGCTTGGCGAGCTGGTAGAGCGTTGCGGCTCCGACCGCGCCGAGTCCGAGGACGATGACGTCATACCGCGACAACCTAGTCCGCCTTGGCGCCGCTGTCCCGGGCCACCTTCGACCACTTCGCGATCTCGCTTTTTACAAAGGTTGTGAACTCCGCGCGCGGGTACGCCTGCGCGAGGGCCGCGGAGGAGGCGACCAGGAGAACGGCGGCGAGAAGCGAGCGGACTGCGGGCATGGCGACTTCCTCCAGTGTTGTCGCCCGATTCTATGTGAAAAGGCCCCGGCCGAAGCCGGGGCCTGCCCACAAGTGCGCCTTGCGGGTGCTGCTTGCTACACCGGGAAAGCCATGACCAGCACGCAGAGGGTCACGATGAGGATGATGTTGGGGTTCACGCGATCCCCATCACGCCTGGAAGGTGCCGGAGAAGAGCACGACGAAGAGGACCAACGCGACGATCCCCATCGCGCGCAGCTGGCTCTCGGCACCCGGCACGGTGCCGTCGTCTGCGCCGAGCGCCTCCCGCATCAACCGCAGCTTGCGCCGCTCGCTCATCGCCGCGCCTCCTCGACGGCCGCATAGCGAGCCGGCGCGTCGGCGGCATGCAGCGCCGCGGGATCGGCTTCGACCACGAACGCGCCGCTCAACGCGCTCACCAGCATCGCTGCGAGGACGGTGAATGTGGCGACCGAGTCGTGGCGCGTCCTCGCTTCGGGGGCTTCGTATTCCGTGCGGTTCGTGTTCATCGTTGTCTCCTGTCAATCGGCGTTCGCGATGCTGAATTCGGCGAGCACCTCGGGGCGGCATTCCACCGCCGGCGCGGTGGGAGCGGCATCGCCATCGGAGCGGCCGAACTCGTGGTTGAACCACGCCGCCTCGCGCAGCTCCTTGCACGAAACCGGCTCGGAACCGGCGTAGCCGTTGTCGCCGACGAAATACGCGGCCGGGATCATGTAGTCTTCGCCGCCGCCGTCTTCGCCGCGCGCGATGCCGGCCATCATGCAAACGGCGGTGAGGGACGCCAGGGCGATTGCGCGGTTGTTGCTGAGGTTGCTCAACATGGTCGTTCTCCTTTGGGTGGTGGGCCCGGAGTCGTTGCTCCGTGAGGCGAACTCTCGGCCGACCGCGCGCAAGAATCCTTTAGCGCCCCTTAAACGTTCTGAAACCAGGGACGGACCCTCATTTCTTCCCGCGCGTGTGGCAGCGAACGAGGGTCCGTCCCGGGTTTATTCGAAGCAGGTAACATCACGGGACACTCCGAGAGGCCACTTGGCGACGACCTACCGGTTCGGCTCCGTGGAAGTTCGGCCTGCCGAACGCCAGCTCCTGGTGAAGGGGCAACCGGCGGCCGTGGGCGCGCGCGCCTTCGACCTCCTGTTGGCCCTGATCGACCACCGTGACCGCGTGGTGGGCAAGGGCGAGCTGCTCGACCTGGTCTGGCCGGGGCTCGTCGTCGAGGAGAACAACCTGCAAGTGCAGGTCTCGACGCTGCGAAAGCTCCTCGGCCCCAACTCGGTCGCGACAGTTCCCGGGCGGGGCTACCGCTTCACGCTGGTGCCGGAGGGCGCCGATGCCGCGGCCTCGTCTGCCCTGCCCGCCCGGACCAGCAACCTCCCCGCGGCGCTCAACAGCTTCATCGGGCGCGCGGCGGAGATCGCCGAAATTCGCCAGCAGCTCGGCGGCGCGCGCCTGGTGACACTCACCAGCGTCGGTGGCACCGGCAAGACGCGGCTCGCGTTACGCGTGGCCGAGGAAGTGCTGGACGAATTCGCCGATGGCGTGTGGCTCGTGGAGCTTGCACCGCTTTCCGACGAGCGCCGCGTGGCCCAGACGGTGGCGTCGGTGCTCGGAGTGACCGAGGAAGCGGGGCGCCCGGTGATCGAAGCGCTGGTGAAGTCGATCAAGGACCAGCGCGTGCTGTTGCTGCTCGACAACTGCGAGCACCTGCTGCGCGCCTGCGCGGAGCTCGCCAAGCAGCTGCTTACGGCGGGCGCGCACGTGAAGATCCTCGCAACCAGCCGGGAGCCTTTGCACGTGGCGGGCGAGCGCGTGTACCAGGTACCTGCGCTTGCCTCGGCGCAGGCGATCCAGCTCTTCGTGGACCGCGCACGGGCGTCGAGCTCGTCGTTCACGCCTGCGCCCGAGAATGCGCAGACGATCGTGGAGATCTGCCGGCGGCTCGACGGCATCCCGCTCGCCATCGAGCTCGCCGCCGCGCGTGTTCGCGCGCTATCGGTGGAGAAGATCGCCGCCCGCCTCGATGATCGCTTCCGTCTGCTCACCGGCGGCGACCAGACGGCGTTGCCGCGACAGCAGACGCTGCGCGCCTCCATCGACTGGAGCTACGACCTGCTCTCGAACCCCGAGCGCTCGTTGCTGCGCCGGCTCGCGGTGTTCGCGGGCGGGTGGAGCCTCGAAGGCGCCGAGGCCGTGGGCGGGGGGGCCGAGGCCGGAGAGCCCGCGCCAGTACTCGAGCTGCTGACCCACCTGGTGGAGAAGTCGCTGGTCGCGCTGGATTCCACCGGCGAGCGTTACCACCTGCTCGAAACGGTGCGCCAGTACGCGCTCGAGCAGCTCGAGGCTACGAGCGAGGCCGCCGAGACCCGCGACCGCCACCTGCGCTTCTATCTCGACCTCGCGGCCAAGGCGCGCTCGGAGCTGGTCGGCCCGCAACAGGCGCAATGGCTCGCCCGTCTCGACCAGGAGCGCGAAAACCTGCTGAGCGCTCATTCGTGGTGCGACCGCGCAAAGAACGGCGAGGAGCTTGGGCTGCGCCTGGTCTCGACGATCAAGCAGTACTGGCTGAGCCGCGGCATGCTGGGTCTGGCGTACGGCGTGATGGTCGAGGCGCTGGCGCGCGCGCCAGCGCGCAGCCAGGCGCGTTGCCGCGCATTGTTCGACGCGGGACAAGTGGGCTACTTCATGGGGGTGTATCGCGAGGCGCGGCAGCACCTCGAGGAGTGCGTTGCCCTCGGCCGCGAGATCGGCGACCCGCAGGTCACGGCGTTCGCGCTCCAGCCGCTGGGAATGTCATGCGTGGGCGTGGGTGACATCGCGAGCGGACGTGCCTACCTGGAGGAAGCACTGGTCCTCGCGCGCGAGCAGGGAGATCCGCGCAACGTGGCTGCGGCGGTGAACATGCGCGCACAGCTGCATCGCATCGAAGGCGACCTCGACGCGGCCGAGCCCCTCTATGCCCATGGGCTCGACCTGGCGCGCGAGATGGAGGATCGCGACAGCGTCGCCATCTGCCTGCTCAACCTCGCCATGGTCGCCGTCGACCGCGGGCACGGCGATCGCGCGCGGCCGGTGCTGTCCGAAGCGCTGGCTATCTCCACCGCGCTGGGCTCGAAGCCCGCGCAACAGAGCGTGCTCGAAGTCTGCGCGGGCCTGGCATCCCTCGGGGGCAACTGGGATCAGGCCGTCGGGTTTTTCTCCGCCGCGGAAGCGCAGGCATCGCGCACCGGCATCCACCGTGATCCCGCCGATGACGCTTTCCTGGTGCCCTGGATGCAGAAGGCGCGTGCCGCGCTCGGCGAGGAGGGCTTCGCGCAACGCGAGACCGAAGGACGGGCGCGCACCTTCGAGGAGGTCCTCGGCGAGGCGCGCGCCTGGCTTCAGGCGCCTAGTTCATGATCGAGGGGTCCTTCCGGCAGAC
>JALYSB010000075.1 GCA_030855025.1 Pseudomonadota bacterium
ATGACCCGGCGCGGACGCTTCCTCACGATGGAAGGCATCGATGGTGCCGGCAAGTCGTCGCACCTCGAATACCTGTGCGAGCGGGTGCGCGCTTTGGGACACGAAGCCCGCCTCACGCGCGAGCCGGGCGGGACCGTCGTCGGCGAACGCCTGCGCGACGTGGTCTTGCACCACGCGATGACACCGCTCGCCGAGGCGCTGGTGATGTTCGGCGCGCGCGGCGCCCATGTCGCAACCGTGATCGAGCCGGCGCTCGCCGCGGGGGCCTGGGTGGTGTGCGACCGTTTCAGCGACTCGAGCTACGCCTACCAGTGTGGCGGGCGCGGCTTGACGCCCCAGGTGGTCGCGAACCTCGAGGGCATCGTGCATCCCGAGCTGCAGCCCGACGCCACCTTCCTCTTCGATCTGGATCCCGCGATCGCCTACGAGCGCCAGCGCGCGCGCAGCCGCACCCCCGACCGGTTCGAACGCGAGCAGGCGGACTTTTTCGTGCGCGTGCGCGAGGCCTACCTCGAGCGCGCTCGCCAGCACGCCTACCGCTTCCACGTGATCGATGCTGACGGGAGCCTGGACGAGGTGCGAGAGCGGCTCGCTGCGGCATTTGCGAAAGTGCCTGCGTGAAGCCTTTCCCGTGGCACCGCGCGGCGCTCGCGCACCTGCTGGCCGATCGCGCACGCCTGCCGCATGCGCTCCTGGTGCACGGCCCTGCCGGCATCGGCAAGGCGGAATTCGCGCGGGCGCTCGCGGCCGGCGCCCTGTGCGAGTCGCCCCGGGCGGGGCTCGCTTGCGAGGCGTGCGTCTCCTGCCACTGGCTCTCGCAGGGCAACCATCCCGACTTTCGCGAGGTCGTCCCCGAGTCGGACGTCGAAGACGATGCCGAGGCCGCCGACGCGCAGCCCGCGGCCAAGGCCGAGAAGGCGAAGAGCCTCGTCATCAAGATCGACCAGATTCGCGCGGTGGCCGACTTCATGGCGCTCAGCACCCACCGTGCCGGCTATCGAGTGCTGCTGGTCCATCCCGCCGAGGCAATGCATCCCGCGGCCGCGAATGCCCTGTTGAAGACCCTGGAGGAGCCGCCGCCGCTCACTCTCATCGTGATGGTCAGCGACCGGCCGGCACGACTGCTCGCGACCATCCGCAGCCGCTGCCGCCTGCTCGCCCTGCCGATGCCGCCATCCGCCGAAGCGCTGCAGTGGTTGCGTCAGTCGGGCGTGGCCCAGCCGGAAACGGCGCTCGCGAGCGCGGGGGGTGCGCCGCTTCTGGCTCGCGACCTGGCCGAGCCCGACGAGGCGGAAATGCGCCGGCGCCTGCTCGCCGAGCTCGCGCGGCCCTCGGGCGCCGATGTGGTCCTGTTCGCCGCCACTGTCGAGCGCGGCTCGATGGAACGCATGATCTACTGGATGCAGACTTGGGTGCACGATCTCGTGCGCACGCGCCTTGCGGGCGACGCGCGCCACCACGGGGATTTTGCCCCGGCGCTGCAGTCGCGGGCCCGCGCCGCGAGCCTGGAGGCGCTGTTCGAGCTGGAGCGCACGCTGACCGAGGCTCGCCGCCTCTCGGCCCATCCGCTCAACGCGCGGCTGTTGGCCGAGCACCTGCTCATGGCCTACAATCGGGCCACATCCGGAAGCAGGGCCCCATGAGCGAAGTCGCGATTCCCGAGGCATCCCAACGGCCCGGCGTCTTCACGCTGGTGATCCGCTCCAAGTCCGCGTTGTATGCGGCCTGGATGCCGCTCCTGAAAGGCGGCGGGATCTTCCTTCCCAGCAATCGCGCCCATTCGCTGGGCGAAGAGGTCCTCATCCTGCTCACGCTGCTGGACGATCCCAACAAGATTCCCCTGCAGGGCAACATCGCGTGGATCAACCCGGCGCACAGCGCGGGCAACCGTCCCCAGGGCATCGGCGTGCAGCTTTTGGAAAGCGACGTCGCGCGCGAGCTCCGCAAGAAGGTCGAGGGCCTGCTGGCCGGCGCCCTCCAGTCCTCCCGGCCCACGCACACGATCTAAAAGCGTCACCGCGATTGCTCGTCGACTCCCATTGTCACCTCGATTTTCCGGAACTCAACGGGGATTTGCCCGGCGTGCTATCGCGGATGGGCGACAACGGCGTGACCCATGCACTCACCATCAGCACCACGCTCGCAACCTATCCCGCCGTGCGCCGCGTGGCCGACGCCGGACCCAACTTGTGGTGCTCGGCGGGCGTCCACCCCGATGAGCGCGGCGATGAGCACGAAGTCACGGTGGACGAGCTTCTCGGCATGGCGAACGATGCGAAGGTCGTCGCCATCGGCGAGACCGGCCTCGACTACTTCCGCACCGAGGGCGATACCGAGTGGCAGCGCGAGCGGTTCCGCACGCACATTCGCGCCGCGCGCCGCGCCGCCAAGCCGCTCGTGATCCACACGCGCGCCGCGGCCGAGGACACGCTGCGCCTCATGCGCGAGGAGGGGGCGGAGGAGGCCGGAGGCGTGATGCACTGCTTCACCGAGACCTGGGAAGTCGCCGAGGCCGCCATGGCCATGGGTTTCCATATTTCGTTCTCGGGAATCGTCACCTTCAAGAACGCCGCGCCGTTGCGGGAGGTCGCGAGGCGCGTGCCGCTCGAGCGCATGCTGGTCGAGACCGATTCCCCCTACCTCGCCCCGGTCCCGCATCGCGGCAAGCCCAACCAACCGGCGTTCGTAAAGCACGTCGCCGAGGAAATCGCGCGCCTGCGCGGCATCTCGATGGACGAGGTCGCGAAGCGAACGACCGAGAATTTCTTCCGGCTCTTCCGCCACGCCCGGCCGGCGTGAAGCCTGCCCGGATCCTGCTCTACGGCCGCGCGGGCTTCGAGAAGGAGATCGCGCAGGAAGCGACCCTGCGCGCCGCCGAGCTCGGCGTCGAGGGCTTCGTGAAGGCGCGGCCCGACAGCGGCTTCGCGGTGTTCCACGCGCACCAGGACGCCATGGGCGTCGAGCTGGGCGAGCACCTCGACTACGGGCGGCTGGTGTTCGCGCGGCAACTCATTCGCACTGGCGACCTGCTGACCGAGCTGCCCGAGGCCGACCGCGTGACGCCGATCGTGCAGGCGGCGCGCGCCCTCGGGACACGCTTCGCCGCACTCTGGATCGAGATGCCCGATACCAACGACGGCAAGGCGCTCGCCTCGCTCGCCAAGCCGCTCACGCCGCACCTGGAGAAGGCGCTGCGCAAGGCGGGAGTCGCCTTCGACGTTCCCGAAGCGCCGGAGCGCCTGCACGTGTTCTTCGTCGGCGGTCGCGCGTGCTACGTGGGCGCGTCCACAGTAGGCAACAGCGCGCGCTGGCCCATGGGGATCCCGCGGCTGCGCACGCCCGCCGCCGCGCCCTCGCGCTCGGCGGTCAAGCTCGCCGAGGCTCTCATGGAGTTCGCGCCCGAGCGCAGCTTCGAGCCGGGGCTCGCGGCCGTGGACCTCGGGGCGTCGCCGGGCGGATGGACCTGGCAGCTGGTGCAGCGCGGCTTCATGGTCACCGCAGTCGACAACGGCCCGATGGACGAGCGCCTGCTCGACAGCGGCCAGGTGAAGCACCGCCGCGACGACGGGTTCCACTATCGCCCCTCCGACCCGGTGGCCTGGATGGTCTGCGACATGGTGGAGAGCCCCTCGCGCATCGCGCGCCTCGTGGCCAAGTGGGCAGCGCAGGGCTGGTGCCAGGAGTCGATCTTCAACTTGAAGCTGCCGATGAAGAAGCGCTGGGAGGAGGTCGAGCGGTGCCGCGGAATCATCGACGAGGTGCTGGGCGGCGGTGGCTATTACCTGCGGTTCAAGCACCTCTACCATGACCGCGAGGAAGTCACCGGCTACCTCGCGCGGCGCGCAGGGGTGCCGGTAAACTCGCAAGCATGAGCGAGCGCATCGTGATCAGCGAGTTCATGGACGCGCCTGCGGTCGAGCGGCTGCGGGCGCGCTTCGACGTGGACTACCGGCCCAAGCTGGTGGATGACCTGGCCGCGCTCGAGGCCGCGCTTCCCCGCGCGGATGCCTGGATCGTGCGCAATCGCACGCCCGTCCGCGGGATGCTGCTGCGCGCCGCCGTCCGCGTGCGGGTCGTCGGCCGCTTGGGCGTCGGCCTCGACAACATCGACGTCGACGAATGCGAGTCGCGCTCGATCGAGGTGATTCCGGCCACGGGAGCGAACGCCGAGTCGGTCGCGGAGTACGTCGTGACCGCGGCCCTGATGCTGCTGCGCGGCGCCTATTTTTCCACGCGCGCGGTGGAGGCGGGAACCTGGCCGCGTCAGATGCTCTCCCAGGGCCGCGAGGCCGCCGGGAAGGTCATCGGCATCGTCGGCTTCGGCAGCATCGGGCGTCTCACGGCGCGCAAGGCCGCGGCCATCGGCATGCACGTGGTGGGGCACGACCCCCAGGTCACCCACGGCGACCGTTCCTGGTCCGAGGCGGCGACCACCCCCATGACCCTCGACGAGTTGCTCGTGCGCAGCGACGTCGTGTCCCTGCACCTGCCGCTGACCGACGCCACGCGCGGCCTGATCGGCCGCGACCGCCTTGGCCTGATGAAACGCGACGCGATCCTCATCAACACGGCGCGCGGCGGGATCGTGGACGAGGCGGGTCTCGCGTCGATGCTGCGTGAAGGCCGCCTCGGCGGCGCCGCGCTCGACGTGTTCGAGCACGAGCCGCTCGCCGCAGGCTCCCCGCTCGTCGGCGCGCCGCGCCTGCTGCTCACGCCGCACATCGCGGGCGTGACGCTCGAAGCCAACGAGCGCGTGAGCGCGCTCATCGCCGAGCGCGTCGAGCAGGCGCTCGAACGAGCGCGCTAAATCAACGGGAAGCAGGCCCGGGCGAGATCGTGGAGCGGCAGCTTTGCGGTCCACTCCAACGACGTTCCCGCTCAATCCTTGAAGACCTGGAACAAATTATTGTAGTCGTCGGTCCACAGCCGCCAGTCGGGCCGCGGCGCCACGGGCTCGGTGACCTCGACAATCGACTGCTGCAGGATGAACGGCTTGTGGCGCGTAATGATCACCCAGTCGCTGGTGGTGCCGCCGCTTTCGGCGGTCTCGTGCACGAACGCGTACTCGAGCCCGTGCTTCTCGGCGATCGCGAGCAGCACGGGCTTCAAGTCCAGGAAGCGATTCGAGACGTGGAAAGCGATCACGCCCTGGGGCTTCAGGTGTCGCAGGTATTCGGTAAACGCCTCGAAGGTGATGAGATGCACCGGAATCGCATCCCCCGAAAAGGCGTCCACCGCGAGCACGTCGAAGCCCTGTGGAGCCTCGCGCTCGAGGGAGAGCCGCGCATCGCCCAGGACGGTTTCCATCTTGCCGTCCGCGTCCTTGAGGTAGGTGAACCAGGTATTCGCCACCTCGATCACCGCGGGATTGATGTCGTAGAAGCGGTAGGTGTCGTCGGCATCGGCATAGACCGCCAGCGACCCGGCGCCCAGCCCGATCACGCCGACCTTGATGGGTTTGTCGGCGAACGCCAGGATCGCGCGGCCGATGCCCGAGGAGGTCTTGTAATAGGTGGTGGCCGAGCGGCGGTACTTCTCCGAGAGGTACTGCTCGCCATGCAGGATCGCGCCGTGGACGAGGGAGCGATACTTGGTATCGAGGTCGTCGATGCGCGACTGGTTCTGCTTCACCCGCAGCACGCCGTAGTGGTTGCGCTCGATGTGCAGAGTGTCCTCGGTGAAGGTATGCACGCGGTAGGCGAGCGCGGCGAGCGTAAAGCCGATCACCGCGACCAGCATGACCACGATCGGGGCCGGGCGGCGAAGATTGGTCACCACCGCGAGCGCCGCGATCACCACCAGCGCGATCTCCAGCTCGAGGTAGCCGGGGAGGGTCACCGGCGCCACGATGCCCACCAGCACCCCTCCGATCACCCCGCCCAGCGAGACGATCAGGTAGAAGAGGGTCAGGTGCCTGGGGCCCGGGCGCAGGCGCGCGAGCTCGCCGTGACAGAACATGCAGACGAAATACAGCCCGGTGGTGAAGACCGCGAGGTGCCACAGCAGCTCGAATTGCAGCGCCTTGTCGGCGAGGAACCACGCCATCACGCACAGGATCCAGACCAGGCTTCCCAGGTAGGTGTCGCGCTTGTACCAGACGCTGCCCTCGAAGCAGAGGATGAACGTCAGCAGGTAGACCGCGAGCGGAATCACCCACAGCAGCGGGATCGAGGAGATGTTCTGGGTGAGGTGATTGGAGACGCCGAGGAGCGTGACCGATCCCATGGCCGAGAGGGCCAGCCACAGGACGATCGAGCGCGCGCGCGGTGCCGGCTCCTCGGCATCGGCGGCCACCTGGCCGCCGGCCACCGAGAGCGGGGGCAGGTCGCGGCTCTTCCAGGCGAGTGCCGCGCACAGCACGACGAACCCCGCATACCCCGCCGACCACCAGGTCGATTGCTGCGGGTTGGTGAACCACGGCTCGAACAGGAACGGGTATCCGAGGAGTGCCAGCATGGAGGCGAAATTCGACAGCGCGAACAGCCGGTACGGGCTCGACCCGGGATAGGCGCACGCGAACCAGGCCTGCACCAGCGGGCTGGTCGAGGAGAGCAGGAAGTAGGGCAGGCCGATGGTGGCGAACAGGAGCGCGAGGATGCGCACGACCGGGTTGTCGTCGCCAGCGGGCTTCCAGCTGGCATCGGGGGCGATCGGCAGCAGGACGAGGCTCGCGACCAGCAGCGCGATATGGATCCAGCCCTGTTGCCGCGCCGGCACGTGGCTGCTCAGCCAGTGCGCGTAGGCATAGCCCAGCAGCAACACGAACTGGAAGAACACCATGCACAGCGTCCACACGATCGCCGCGCCCCCGAACCACGGGAGGATTTGCTTGGCGAGGAGCGGTTGGACGAGGAAAAGGAGGAAGGCGCTGAGGAAGATTGTCGCGGCGTGCAGCGGCATCGGGCGATTGTATACTGCGCGCGCCGATGCTTGCCCACCTGGTCCGACTTTCGCTCATCCTGGAGCTCGCCGCCTACGCGGCGCTGGGCGCATGGCTGCATGTCACGCGCGATTGGCCCGTGGCAGCCCTGGTGCCGCTCGCAATCGCCGCTGCCCTGGCGGCGCGTTTCGGGCTCGTCTGCTTCAGCTCCACGCTCGCGTGGTTCAACCGCTCGCCGCGCCCGCCTGAATACCGGATCGGCCTCGCGGGCGTGCCGCGTTACCTGCTGGGCGAGTACCGCGCGCTCCTCGCCGATAACCTCTTCTACCTGCCGTGGAAGTTCGCGCTCCGCCCCGATCCCCCCGCTCGGCCTTCCGCCGCCGTGCCGATCGTCCTGGTGCACGGATACTTCAGCAACCGCGGCTATTTTCGCTATCTCGCGCGCTGGCTCGAGGCGCAGGGGTTCGGGCCGGTGTTCGCCCCCAACTTCCCCGTTGTGCTGAGCTCGATCGAGGAGTTCGCGGCGAAGCTGCACCTCGAGATCGAGCGCATCGCCGCCGGCTGCGCCCAGGAGCGTGTGATCCTCATCTGCCACAGCATGGGCGGGCTCGCCGCGCGCGAATACCTGCGCTCACACGGCAACGGGCGCGTGGCGCGGCTCATCACGATCGCGAGTCCCCATCATGGCACGGCGCTCGCCGCGATCGGCCTCGGGGCCAACGCGCGCCAGATGTGCCGGGGATGCGAGTTCCTCGCGGGCCTTGAAGCGTTCGAGGCACAGGGCACCGCGCGCGTGAGCACCTTGTCGATCTACTCGATGCACGACAACCTGGTGGCACCGCAGGAGACGAGCCGCCTGCCGTGGGCGCGCAACGTCACCCTTTTCGGCATGGGCCACCTCAAGATCATCGACGCGACGGCCACGTTCGCAGTGCTGCGCGAGGAGCTCGGCCGCTAGAGCAGGGCGAGCACCTCTTCGGCGTGCCGGCCCACCTGGGGCTTGTCGATCACGTGGGCGATCCGCCCCTTCTCGTCGATCACGAAAGTCACCCGATCGGCCATGCCGGCGGCCGACTTGAGCTTCGAGAGAAGCCCAGGCCCGCCGATGGTGCCGTAGGCGCGGCCCACGGCGCCGTCGGTATCGGCGAGCAGCGGAAAGTTGAGCTTGAATTTCTCGGTGAACTTGCGGTGCGACGACTCATCCTGCGTGGACACCCCGAGGACCGCCGCGCCCTTGGCGACGATCTCGGCATTGTGGTCGCGCAGCGAGCACGCCTGCTTGGTGCAACCGGGCGTGTCGTCCTTGGGATAGAAGTACATCACCAGCTTCTTGCCGCGGAAGTCCTTGAGGGCGACCATTTTGCCGTCGGTCGTGGTGCCGGAGAAGTCGGGGGCCGGATCGCCGGCCTTGAGGGGAGTGGCCATCGCTTCTCCTACCAGTGGATTCCCTGAGTGATCTGCGCGAACGCCACCTGCTCGGGCGTGAGCTCGACCTCCTTGGCTTCCTCGCCCTTCTTGCCCTTGGCCGCGCCCGAATCCGGGAACATGCGGAAGGCGGTGTTGAGCAGGATCTGGGTCGCCTTCGGCGCAACCGCGTGCAGGATCTCCCCGAACACGCCCAGGCGCGTGGCGATGCGCACCGGCCGGTAGACGATCGCCTGGACCACCAGGTCGGCCGCCTGCTCGGGGGTGAGCGTGGGCACGTGGTTGTAGAGCTTGGTCGGTGCGATCATCGGCGTCTTAACCAGCGGCATGTTGATGGTCGTGAAGTGGACGTTGTTGTCGACGAACTCGCTCGCCGCGCAGTCGCTGAACGCATCGAGGGCCGCCTTCGAGGCGACGTAGGCCGAGAAACGCGGCGCACGGGTGAGGACGCCGATCGACGAGATGTTCACGATGTGGCCGCCGCCCTGCTTCATCATCGCCGGCATGAAACCCATGATGAGGCGCAGGCTGCCGAAGTAGTTGAGCTGCATGGTGCGCTCGAAATCGTGGAACCGGTCGAATGAGGAGGCGATTCCTCGGCGAATCGAGCGTCCGGCGTTGTTCACCAGGAAGTCGCACTGCCCGAATTCCTTCAGCACCGCGGCCACCAGCTTGTCGCAGTCGGCGAGCTCGGCAAGGTCGCAGGAGAAGAACTTCGCCTTTCCGCCCGCGGCCTTGATGCGTTCCATCACCGGGCCGGCCTTCTCGGGGTCGCGCGCGACCACCACCACCTGGGCCCCGGCCTCGGCGAGCTTGTAGGCCGTCGCTTCGCCGATGCCCGAGGTGCCGCCGGTCACGACCACCACCTTGTCGCGCACCTTTCCGGCGAGCGAGCGATCGATGAAGAGGTCCGGGTCGAGGTGGCGTTCCCAGTAGTCCCACAGGCGCCACGCGTAGTCCTCGAGGCGCGGCACGGCGATCCCCGAGCCCTTCAGGGCCTTCTCGGCCTCGCGCGTGTCGAAGCGGGTCGGGTAGTTCACGAAGGTGAACATGTCCCTCGGGATGCCCAGGTCCGAAAGCACCTGCTTCTGGATGCGGCGCACGGGTGCAAGCGACATCACCGAATCGAGCACGAAGGAGGGGATGAAGCTGAACATCTTCGCGTTCACGCGCATGGTCATCTGCGGCGCATGGGCGGCGCGGGCGAACAGGTTCAGGATCTCGCCGATCCGCCGCGGCTCGGGGTCCGTGAGGTGGAAGCAGCGCCCGTCGAGGCCCTTTTTGTGGGCGATATGGTCCATGGCATCGACCACGAAATCCACCGGCACGATGTTGATTCGCCCCCCTTCGATGCCGACGGTGGGCATCCAGGGCGGCAGGAGGCTGCGCATCTTCTGGATCAGCTTGAAGAAGTAGTAGGGTCCGTCGATCTTGTCGATCTCGCCGGTCTGCGAATGACCGACCACGATGCCCGGCCGGTAGACGCGCCACGGCATGGCGCACTCGCGGCGCACGATGCCTTCGGACTCGTGCTTGGTCCGAAAGTAGGGATGGTCGAGCTCCTCGGCCTCCTCGAACATGTCCTCGCGGAAGACGCCGTCATAGAGTCCCGCGGCGGCGATCGAGCTGGTGTGGTGGAAGCATCCCGCCCCGATCGCGCCGGCGAGCTGCACGGCGTTGCGCGTGCCCTCGATGTTGGCCTTGTCCTGGCTCTCGGCGTCGGCGGACAAGTCGTAGATGGCCGCCAGGTGGAAGAAGTGGCGAACCTTCCCCTTGAGGCGGGCGATGTCTCCGGGTGCCAGGCCCAGCTTGGGCTTCGCGAGGTCGCCGACCACCGCGATCACGCGCTTTTCGTCCGCGCCCCACCGGCTGCGAAGCTCATCCAGCTTCTTCACCGACCCCTTGCGCACCAGGACGTGGATGTCGCCCTCGCGCCGGATCAGACGGTCGATCAGGAAGCGGCCGATGAAACCGGTCCCGCCGGTCACGAAATAGGTCATGGGTTCTCCTCGCGCGCGTTCTTGGTTTTCCGGCGAATGATACACGCCGCACTTTAGGCGGAACGCTCTAATTGCCTCGCGTAATGTGCAATCTGTCTCTTGCCCATTGGCCCCTGAAAGGAAACGACAATGACACGTACCAAACGCACCTCCCGCACCACGCGCGCCGTTCGCACCCCGCGCAAGGCGGCAAACGTCGCGGCAAAGCTGAACGGCCTCAAGGCATCGGCGCTTTCCACGGTGAATGCGCTCCTCAAGCAGGGCGCGGCACTCCAGCAGAAGAGCCGCAAGCTCGTGATCGCCAAGGCCTACGAGGCCCGCGAAGCGGTGTCCGCGCGTGCCGACGAGGCCCGCACGCGTACCGTCGATGCGGTGTCGCACCTGGAAAAGGTGTTCGAAGGTCGCGTCTCCAAGGTGATCTCGAAGCTCGGCGTGCCGACGTCGCGGGACGTACGCGCGATTTCGCGCCAGGTCACGCAGCTCCAGCTGAGCGTCGAGCAGCTGCGCCGCTCGCGCGCCCGCGCGTGATAGGAAGGTAGCAGCGCGCGTGGCGTGATAGGCTCCCCGCCATCATGGCGGTAAAGGCGGATGGCAACACGATACGCACGGAGCGCACGCGCGCGCGCATCCTCGCCGAGAGCCTGAGCCAGTTCAACCAGCGGGGTGAGGCGCACGTCACCACCGGGATGATCGCCGCGGCGCTCGACATGAGCCCCGGCAACCTGTACTACCACTTTCGCAACAAGGACCAGATCGTCGAGCAGCTCTTCGCAGCCTTCGAGGAGCGCGTCGACGTCCGACCCCGCGCGTCGGCCGGCGGGCCCGAGGCCGTGGAGGACCTGTGGCTCTACCTGCACCTCATGCTCGAGGGCATCTGGGACTACCGCTTCCTGTACCGCAACCTCGACGACCTGGTGTGGCGCAACCGCCGCTTGCGCGAGCGCTTCAACCGCATCGTCGACCGCAAGTTCGAGGCCATGGTGGCGCTGTGCGACGGGCTGGTCCGTGCGCGTGCCATGCGCGCGCAGCCCGCGGAGATCCGCGCGCTTACGCGCAACGTCCTCGTGGTTGCGACTTATTGGCTCAATTACCAATCCCTGCGCGCGCCGCACGCGACGACGCTGTCGCGCGCCGACGACAACGACCTGGGGCAGGGTGCCTTCCAGGTGATGGCCCTGGTGGCGCCATACCTGGTGGGCGACGCGCGCCGGCACCTCGACCGCCTGAGCCAGCACTACATCGACTGAGGAGACTCGCATGGCCGCACCGAAGTGGAAGGCGTTTCCCCATCCCGCCAAGCCCTACGCCTACGCCGGCGATGCCCTCAAGAAGAACTGGGACAAGCTGCATCGCGGCGACTGCGAGCCGTTCCCCAAGGACCCCAAGGTCCAGGAAGCGTGGCGGTGCTTCCACCAGGGGAAGTTCGCCGAAGCGGTCGCGGCTGGCCTGGGCGCGGGTGGCGCGGGTGTCACCGCCGCGAACAAGGCGCAGGCGATCTACGCCAGCAGCCTGGAGCCGAAGGACGCCGCGAAGATCGCGCTCTTCGAGGAAGTCATGCGGCGCGCCGAAGCGCAGGCGAAAGCGGAGCCGAAGAACGCGAATGCTCATTACCTCTACGCCTACGCCGCCGGCCGGTACAGCCAGCGAATCTCGGTTGCGAAGGCGCTCTCGCAGGGCTTCGGCGGCAAGATCCGCGCCGCCCTTGAGAGCGCGTTGAAGCTCGAGCCCCGCCACGCCGACGCCCGCATCGCGATGGGCGCATACCACGCCGAGATCATCGACAAGGTCGGCAGCCTGGTCGGCGGGCTCACCTATGGTGCCAAGCGCGATGCGGGCGAGGACCATTTCCGCAAGGCATTGAAGTTGGTGCCCGATTCGCCGATCGCGCACGTCGAGATGGCCAATGGCCTGGTACTCCTGCACGGCAAGAAGGCTCTGGGTGAGGCGGGCGAGCTGTACGCCCGGGCCGCCGCGCTCGAGCCGCGCGACGCCATGGAGATGCTCGACGTGCTTGCCGCACGCGCCGAACTCGATTGAATTCCTGTTGCGCGGGCGACACGCAGAGGGAAAAAAGCTCTTCTTCCGAGTGAAAAGTGTTGACAAGGCGTTTTCGTGTTGTGCATCCTCTCGTGGTCGCGCCATAAGGGCGGGATGGACTAGCACCCAACGTCACCATCAGATTGGAGGATTCATCAATGGCAGCTAAGAAAGCCAAGAAGGCAGCGAAGAAACCGGCGGCCAAGAAGTCGCCCGCCAGGAAGCCGATGAAGAAAGCCGCAGCGAAAAGACCCGCCGCGAAGGCCAAGAAGCCCGCCACCAAGCGCAAGCCGAACGCCGCTTTCATGAAGCCGATGAACCCGAGCTCCACGCTCGCAGCCGTCGTCGGAAACAGCCCGATGCCCCGCACGGAGGTCACCAGCAAGCTCTGGGGCTACATCAAGAAGAACAACCTGCAGGACAAGACCAATCGTCGCATGATCAACGCCGACGACAAGCTGCGCGAAGTGTTCGGCGGCAAGCGCCAGGTGTCGATGTTCGAGATGACCAAGCTGGTCTCCAAGCACCTGAAGTAATCCGAGGCCGGTTTCGACCGGTGGACAGGCAGCGGGCCGGAGCTTCCGGCCCGTTTTTTTTGGAGGCTATTCCATGAAAACCATCTCCACGGCACTCGCGCCCGAGGCGCGCGGCCACTATTCGCAGGCGGTGGTCCACGGGGGTCTGGTGTTCGTCGCGGGGCAGCTTCCCGTCGTGCCGGGCGATCCCGACGCAAAGCGCGTCGATTTCGAGGCCCAGGCGCACCAGGTGATCACCAACGTTCTCGCCATCCTCGAAGCCGCGGGCAGCTCGGCCGGGGAGATCCTGAAGGCGACGGTGTACATCGCCGACATCGCCCACTGGCCCGATTTCAACCGCATCTATGCCGAGCGCCTCGGCCCGCATCGCCCGGCACGGACGGTGGTTCCCGTGGCGCAGCTTCACTACGGCTACCTGGTCGAGATGGACGTGATCGCGGCGCTCAAAGGTTCCTGAAGCGCTTCGGGACCTTTCCTTGGGTCGATCGGGTCGCCGACGTCTCGGGGACGACGTCCGCGGTCGGCCGCGCAGGCGCCGCTTCTGCCGCGGCCTCGACGCCCCAAGGGCTCATCAGCGTGACCCACATCAGCTTGTTGAACTCGTCGGCAAAGCGACCCACGATGGCATCGGGATCGGGAACGAGCCCCGCATCGGTGATCACGCCGAACTGGATGCGCCCGTCGTACGAAAGAATCGATACCCCCATGCCGATGCCCCCGGACTGCGGGACCCAGAAATCGAGCTCGACGATGCGCTTGCCGGCGAAGTAGAGCGGCTTCTGTGGGCCGGGAACGTTGGTCATGACCGCGCTCGCACTGTTGCCGAGCAGTGCCGTGACCTGCTGCTGCAATGCCTTTGGGCCGTAACCCACGGCGTTCAGCAGGCCGAGCGCGATGATCGGCTGGTAGGAGCCCTTGAGCGCGAGCATGCGGTGGCGGACCTCATAGAGGCGCTCCAAGGGATGCGCGGTCCCGATCGGCAGATCGAGAAACACCAGGCCGAACTTGTTGCCGAGGCTGCGGCTCGCCCCCGCGGGGCGAAGATTGACGGGGACGATCGCGCGGATCTCGATGCCGTCCACCGCGTCGCCCTTGTCCAGCAAGTAGTCGCGCAGGGCGCCGGCCGCCATCGACAGCAGCACGTCGTTGATCGAGCAGCCGAGCGCCTTGCCCACGATCCTGACCTCGTCGAGCGGCAGCGGCTCGGCCCAGGCGACGCGCTTGCGCTCGCCCAAAGCCCCCTTGAACCGGGTGGAGGCGTCGCGCCCCATCAAAGCGAGCCGCGCCAGCTCGGTGGCGAATCCGACGCCTTTGCGCGCCACCTCCTGCACCGCGCCCACGGCTTCCTGCGGATTGTCCGCGAGACCCCGGCCCTGCTGGACGATGC
>JALYSB010000076.1:0-12359 GCA_030855025.1 Pseudomonadota bacterium
ATGCACGACATCGGGCCGCCATTCGAGCGGGGATGCGGCCGCGCCGAGGATCGCCGCGAGCTTCGACAGCACGCCGAAGCGCAGCGAGTTGTCTTCCCAATCCTCGCCATCGTCGGCCTGGTAGGGACCCCCGCCGCGCGCGAAGAGCGACGGGCAGTCGGCCACGAGCAGCGGCACGCCGCTCGGAAGCTCCGTCTCGAGGAGGCGCACGCTGCGCCCGAGCACGTCGAGCGTGGCGAGCTCCGGCGCGCCGGTCGCGGCCGCGAGCACCGCAAGATATCCGGGCAGCAACACGCGCACATCCACCCCCGCAGCCTTCAGGGCCGCCGGAAGTGCCGCGCTGACATCCCCCAGCCCGCCGGTTTTCACCAGTGGCGCGCATTCAGGCGTGACAAAGAGGACCTTGAGCGGAGAATCGGGGGAAGGGGAGGGCAAGCGTGATCCTGGCCGGTGACGTTGGTGCAACCAAGATTCTGCTGGAAGTCGGCGAGGAGCGCAGCGGACGCTGGCGCCCGCACCTCGAACGGCGCTATCTGATCGGCGATTTTCCGAACATGGCCGCGGTGCTCGCGACGTTCCTGGCCGAGTGGAACGCGGTCCGGCCGGCGCGCGCCCGCATCGCCGCGGGGGCGGTCGGTGTTGCCGGTCCCGCGCAGGGCAACCGGGTGAAGATGACCCACCGTCCCTGGACCGTGGACGGTGATGCGCTCGCGCGACGCTTCAAGATTCCGCGAATCGTGGTCGTGAACGACCTGTTCGCAACGGCGAGCGGCATCGATCTTCTGGGGCCGAAGGATTACCTCACCCTCCAACCCGGCAAGCCCGTCCCAGGTGAGCCGCGCGTGATCCTCGGCCTCGGCACCGGCCTCGGCGTCGCCTACGAAATTGGTGTCAGAGACCTTTTTCTGCCCCGCGGAAAAAGGTCTCTGACACCATTTTCCCGGATCTTGCCGGGCGAGGGCGGGCACATGGGATTCAGTCCCGCCAGCGAAGCGCAGGAGCGCGTGTGGCGTGCGCTGATGGCGGAGCGCGGGCGGGTGGAGGGCGAGGACGTGGCGTCGGGCCGCGGGATTGCGAACATCTACCGGGCGCTTACCGGCCGCGACGGGGAGACCGCCTGGATCACGACCCAGGCGATCGAGCACCGCGACCCGGAGTGTGTGCTGACGCTCGACGTCTTCTCGGAATGTCTCGGCAACATCGCCGGAGATCACGCGCTCGCGGTCATGGCGCGCGGAGGAATCCTGCTGGCCGGCGGCGCGATAGCAAGGATCGCGCCGTCGATCAACAAATCGCGATTTCGGGCCGCGTTCGCCGCAAAAGGATTGATGTCTTCGCTACTTACGCGCATTCCCGTGCGCGCTATCACCCAAGAAAAGCTGGCACTCCTGGGGGCATCGCGCATCGCAATTCGCGCCGTGTAGGAAAGCGCTGGCAGCATATCGCGCCAACCTCTGGCCAAATTGTGGCTCGCGTCATGTCAGTGTTGTCCTAACCGCGCGCGAGCGTGCCAACGACAACGGGAAGGCAGCCATGGTCGAGGTCACCGAAAGACTCGTCGCGGCGCCGCGCAGCGGCACTCAATCACGAGATGCGCGCAGTGCGACCCACGCCATTCGAAACACGGTCGCGGTGGTGCTGGCAGGCGGCCGCGGCTCGCGCTTGAAGCAGCTCACCGAGCATCGCGCCAAGCCCTCGGTCGCCTTCGGCGGCAAATTCCGCATCATCGATTTCACCCTGTCGAACTGCATCAACTCCGGCATCCGCCGCATCGGCATCTGCACGCAGTACAAATCGCATAGCCTCATCCGCCACGTGCAGCGCGGCTGGAGCTTCCTCGACGGGCGCTTCGATGAATTCGTCGAGGTGATGCCCGCCCAGCAGCGCACCGACGGCGGCTGGTACCAGGGCACCGCCGATGCCGTGTTCCAGAACCTCGACATCATCCGCCGCCAGGACCCGCAGCTGGTGCTGGTGGTGGCCGGCGACCACGTCTACAAGATGGACTACCGCCGCATGATCGAGGAGCACGTCCTGCGCGGGGCGAAGCTCACGGTGGCTTGCACCGAGGCGCCGGTCGCGGACGCCGCGGCGCTTGGCGTCGTGCGCACCGACTGGCGCGGCCGCATCACCGCGTTCCAGGAAAAGCCGGAGTCCGACCCTTACACCGTGCCGGGCCACCCGGACAAGATCTTCGCCAGCATGGGGATCTACATCTTCGACGCGGCGTTCCTCTACGCGCAGCTCGGCAGCGACGCACAACTCGCGGGCTCTGGCCACGATTTCGGCAAGGACATCATCCCGAAGCTGGTGCGCGAGCACGGCGAGGTCTACGCCCACGACTTCCACGGCAGCTGCGTGAACATGACGGACGGCAAGCCCTATTGGCGCGACGTCGGCACGGTCGACGCCTTCTGGGAAGCCAACATGGACCTCACGAAGGTGGTCCCGGAGCTGAATCTTTACGACAAGGCGTGGCCGATCTGGACGCACCAGGAGCAGATCCCGCCCGCGAAATTCGTGTTCGACGATCCCGATCGCCGCGGCTGCGCGGTGGACTCGATCGTGGCCGGCGGCTGCATCGTGAGCGGCTCGACGGTCAAGCGCTCGCTCCTCTTCACCAACGTGCGCGTGCACAACCACTGCCGCATCGAGGACTCGGTGATCCTGTCGGGCGCGGAGATCGGACCCGACGCGGTCCTGCGCAACGCGATCGTCGACAAGCATTGCCGCATCCCCTCGGGCGTGCGGATCGGCATCGACCTCGAGGAAGACCGCAAGCATTTCCACGTGACCGAAAGGGGGCGCGTGCTGGTCACCCCCGAAATGCTCGGCCAGGCCCTCTGAAAAAAGGTCTCTGACACCCTTTTCGGTCAAGGCAGGTCGCGGCGGGGAGCGATGCGCGCCGCCATCGGCGCTGGCCGGTACTCCGGCTGGAATCCGCAGCCGGAACCGTAGGTCGCCTCCATCGCCTTGCACTGCTGCGCGATCGACGCGTCCGTCGGCTTCTCGCCCCGGTCGATCCATCGCAGCAGCGCCGCGAACACCGTCGGATAGACGGCATCAGCGAGGTAGCTGTGCTCCTTGTGATCGGTGAAGGCCTGCACCAGCCGCGCCGAGCTGCCGCCCGCCTCCATCGTCCTGCGAAACGTGTCCTCCAGCTCGACGAACGCGGTCGGATCGCCGATCGCGTGCACCGTGAGCACCGGCACGCCGATCCGGCCGGTGGGATCCATGTCCTCGGCGAGCTGCGCGGCGGCGAGCGGATCGGGGCGATAGCGCGCAACCCCGGCATTGAGCGCCGCGTCGTCGGGCGAGCCGCGATACTCCCGCGCCTGGTTGTCGAACGGATTGCGCCCGCCGGTGCGGTTCAACACGATGTCCTGGAAATGCCACGTTCCCCAGTTGAGGTGCGCGAGGACCGAGCTCTCGGGGATGCGGATTACGTCCACGATCGTCCTCAGCTTGCGCGCCTGCTCGGGCGTGCGCTGTGCCGCGGGCTTCCCCACGCCGAGGCACTCGTCGACGCGAGCGGCGAGCTGCTGGCGCGTGAGCTTGCTTTCCTTGGGCAATCCCTCCCACAGGGGATACTGCGGCTCGTCGGCGCGCGGATGGTTGTTGCAGAGATACTGGTAGACCACGCGCAGGTCGAGGCGAAACGCGTACGAGCCGTTGCCGCCGCCGACCACGCCGCTGGTGAGCAGAACGCCGTCGTAGGGCGAGCCGGCCGCGGCCGCATACTTCTCCGCGGTCTTCGCGGCCACGCTCGCACCCCACGACTGCCCGTGGAGGATCGTGCGGCGGGGGACGGCGACGTGCTCGACGAAGATGCGGCGCACGATCTCGGTGTCCTCCGCGGCGCTGCGGGCGGTAACACCGCCCTGGCGAAACGCGGAGCCCGCCCACGCATATCCCGCCTTCACGGTGATCGACCAGCGCTTCGCGTCCTCGTCGACGCGCTTCATCTCGGGCGCGCCCAACGCGGGTCCGCCGTGCGCATGCACGACGAGCACGCGATTCCACTGGGCGGGCATCACGACGAGGTAGTGCGCCTGGTTCGAGTCGCGCCCGCGCAGGCACTTCGCGTCCGCCGGCAAGCCCTCGGGACACGCAGCGGCGACAGGAGCGGCTTCTCCCGAAGGTATCGGGGTTGCGGCGCAGCCCGCAAGAGCGAGCATGGCCGCGAGCACCAAGCGGGGTCTCATCGAATCTCCAGGAGATTGTCACACCCGCGCAGGCGGGTGCCCAATCAGCGTTTCCAGGTCGCCCGCAGCAGGTTCTCGTCGCGCGAGTAGCGCAGCTTGAGGTCGCCCTTGTAGGTCTCGTGCAGCGCTTCCGCAATGCCGCGCGCCAGCACCGAGTCCGTCGTGGTGACCTCGGTGGAGCCGTCGCGCTTGTCCTCGATCGTCATGAGGCGCTGGAGCGGCTTCGCCGCCTTCTCCTTCTTCTCCAGGCTCTGGATCAGCTTCACGATCTCGTCGCGATGCTCTTTCACGAACGGTCCCTTCATCGACACGTAGCCCGCGGGAAAGCGGTCGGCGATGCGATGGCACGCGGGGCACATCAGCTCGAGCGCATTTTTCTCCGCCGCATTCCACGTCCAGCGCCCCCCGTGAAAGCTCGCCTTGCAGGTCGGACAGCGAGTGCCCTCGGGAGGCTTGGCGGTGGTGCGGTACGGATCCTCGTCGTTGGCGCTTTGGATTGCAGCGTCACGCTTCGGGGAAGCAGGTTCTCGGTTCGGTTTCATGGTGTGGGGTCGCCTCGGGGTTCCGCGTGCCGCTTCACATCCCCACGCTTTCGCTGGATGTCGTTTTCCAACTGCCGGATCACCACGTCGAACGCCTGCGAAATCGCGGCGTAAGCATCCATATTCTGCTGGTGGGTCGCCACGATCTCGCGCCCGGGCACATGGACATCCACGCGCACTTCGAACAGGTTGCCCTTGCTCTTGTGCCGGTCGATCTCGTCGACCACGACGTGGCAACTGGTGATCTTTGGATGGAATTCATCAAGCTTGTCAGCGAGCTCGCGGATGCGAGCATCCATCGCGGGGGAGTGCGGCATGCCGCGGTAGGTGATTTGAGGTTGGGTCATTGGGGTCTTTTTACTAGTGCTTATACGTCTGACAGCGCCCCGCCGGATTCGTCATCCCGCGCCCTGAGCCGCCCTGCGCAGTCCTGGCCTGCTCCATTCGGCCCATGGGCACCCCGTACCCCGCCCCGGCCCCTGACTTCCTGCCCCCCTAAAGTGCAATGCATGGCAACGGTGCGCCCAAGGCGCCTGGAAGGAGAAAAACCGATGGATCAGCTCCCGATTTGGCTCGCCGCCGCCGTCGATGCCGCTGGCATGGCCACCGCCTACAACGCCGACGACTGGGACCGGGTTGTGGATAACACGGCCTCCCGTTCGGTGTCCTTGGCCGCCCCTGAAAGCACCGGCACCACCCACTAATTGGCTCCCTGAACGGGCCTTCCTCCTGTAGGCCCGTCTCTTTCACGGCGCTCCGCTCACCCGGATGCGCCGTCTTTTTTTCCCCGGGCTTATCCCGGGTTTGTCCACCGCTTATCCACAAAATAAGCCCTGACTTACCCCCAAAACCCCCATATCTTGTGGCTGGAGCCTTGACCGGGGCCCTCCTGTTGTAGCAAAGTAGCTCCCGGGTAGCCAACAAAAACGGGGGGGTGTGCGATGGGGCTGCAAGTCCACATGGCCATGTTGGAAGACCTGAAGCGGGCGTGCTGGGCGCGGACGAGCCCGGTCTCCAAGAGCCAGAACTCCTGGGAATTCCGCAAGGACTGCCTCGGGAACATGGTGCGCTACGCCGATTTCGGCAACCGCCATTCACCCTTCGGCTGGGAGCTCGAGTACATCGTCCCCACCCGCCAGGGGGGTTCCACCGATCCCTCGAACCTGCAGGCGCTCAACTGGAAAGCCGCCGCCGCCCGCAGCGAGCACGTGGCCCCCCGGATGATTGCCGCATAGCTGTCACACCCGCGTAGGCGGGTGCCCAATTTCCAGCCCACAACACCAACAAAAAGTGGCGCGCAACTAAACGCCAGGAGTCAAAAAGAAAATGCTCAGCTTCGAAGATGAAACGCCCGTAGCCGCCCTCGGCCTGCAGATGATCCACTCCACGCCGGCCGGGCGCACGTCACCCGCACAGCCCACGCCCGTCGCGGAGAAGACCGCGCCCCCGCCCGAGCACACCCGCGTTCGCGCCGAAGACAAGCGCATCATCAACGCGAAGACGGACGTGAACCAGCTGGTTCCGTTCAAATACAAGTGGGCATGGGACAAGTACCTGTCGGGCTGCGCGAACCACTGGATGCCGCAGGAAGTGAACATGAACCGCGACATCGCCCTGTGGAAGAACCCGAACGGGCTCACCGACGACGAGCGGTTGATCGTGAAGCGCAACTTGGGCTTCTTCGTGACGGCCGATTCGCTCGCGGCCAACAACATCGTGCTGGGCACCTACCGCCACATCACCGCGCCCGAGTGCCGCCAGTACCTGCTGCGCCAGGCCTTCGAGGAGGCGATCCACACCCACGCCTACCAGTACATCGCGGAGTCGCTCGGCCTCGATGAGAGCGAGATCTTCGCCGCCTATCGGGAGGTGAAGTCGATCCGAGACAAGGACGATTTCCTGATCCCGTTCATCAACACGCTCACCGATCCGATGTTCAAGACCGGGACGGAGGAGAGCGACCGCGCGCTGCTGAGAAGCCTGATCGTCTTCGCGTGCCTGATGGAAGGGTTGTTCTTCTACGTGGGCTTCGTGCAGATCCTCTCGCTCGGCCGCCAGAACAAGATGACCGGCTCGGCCGAGCAGTACCAGTACATCCTGCGCGACGAGTCGATGCACTGCAATTTCGGGATCGACCTCATCAACACGATCAAGCTCGAGAACCCGAACCTGTGGACGCCGGAGTTCCGCCGCGAGATGACCGAGCTCTTCCACAAGGCGGTCGAGCTCGAGTACGCCTACGCCGAGGACACCATGCCGCGCGGCGTGCTGGGCCTGAACGCGCCGATGTTCAAGGAATACCTGCGGTTCGTGGCCAATCGCCGCGCGCAGCAGATCGGCCTGGACCCGCTCTTCCCGGGCGCGACCAACCCTTTCCCGTGGATGAGCGAGCTCATCGACCTCAAGAAGGAGAAGAACTTCTTCGAGACTCGGGTGATCGAGTATCAAACGGGGGGTGCATTGAGTTGGGATTGAGGGTTTCTTCCAGAGGAACACTCCAAGGGGGCGCAAGCCCCCTTTTTCTCGTCGAGGTGGCCATGAGAAAGGTGATGCTGCTCTGCGTCGTCGCGACGACGATCGTCGTCGTGATGGGGCCGACGTTTTTTTAGAGCGTTAGTCCCTTTCACTGCAAGGGCACGCCGCTGCCCTTCGAGTTCTCTTCTTTCCCCCTTCCCTGAGGCACGATCACTATGCGACCAACTTTCGCCTCGTGATGCCGGCTATGCCGCTCGACCAATGGCTAAAATTCGTGTGCAAGATGCATCCCAGGCCACCGGTGCCGTTCAACGTGCGCGCCATGTCGAACCGACCTGACTGCGATCTCAGCACCCTGCCCGAAAGTCATTTTTGCGCTCGACTGATCCACAGGATTCGCGAATTGATCCGGTGGATCAGGCGAACGGAAATCGCAAAACAAGAGGCCGGCGGATCGTCGCCCTCTGAGGAACGTCACACCCATGAATCCAATCAACCTCTCCGACAAGCGCTCTACCTACCAGGCGGTTTCCGCGCGCGGTGCGGCTTACTTTGACTTAGAATGGCCCCGGGGCCGGCCTTCTCCGCCCGCGCATTGCATCGCGGCTTTCTTAGGTTCACCGCATTCGAGCGTGGCCACCGCACTTCATGAAACTCAGGTCCCATCTCCTGCTACTCGCGATCAGCGCAGTGCTCCCTTTCGTCGTATTTGCCGCGACGATCGCGACTCTGCTGGTCGAGCGCGAGCGCCAGACATTCCTTAACTCCGCCATGGAGCGCACCCGGGCGCTCATGACTGCGGTCGATTCCGAATTGCGCGGCACGATATCGACGCTGGGGGCGGTCGCGACATCTCGCTCGTTGCGCGTGGGGGATTTGGCCGCGTTTCATGCCGAGATTGTCGCAGTGCTGGCCTCCCAGCCCGATTGGCATAACGTCATCCTCTCTTCACACTCGGGGCAACAGCTCGTCAATGCAGCAGTCCCATTCGGTAGCCCTCTGCCTGTCAATGTGGACCTTGAGACGACGCAGCGTGTGGTGGAGACACGGGCGCCCGCGATCGGCCGGCTGTCCGAGGGGCCAGTCATTGGGCGGCTGGGCGTCCCCATCCGCGTGCCCGTGCTTCTGGAAGGTCGCGTAGCTTACGTGTTGACGGCATTCATCAAGCCCCAGTCGCTGGCAACTTTGCTCAAAGCCCAGAGATTGCCGGAGGACTGGGTCCTTGCCGTGGCGGACCGGCAGAAGCGCTTCGTTGCCCGTGTTCCGTCGCGCCCGCCGGGGGACTATGCGTCCAAGGCGTTCAGTGCTGCGTTGGAGCGCGCACCGGAAGGCACATTCCGCGGGCGCACCGTCGAGGGGGTAGACACGTTCCAGAGCTACAGCCGTTCATCCTTCAGCGGCTTCGGCGTCGGCATCGCCGTTCCCGCGCGCGAAGTCGAGGCGGTCGCGTGGCGCACCGTGGGGGCGATGGCCGCGGGCATCGCGGCTGCAATGGGACTTGCGCTGGCTCTCGCGGCATTCCTCGCCCGCGGGATCGTAGAACCCATGACGCAGCTCGCGGCACGAGCCCGGGCCATTGGACAGGGAAACGCGGAACCGCTCGAGGCCCGGGCGCGGGTGAATGAAGTTCGCGAGGTAGCCAACGCGCTCAAGGAAGCAGGCGACGCGGTGCGCAATCGAGAAGAGACCCAGAAGCGCGCCGAGATGGCGCTGCGCGAGGCTAACCGCTCGAAAGACGAGTTTCTCGCAACCCTGAGCCACGAATTGCGAAATCCGCTCGCGGCCATCTCCATGAGCGCTCCGCTTCTTCGCAGCAATCCCGGCAACGAGGGGCTCGTGTTGAAAACTGCCGACGTGCTCGAACGGCAATCGGCGCAGATGACGCATCTGGTCGAGGATCTCCTCGACCTGAGCCGCGTGACGTTTGGAAAGATTTCCGTTTTCCCCGCTCCCATGGATCTCGCGGTGGCAGCGGAGCGCCTGTTCAGCACATGGCAAAGCGCAGGACGCTTTGGCAGGCACGAAGTGCGGCTGGATACCTCGCCCGCCTGGATTTCCGGCGACGCGCCGCGCATCGAGCAAATCATCGGCAACCTGCTCGACAACGCACTCAAATTTACTCCCCCGGGGGGTCGTATCGCGATCCGGGTTGCTCGCGAGGGCGCCACGTCGCGTCTCGAGATCGCAGATAGCGGAACCGGGCTGCCCCTCGAGATTGCCCACAGCCTCTTTGACGCCTTTGTCCAGGGCGAGCAAGCGCTCGACCGCCCGAGCGGCGGCTTGGGGATCGGGCTCGCGCTCGTACGCAAGCTGGTCGAGATGCACGCTGCTACCGTGGAGGCTCTCAGCGAGGGAACAGGCCGTGGCGCGACTTTCATCGTGCGCTTTGCGGCGATCGAGCCGCCCCCCGAAGCGACCACGAGCGTGCCTGCGGAAGGCGCTGCCAGCGCTCGGCGCATTCTCCTCGTGGAGGACAACGAAGACACACGCTGCGTTCTGTTGGCGCTGTTGCAAACCGAGGGACACCAGGTGAAAGGCGCGCATGATGCAGCCTCCGCGCTTGCGGCGCTGCCCGACTTCCGTCCGGAGGTGGTGCTGGTCGATATCGGCCTGCCCGGCGTGAGCGGCTACGAACTCGCAAACCTGCTGCGCGCACGGCTCGGATCCCACGCTCATCTGGTCGCCTTGACGGGTTACGGAGCCGCCGAGGACCGACTGTTCGCACTCGAAGCGGGATTTGACGACCACCTCACCAAGCCAGCGGCTCTCGACACACTGAGAGGGGTGTTGGCGATGCGGGCGCGGCAACGTGCCGATCGTGAATAGCTGAGCCTCGACGCGATCTTGCAGTTCGTCGAGTTGCCACAGCCCTGCCTCGAACCCGTGTCAGGGGTTGCCGCGTGCCCACGGCCCCCAGATCGCGTAGGTGATACCGGGCGACTGCATGTTGGCGAACATCACGTCGCCGCTCGGATCGAAACACGCGCCCGCGAACTCGCGCCCGCGGTAGTCCCCGGTTTCGGGCAGCTGCAGCAGCTCGAGGCCCGTGGCGTGGCCGCGCACCGGGGCCACCGGGCCATAGGGCCGAAGCCACTCGCGGCGGGTTTGGCGGCCAGCGCTTCCCGCGCGTGCCAGGCCTGGAAGACGGAAACGAGTCCGACGCCGGCCGCGCCCTTGAACAGGTTGCGCCGCGTCTTGCTCTGCAAACGATTGTCGATCATGCGGGTTCTCCTTGGATGGAGAGCGCATGGTGCTGAAACGACGTTGCCGTTTGATTACCGTCCCACGCAACCTGGGCCGAGGCGATCGCTGCCCTCGCTGTTAAAGCCCCGTCGTGGCGAGAAACTTCCGCAGCTTTTCCCGGTGCGGAGGGCTGTTCAACGGGTAGCTTTCCAGCCACTGCTCCAGCGAGAAGCCGGGCTCCACCGAACGGATCTCCTGGACCTCCCATTCGGCCTCGGCGCGGTTGCCTGACGCCATCGAGGCCGCGACGATATAGACGCGCGGCTCCGGATCCGCCGGATTGCGCAGCGAAGCCTCCCGCAGGTTGATCACCGCTTGCTCGAGGTCGTTTTCGAAGAAATACGCACGGCCGAGGAGCAGGAAATACAGGTATCCCGCGTCCGGGTCGAGCCGCATCGCGGTGCGCAGGAGGGGAATCGACTTCGCCGGCTCGCCCATGTACGTGTACACGCCGCCCATGAGGGCGTACGCATCGGCGAAGGAGGGATTCAGCTCGATCACCCGCTGCAGCGCTTCGATCGCCTGCGGGTGGCGCCGCGCTTGCGCATGGACGTAGCCCAGGACCCATTGAGCTTCGGCGATTTCGGGATCGATGAGCCGCGCGCTCTCCGCCAGCTGCAGGGCGCGCTCGAGGCTTGCCGCGCTGCCCGCGCCCCCCCGCAACCGCGGATCTATCGCATGGGTCATTGCGAGGCCCGCATAGGCGCGGGCGAACTGCGGATCGATCTCGACGGCCCTGCGGTAGAGGGCGCGCGCCTCCTCGTTCTCGCGCGGCCCGCGAGCCATGAAGAGCGCCTGCGCGCGCAGGAAGTGGTCGTACGCTTCCAGGCTCCGCGTATGCCGCTTGGCGAGGCGTTGTCGCGCGGATTCGCTCGCTTTCGTCGGCAGCGCTTGCGCGAGCTTGCTGATGATCTCGTCCTGCAACGCGAACAGCTCGCTCGCCGGCTTCTCGAATCGCTCCGACCAGACCTGCTCGTTGGTCCGGGTGTCGACGACGCGGATGTTGACGCGCACCATGCCGGAAGCGCGCTGCAGGTTGCCCGAAACGAGATAGCGTGCGCGGCGTGCGGCTTGGGTGGGGGTCGCGCTCGACGCCATCACGAGCCGCACGGTGGACAGGCGCCCCAGCTCGGTCATCAAGCCGTCGCTCACGCCGCGCGCGAAATACGCTTGCCCCGGGTCCGCGTCCAGCGAATCGAATGGCAACACCGTCACGGTGATGAAGCTCGACAGCCGCTCGTCCGCGGCATCGAGCGTAGCGGGCGGCGCGGGCCTGCCGGAAACGACAAGCAGGTACGCGCCCGCCCCCAGCAGCGCGATGAATGCGACGGCGAATGCCGGCCAACGCCGTGCGCGACCTGTCCGCGGCGGGATGGAGGGCGGCGCATCAGCCGCCACGGTTTCCTCGGGAGCAACGCCCGCGGTCAGGCGATAGCCGCGCTTGGGAATCGTCTCGATATAGGAACGCGCGTCATCGCCGAACGCACGGCGCAGCTTCGTGATGGCCTGCGACAGGGCCTCGTCTCCCACCACCATCCCCGGCCACAGGGCGGCGAAGAGCTCCTCCCGGCTGACGACCTCGCCCGCGCGTTTGGCCAGGATCAAGGAGGTCCATCACCTTGGGCTCGAGGCGAACCGTCTCGTCGGCGCGCCGAAGCTCGTTCACCGCCGAGTCGGCGATCCATTCGCCGATTCGCAGGCGCGCGCGGGAGGTCGTCTCGAGGGCTAGGGTGGATATGGCCAACTGATTGATTCCATTGGGCTAGGTGCTTCGTACGAAAACCATCACGGTTCCGTCAGGACTTCGGCCGCCGGGCCCCGCAACGTCATCGTACCGGCCCGACGTGCGCCGGCGACCTGACCCATTACGGAGGACCTCCATGAACAGATTATT
>JALYSB010000076.1:12369-14197 GCA_030855025.1 Pseudomonadota bacterium
GTGCTGGCCGCCACATCATGCCTTCCCGCCCATGCCAACGTGATCACCGACTGGAGCGAGAAATCCGCCGTCGCGGCCTACGTCATGGCAGGCGGTCCGAACAACGGCGGCCTACGCCTCGTGGCGATGACGCATATCGCGATGTTCGAGGCGGTGAACTCCATCGAGCCGCGCTACACCCCGTACCGCGCGCGGTTGTCCGCCGATCGCAGCTGGTCGCAGGAGGCAGCCGCCTCGGCCGCAGCCCACGGGGTGATGTCGAAAATGCTGACCGATGGCGCCCGGTTGAAGGATATCGAAGCGCTGCACGCCGCGGTGCTCGCGCGCATTCCGGAAGGGGAAGCGAAGACGCGCGGGCTGGAGCTCGGCGCCAGGGCAGCCGCGGCGATCATCGCCGAGCGCAACGGCGACGGCTCCGACACCGTCAACGACTATCGCCCCGTCACCGCGCCGGGCGTCTATGTGCCGACGCAGTTTCCCGCGGCCATCAACTGGTTCAAGGTTCGCCCCTTCGGCATGCAGCGCGCCGACCAATTCCGGGCGCCGCCGCCGTACGCCTTATCGAGCCCGGCGTGGGCCCGCGACTTCAACGAGGTGAAGCGTCTCGGCGGCAAGTCCGCGAGCGCGCGCACCGAAGAGCAATCGCGCATCGCCAAGTTCTGGGAATTCATCGGCCCCGGCACGTTCAACCCGATCGGCGTCCACCTGGTGCGCGAGAAGAAGCTCGACATCGTCGATAGCGCCCGCGCGCTGGCGCTGATGTCGATCGCGTGCTTCGATGCGGGCGTGGCGGTGATCGACTCGAAGTACACCTACAACTTCTGGCGCCCGGTCACGGCGATCCGCAACGGGGACAACGACGGCAACGACGCCACCGATCGCGACGACCGCTGGGAGCCTTACATCCCGACACCGATGCATCCCGAGTATCCGTGCGCACACTGCACCTTCGCGGGCGCCGCGGCGACCGCGCTCACCGCGATTTTCGGCGACGAGATGCCCGAGGCGAAGCTGGTGAGCACCAGCGCACCCGGCACGACGCGCACCTTCACCAGGCTTTCAGCCTACGTGCAGGAAGTGATCGACGCCCGCATCTACGACGGCGTTCACTACCGCGCCTCGGGCGACATAGGCGCGGAGATCGGGCGCAGGGTCGGCCATTACGTCACGGCGAATTACCTGACACCGGCGAGGTAGTTGAGAGCACCACGCGAACGGGGGTAGGCTGCTACTGCCGCATCGCACGCACCACCGCGGCGGTGCGCGTCGCTACCCCGAGCTTCTCGTAGATGCGCTGAAGATGCTTGTGCACCGTGCGGGGACCGATGCCCAGGATGGCGGCGATGTCGCGATCGGTCTTGCCGCCCGAAAGCCACTCGAGCACTTCGCGCTCGCGTGCGGTCAAGCGGGGGTCGGGCTGCGGATCCGGCGAGGGCACGCCCCACGCCGCTTGCGGCCCTTCGACCGCGCGGGTCAACCGATAGAGGTGGCCCAGGTGCGGCCGGATCGACTCAAGGCACTCGCGGTCGCGGTCGCTGAAGTCGCGCCCCAGCCGGTTGAAGACGAAAGCCACCAGCACGTCGCCCTGCACGTGGATGGGAACGGCCATCGCGTGGCGGATTGCGGCCATGGGCGCGCACCAGGGGGTGCTCATGGAAGTGCCGGTCAAAGAGGGAGGTGAGGGGCCCTGTCCTGCGTGGGGCCGGCCGGTATCATCATGAAATCGATCCACGGAGATGGTCATGAGCGTTGCACGCGGCTGGCAGTTCTTCATGCATCCGGGACCCACCAACATCCCGCACCGGGTGCTGCAGGCGATGGCGCGGCC
>JALYSB010000244.1 GCA_030855025.1 Pseudomonadota bacterium
AACGGATGGACGCGCCTTCCCCGGCGAGAGTTCTCACGGCGGTCGAGGAGATTGCGATCGATGTCATGAAGAAGGTCATGATCTTGCCGGAGGGCGCCGACAGCATCTCGCGCTGGTTGAGCGTGATGCGCGGCCACGCCTCCTTGGGAAAGGTCCCCGGCCCCTTGGATTGCCAGGCCTCGTCGCCGGCCCGGATGGCGATCACGAAATGGGCGAGGTCGAAGAGTTCGGTCCAGCGATGCCAGGTGTCGATCTTCGCGAAGGCGTCGGAACCGGTGAGGAACACGAGCGGCATGTCTGGCCCGCGCTCCTTGCGGATCTCAACGAGGGTGTCGTAGGTGTAGGTGGGGCCCTCGCGGCGCAACTCGCGGTCGTCCACGTCGAAGCGCGCGTCGCGCGCAGTGGCGAGCTTCACCATCGTGAGGCGCTGGTCGTTGGTCGCGTGCGCGGAGCGGCCGCGATGGTAGGGAAGCCCTGCGGGCAGGAAGATCACTTGCTCGAGGCGGAAAGCCTCCGCGACCTCGGTAGCAAGCCGCAGGTGCCCGAAATGGATCGGATCGAAGGTTCCGCCGAAGAGGCCGAGGGGGTTGGGAATCGAGCGCTCCGCCAAGTCAGCCGCGGACGTGCCCGTCGCCCAGCACGATCCACTTCTGCGACGTGAGGCCTTCGAGGCCGACCGGCCCCCGGGCGTGCAGCTTGTTGGTCGAGATGCCGATCTCGGCGCCCAGGCCGTACTCGTAGCCATCGGCGAATCGGGTCGATGCGTTCACCATCACCGAGCTCGAGTCGACCTCGCGCAGGAAGCGCTGCGCGCGCGGCCAGTCGTCGGTCACGATCGCATCGGTGTGCTGCGAGCCGTATTCGGCGATGTGCGCGATGGCCGCGTCGAGCCCGGCCACGACCGCGATCGATACGATGGGCGCGAGCCACTCGGTGTAGAGGTCCTGCTCGGTGGCTTCCTTGACGTCCTTCACGCCCGCCTTGGCGAGGATCGCCCGGCTCTCGGCGCAGGCGCGCATTTCCACGCCCTTCTCGGCATAGATGCGGCCGATTTCGGGCAGCACGCGGTGCGCGATCGCCTGGGCCACGAGCAGCGTTTCCATCGTGTTGCACGTGCCGTAGCGCTGGGTCTTCGCGTTGTCGGCGATCGCGATCGCCTTGTCGGGGTCGGCGCGATCGTCGATGTACACGTGGCAGACGCCGTCCAGGTGCTTGATAACCGGCACGCGCGCATCCCGCGCGACCGCTTCGATCAGGCCTTTCCCGCCGCGCGGCACCACCGCGTCGATGTGCTTGTCCATCGCCACCAGTTCGCCCACGGCGGAACGATCCGTGGTGGCCACCAGTTGAATCGCCTCTTCGGGCAGCCCCGCGCCCTTCAGGCCGAGGGCCAGGCACGCGGCGATCGCCTGGTTCGAAGATAGCGATTCGCTGCCACCGCGCAGGATGCAGGCGTTGCCGGATTTCAGGCACAGCGCGCCCGCGTCCGCCGTCACGTTGGGGCGCGACTCGTAGATGATGGCGATCACGCCCAGGGGCACGCGCATGCGCCCGACCTGGATGCCCGAGGGACGGAAGCGCAGGTCGGTGATCTCGCCCACTGGGTCGGGGAGTTGCGCCACGTCGCGCACGCCCTCGGCCATCGCCTCGATCGCTTTCGCGGTGAGCGCCAGGCGGTCGATGAATGCGTCGTCGCGCCCCTCGGCGCGTGCGGCCTTCACGTCCTTCGCGTTGGCCGCAAGGAGGGATTTTTGCCGATCGACGAGGGCCTCGGCGGCGAGCTCGAGCGCACGGTTCTTGGCGCCCGCGGTCGCCTTCGCGACCTCGCGACTCGCGCTGCGCGCACGCTCGCCCAGCGCGAGCATCTGCGAGCGCAGCTCGGCAGTGGCGGTCAGGTCGTCAGGCACGATCTGGGTCTGCGTTCATCTGCGCTCCTGCTCTAGTCAGCGACAGCAAGGACAGGCTTTGCGGCGAGGCCCAAGGCTAGCTCCACGAGGTTGTCCCAGGGATCGCCGGTCTCGACGCCTTTAATCATGCGGTCGATCCGGTGGGCCCGCAAGACTTCGCGGCCGAAGGAGGCTGCGCCATGGCGGCGCGCACTCTTCTGTGCGAGGGCCATGCGCTCGGGCGGCAGGAAGCGCCGCGGGCGCTGGTTGGCCGAGAGCGCCATCATGAGGCGCAACTCCTCGGCGAGCGTCCACAGCAGGAGCGGCAGCGGCTCGCCCTCGGCCTCGAGGGACGCCACCACTCGCACGATGCGCGCCGCGTCCCCGGCGTGGATCGCCTCCACCAGCGTGTCGCGCTCGAAGCGCGAGACGTCGGTCACCGCGTCGCGGATCGCCTCGAGGGTGACCTCGCCCGCGGGCAGCAGCAGCGCGAGCTTCTCCACCTCCTGCCGGGCAGCGAGCAGGTTGCCCTCGACGCGATCCGCGAGCCATTCGAGCGTCTCCACCGAGGCGCGCTGCTGCTGGCGCGCAAGCCGCTCGGCGAGCCAGTCGGGCAGCTCGTCACGCGACACCGCTTTCGCCTCGACCACCACGCCGGCGCGCTCGAGGGCGTCGAACCATTTGGACTTTTGCTGCTGCCACTCGAGCTCGGGAAGCGCGACCAGGGTGACGGTATCGTCCGGCAGGCGCGCGCAATAGGCTTCGAGCGCGCGCGCGCCTTCGGTGCCGGGCTTGCCGGTGGGAATGCGCACTTCCACCAGGCGCTTGGAGGCGAATAGCGAGAGGTTGGCCGCGCCCGCGCCGAAGCGGTTCCAGTCGGCGCCGGGCTCGGCGAAGAACACCTCGCGCGAGTCGGCGCCACCGCGCCGCGCCGCATCGCGAATGCGGTCGGCCGCCTCGAGCGCCAGCAACGCCTCGGCGCCGTGCACTGTGTAGAGGGGGGCTACGCCCTTGCGCAGGTGGCCGTCGAGCTGGCGCGTGGTGATCTTCACGGCGCTTACATGTCGCGCCGGGCGATGGCGACCTGGCGCAGGATCCGGTCGGCGATCTCGGCCTGCATGTCCTTGAAGAGCAGGAGCTCCTCGGCTTCCTTCGCGATCGGGGCGACCTCGCTGTAGGTGATGATGCGGCGCGCCGTGGCCTCTACCGGGGCGATCACGGGACCTTCGCGCCCGGGCACGAGCAGCTCGTAGCGCACCGCGAGTCGCAGCTCGAATTCGTAAACGCGTCCGGTCCCGGTGATGGTGTGGATCGACTTGTCGCGGACCTCGGCGATGATCCGCAGGTGCGCTTCGGCGCCGGTGGCGCTCGTCACGACACGCGTGGGACCGCTCGCGAGCGTGCGCCGGATCTCCTGGGCCACGCCCCCGCCCGGAACGAACAGCGTCTTGATGCCCACCGCGGGATCGCCGCGCAGCTGGAAGCCGCAGGAGGCGGACAACAGGAGCGCCGTCGTCATTCCCGCGAAGGCGGGAACCCAGGCCCAACGCACAAGCGGTTTAGACAACGACGTTCACCAGCCGCCCCGGCACCACCACCACCTTCTTCGGCTTCTGGCCGTTGACGAATCTCTGCACGGCGTCGTCGGCGAGCGCGAACGCCTCGATCTGCTCGCGGCTGGCGCTCGCGGGCACGTTGAGGTGGCCGCGCAGCTTGCCGTTCACCTGGACCACGAGCTGGATCGAGTCCTGCACGAGAGCACGCGGATCGACCGTGGGCCACGGCTGGTCGAGGAGGCGCGTGCCGGGGCGCAGCTCCGACCACAGCACGGTCGCGATGTGCGGCACGAGGGGGGACAGGAGGATGACGGCATCCTCGAGCACTTCCTGGGCGACCGCTCGCGCCACCGGGCTGCGATCCTCGACCTCGCCGTAGAGATTCAGGAGCTCGCGGACCGCCGCGACGGGCGTATCGAAACGCAGGCGGCGACCGTAATCGTCGGCGACGCGCCCGATCGTATGGTGGAGCTTGTAGCGCAGCTCCGCGAGTTGCTTGGTGGTTTCTCCGGACGAATATCGCGTCGCAAGCCCGGCTTCGCGATGCTCATGGACAATCCTCCAGAGCTTCCTCAGGAACTTGAAGGATCCCTCCACGCTCTCGTCGGACCAGAGAACGGTGTCGGTCGGCGGGTTGGCCGACATCACGTAGAGCCGCGCGGTGTC
>JALYSB010000077.1 GCA_030855025.1 Pseudomonadota bacterium
GCCGATACCTTCGTGCAGCGGCCCATGGCGGCGACCCTGCGCCGCCTCGCCGAGGCGGGCCTCGGCGACTTCTATCGCGGCGAGCTGGCGGAGAGCATCGCGGGGGAGCTCGCCGCCGTGGGCAGCCCGGTCACCGCCGCGGACCTCGCCGCCTATCGCGCCGAGTGGAAGCAGCCGCTGGTGCTGCGCCACGGCCGCGGCACGCTCCACAACATGACGCCGCCCACCCAGGGCGTGGTGTCGCTGATGATCCTCGGCATCGCCGAGCGCCTCGGCGTCGAGTCCATGGACCCGGGTGGGGCCGACTACGTGCACGCGTTGGTCGAGGCCACCAAGCAGGCCTTCGGCGTGCGCGACCGCCACGTGACCGACCCGCGCTACATGAAGGTCGACCCGCAGGCGCTGCTCGAAGGCGAGGCGCTCGACGCGCTCGCCGCGGGCGTCGACATGAAGGTCGCCCGTCCCTGGGGCCGGCGCACCGCGGCCGGCGACACCGTGTGGATGGGCGTCATCGATGGCCACGGCCGCGCGGTGAGTTTCATCCAGAGCATCTACCACGAGTTCGGCAGCGGCATCGTGCTGCCTGCCACCGGCATCAACTGGCAGAACCGCGGCTGCAGCTTCTCCCTCGATCCGAAGGCGCTCAACGCGCTGGCGCCGGGCCGCAAGCCGTTCCACACGCTCAATCCGGCGCTCGCATTGCTGCACGACGGGCGCACCATGGCCTACGGCACCATGGGCGGCGACGGCCAGCCGCAGACCCAGGCGGCGGTGTTCACGCACCACGTGGGCTTCGGCCTGCCGTTGCAGGAGGCGGTGGGCGCGCCTCGCTGGCTCCTCGGGCGCACCTGGGGAAGCATGTCGGAGTCGCTCAAGATGGAGAGCCGCTTCGACCCCGCGGTGGTGGGCGAGCTGCGCCGCCGCGGCCACGACGTGGAGCTGGTGGGCGCGTTCGACGAGGTGGTCGGCCATGCCGGCGTCCTGGTCCGGCATCCCGACGGCCGCCTCGAGGGCGGCTACGACCCCCGCAGCGACGGCGCAGTCGAGGCCTTCTAACCTGCCGGGATCGTCGACGGTCGAAGGTGTTATGTTCGTGGTATCCAGTTCAACTTCGCGGAGGGTGCTCACGATGGTTCTTCGACTGCTGTTCACTTCGATCGCGATCTTCGCGTTTGCCGCGCAGGCGCAAACGTATCCCACGAGGCCGGTGCGGCTCGTCGTCGGTTTCGAAGCCGGCGGCAACACCGACACCGTGGCTCGCGTGGTCGGCCAGAAGCTCGCCGAGCGCCTTGGGCAACAGGTGGTCATCGAGAACAAGACCGGCGCCAGCGGCACCATCGGCACCGCCGAAGCCGCTCGTGCCGCGCCGGACGGATACACCCTCACCATGGGCACGACGACGACGCATGCCATCGCGCCGGCGGCCTATTCGAAGCTTGCCTACGACCCGATCGCGGACTTCGAGCCCATCGCCATGGTGGCCATCGCGCCGTACATGCTGGTGGTCCATCCCTCCTTTCCGGCGAAGGACTTGAAGGAATTCGTCTCGGTCGTGAAGGCGCAGCCGGGCAAATTCAATTTCGGCTCCGCAGGCCAGGCGACCACCACGCACCTTGTGATGGCGACGTTGACCGCGAAGGCGGGGCTCGACATGGTCCACATTCCCTTCAAGGGCAACGCTCCCGCGACGACCGCCGTGCTGGGCAACCAGGTGGAGATCCTGTTCGGCGCGCTGCCGCCGCTGCTGACGCACGTCGCCGCCGGGAAGCTGCGCGCGCTCGCGATCAGCTCTGGCAAGCGCTCGCCGTCGGCGCCCGACGTGCCCACCGTCGCCGAGGCAGGCTTTCCCGGCTTCGACATGGCGTTGTGGCTGGGCTTCTTCGCCCCGAAGGGCACGCCGGCGGCGATCATCAAGCGGCTGGAGGCGGAGTTGCTCCACGTCGCACGCTCGCCCGAATTGAAGGCGGCGCTGGAAAAGCAGGGACTGGAGGCCAATCCCCTCGGGGCGGCGGAGCTCTCGAGCCTGCTCAAGTCGGACATCGAGACTTACAAGAGCGTCTTCCAGGCCGCGAAGATTCCCGTTCAGTAAACAAGTCGGTTTAAGTCCTTGAAGCAGTGGGGATCGCAGTCGATTGTTGACAGTCGACATCAGGCGTGGTCCCCTTGCAATTCGTGCCCCGTGGGACCCATGACCGACTTCCGGACGCCGCGCTCGCAGATCACGCTCCTCGTCAGCAAGTCCCTCGCGCAGCTCGTGCAGGGCGAGCTGGAGCGCCAGATCCTGTCGGGAGAGTTGCGCGCCGGTGAGCGCCTGAACGAGGTGGCGCTCGCCCAGCGCCTGCAGGTGAGCCGCGGCCCCGTGCGCGAGGCGTTGCGGAGCCTCGAGGAAGCGGGGCTCGTCCAGTTCGAGAAGAACCGCGGCGCGGCGGTCCGCGTCATCTCGCCCGAGGCCGCGGTCGAGATCTACGAGATCCGCGCGACGCTCGAGGCGCTCGCCTGCCGCCGGGTCGCCGCGCGCGTCACTCCCGCCCAGATCGACGAGCTGCGCCCGTTGGTGGACCAGATGGATGTGGCCGCCGACGCGGCCGACGTCGGCGCCTTCAACCGCCTCAACATCGCGTTTCACGAGCGTCTGGTGGAATTCGCCGCGAGCGGCGAGCTCGCCGTCATGTATCGGCGCCTCGTCGGCAACCTCACGCTCTTCCGCCTGCGCAGCCTCGCCATCGAGGGGTCGTTGCGCGAATCGAACGCCGAGCACCGCCTAATCGTCGATCGCCTCGCGGCCTGCGATGCCGCGGCGGCCGGCACGCTCATGCAGGAGCACATCGAGTCCAGCAGCCACCGCACGCAGCTCGCGCTGCGCGCGCTCGAGGCCAAGGCCCTGGAAACGCCGCGACATCAACCCGCAACGAGCCCACAGGAGAGAGCACGATGAGACACGCACTGAGAACGATCCTTGTCACCGCGGTGGCGGCCGTGCTCCTCGGCTCGGCGGCGCTTCCCGCCGCGGCGCAGAAGAAGGGCGGCTCGCTCGCGTTCAGCTACCAGCCCGAGCCCTCGGCGCTTTCCACCATCGCCACCACGGCGGTTCCGACCGCACTCGTCTCGACCAAGATCTTCGAGAGCCTGCTCGAGTACAAGGGGCCGGAGCTCACGCCGATGCCGGGCCTCGCCGAGTCGTGGACCATGGCGCCGGACGGCCTCACCTACACCTTCAAGCTGCGCGGCGACGTGAAGTGGCACGACGGCAAGCCCTTCACCAGCAAGGACGTGAAGTTCTCGGTGGAGAAGCTGATCGCGCCGATGCACTCGCGCGGCAAGGTGTACTTCGGCGACCTCGCGGGGATCGACACGCCCGACGCGCGCACCGTGGTCTTCAAGCTCAAGAAGCCGGTGCCGTACTTCCTCAAGGCGTTCCAGCCGACCGAGTCGCCGATGCACCCCGAGCACCTGCTGGGCTCCCTCGACTTCAGCGACGCGAAGAACATCCGCCAGTCTGACTTCATGTCGAAGCCGGTGGGCACCGGCCCCTTCCGCTTCAAGGAATGGAAGAAGGGCAGCCACGTGATCCTCGAGCGCAACCCCGACTACTGGAAAAAGGATCGTCCGTTCCTCGACCAGGTGATCTTCAAGGTGATCCCCGACGGCGCCGCGCGTGCCATCGCGCTGGAGACCGGCGAGATCGACCTGGCGCCCATGAACGCGGTCCCGCAGGCCGACATCGCGCGCCTGGGCCAGGTGAAGAACATCCAGCTCTCGAATGACGGCGCCGAGGGTTTGGGGCCGCTGCTCTGGCTCGAGATGAACATCCGCGACAAGCCCCTCTCCGACGTGCGCGTGCGCAAGGCCATCAGCATGGCCATCAACCGCAAGACCGTCGTCGACGTCATGTGGTACGGGCAGGGCAAGCCCGCGCGCGGGCCGCTCGTGAGCGGCAACCCGCTCTTCGACGCCTCCACCCCACAGTTCGAGTACAACCCGCAGAAGGCGAACCAGCTCCTCGACCAGGCGGGCTACCCGCGCGGGGCGGGCGGGGTGCGCTTCAAGATGACGCAGCACTTCACGCCCTACGGGGAGTCCTTCCAGCGCCTCGCCGAGTACACGAAGAACGAGCTCGGCAAGATCGGCATCCAGGTCGAGACCCAGAGCGCCGACATGGGCGGGTGGCTGAAGGCGATCTACACGGACTGGTCGTACAACATGACCAACAACTTCACCCACAACTACTCCGACCCGGCCATCGGCACCCAGCGCGCGTTCGTGTCCTCGAACATCCGCAAGGGGGCGTCGTTCACCAACTCCATGGGCTACAAGAACGAGCGCATCGACGAGCTCTTCGCGCAGTCCGGGGTGGAGATCGATCCGGCCAAGCGTAAGGCCCAGTACGCCGAGATCCAGAAGATCCTCGCCGACGACCTGCCGGTCATCTTCCTGATCGAGATCGCGTACTCGCACCTCTGGAACAAGCGCGTGCACGGGCTCATCACCAACGGCATCTCGATGTACTCGAGCTGGGACTCGGTCTGGGTGGACTGACGCGCCTTGCTGCGCTTCATCCTCCGCCGACTCCTGCAGCTGGCGCCCGTCCTGCTCGCGATCGCGACGCTCAACTTCCTGCTGCTGCAGGTCGCGCCGGGCGACGCCGCTGACATCATCGCGGGGCAATCGGGTCACGCGACGCCCGAGTTCGTGGCGGCCCTGCGAGCCGAGTTCGGCCTGGACCAGCCGATGTGGAAGCAGTACCTGATCTACATCGGCAAGCTGGTCACGCTCGACCTCGGCTACTCGTTCCAGTACCAGCTCCCGGTCTGGAAGCTCATCCTCGAGCGCTTGCCGGCGACGCTGCTGCTCATGGTGCCGGCGCTCTTCATCGCCATCGGGCTGGGCGTGGCCTTCGGCGTGATGGCCGCGCGCCGCCGCGGCGGCTTCGTCGACGCCGCCGTGTCCGTGGCCGCGCTCATCGTGTATGCGACGCCGGTGTTCTGGCTGGGACTCATGCTGATCGTGCTGTTCTCGATCCAGCTGGGATGGCTGCCCTCGGGCGGAATGTCGGACGTGCGCGCCTCGAACACCGGCATCGCGTACGCGCTCGACGTCTGCCGGCACCTGGTGCTGCCGGTGGTCACGATGGCGCTCTTCTACGTCGCCATCTACACGCGCCTCATGCGTGCCTCCATGCTCGAGGTGTACTCGCTCGACTTCATCACCACGGCGCGCGCGAAGGGGGTGCCGGAGGGCGCGATCGCCTGGCGGCACGCGGCGCGCAACGCGCTGCTGCCGGTGGTCACGCTCGCCGGCCTGCAGTTCGGCCACCTGCTGGGCGGCTCGGTCCTGGTCGAGACGGTTTTCGGCTGGCCGGGGCTCGGGCGCCTCGTGTTCGACTCCCTGCTGCAGCGCGACCTCAACCTGCTGCTCGGGATCCTGTTCGTGTCCTCGGTGGTCGTGGTGCTCGCCAACCTCGCGGCGGACCTCACCTACGGGCTGCTCGATCCGCGGATCGTGCACAAGTGAAGGCCTTCCTCGACTTCTGGCGGCGTTACCGCAAGAACCGTGCGGCGGTCGCGGGGCTCTTCCTGCTGGTGCTCATCGGGGCGCTCGCGTTGGTAGGCCCGTGGCTGCACCCGGTGAACGCCTTCGACATGGTCGGGCGCCCGTACTCGAAGCCGTTCGGCGAATTCGTGCTGGGTACCGACGTCTCGGGCCGGGACATCCTCGCGGGCCTCATCCATGGGGCGCCCGTGTCGCTGCTGATCGGCGTGACCGCGTCGCTGGTCGCGACGGTGGTGGGTGTGGCCCTCGGGGCCATCGCCGGGTACTACGGCGGCTGGATCGACGACGTCATCATGCGCACGACGGAGTTCTTCCTTACCATCCCCTCCTTCATCCTGGCCGTCGTGCTGGTGGCGATCTTCTCGCCCTCGGTGGTGAGCATCACGGCGGCGATCGCGGTGGTGTCGTGGCCGTCGGTAGCCCGCCTCGTGCGCGGGGAGTTCATCGCCCAGCGGGAACGCGAGTACGTCCAGGCGAGCCGCGCCCTTGGCATGCGGGACTGGGAAATCATCGTGGTCCAGATCCTGCCGAACGCGCTGGCGCCGGTCATCGTCGTCTCCACGCTCATGGTCGCGAGCGCGATCCTCACGGAGTCCGGCCTCTCGTTCCTCGGCTTGGGAGATCCCAACCACGTGACCTGGGGATACATGATCGGCGTGGCGCGCACCGCGCTGCGCGTGGCCTGGTGGATGACGGCGATCCCGGGCTTCATGATCCTCATCGCCGTCATGGCGATCAACCTCGCGGGAGAGGGCCTCAACGACGCCCTCAACCCGAAGCTGCGCGAGCGATGAACGCGCTCCTTTCGGTCCGCGGCCTTTCGGTGCACTTTCGCACCCGCCAGGGGATCGTGCGCGCGGTGGAGGATGTCTCCTTCGACATCGTGCAGGGGGAGACTCTCGCGCTCGTGGGCGAATCCGGGTCGGGCAAGAGCACGGTCGCCGCGGCGCTGATGCGCATCGTCGCCAGTCCACCGGGCTCGATCGCCGCCGGCGAGATCCTGTTCGAGGGCCGCGACCTCGTGAAGCTTCCCGATGAAGAGATGCGCGAGATCCGGGGGAGCCGCATCGCGATGATCTTCCAGGACCCGATGATGGCGCTGAACCCGGTGCACACGATCGGCGCCCAGATCGCCGAGTCGCTGGTGGTGCACACGAAGATCGACCGGCGCAAGGCGCTCGAGCGGGCGGTAGCGCTCCTCGAACTGGTGCGCGTGCCCGCACCCGGCACGCGCGTGCGCCAGTATCCGCACAACCTTTCCGGCGGCATGCGCCAGCGCGTGATGATCGCCATGGCCCTCGCGTGCGATCCGAAGCTCCTCGTGGCGGACGAGCCCACCACGGCGCTCGACGTGACGATCCAGGCACAGGTACTGGAGCTGATCGGGGAGCTCAAGTCGAAGCTCGGCATGGCGGTGCTGCTCATCACCCACGACCTGGGCGTGGTCGGCGAGAACGCCGATCGCGTGGTGGTGATGTATGCCGGCCGCAAGGTGGAGGAGGGGCGCGTCGAGGATGTCTTCCGCGCGCCGGCGCACCCTTACACCCGCGGGCTCATGCGGGTCTCCGACTGGGAAGGCGCGAGCGGCGAGGTCATGCCCGAGATCCGCGGTACCGTGCCGTCGCCCTTCGAGATGCCGCCCGGGTGCAGCTTCGCGCCGCGCTGCGAGCTCGCGGTCGATGCGTGCCGCGCCCGGCAGCCGGCGCTCGTTGCGCTCGGCGAGGCGCGCTCGGCCGCCTGCATACTCGTCGGGGAGCGCGCGCCGTGAGCGAGAACCTCCTCGAGGTCGTGAACCTCACCAAGCACTACGCCGTGGGCGGGAAGTTCTTCGGGAAGAAGTCCTGGGTGCATGCGCTGGACGGGGTGTCGCTGTCGCTTCGCCCGCGCCAGACGCTCGCCGTGGTGGGCGAATCGGGCTGCGGCAAGACGACGTTGGCGCGCTGCCTGGTGCGCCTGGTCGAACCCACCGGCGGGTCGATCCGGATCGCGGGCCGCAGCGTCACGAATCCCACGCGCGCGGAGCGGCACGAGATTCCCCGCCTCATGCAGATCGTGTTCCAGGACCCGTATGCCAGCCTGAATCCTCGACGCACCATCTTCCAGACCGTCGCCGACCCGCTGCGCCTGCACCAGGACATCTCGCGCGGGCAGCGGCGGGAGAGGGTCGCGTCGCTGCTCGCATCGGTGGGCATCGGGCCGCAGTACATGGATCGCCTGCCCCACGAGCTCTCCGGCGGGCAGCGCCAGCGCATCGCGATCTCGCGCGCTCTCGCGGTGGGGCCGCAGGTCATCGTGTGCGACGAGCCGGTCTCGGCGCTGGACGTTTCGGTGCAGGCGCAGGTGATCAACCTCCTCAAGCGCCTCCAGGTCGAGCTGGGAATGTCGTACGTCTTCATCACCCACGACCTGCGGCTGGTCCGCACCCTCGCGGACACGGTCGCCGTGATGTACCTGGGGCAGATCGTCGAGCTGGCCGAGATCGCGGAGTTCAAGGCCCGCATCCGGCATCCGTACTCCCAGGCTCTCTTCTCGGCGACACCGCTCCCGGCGCGAGCGGGGGCGAAAGCACGGCAGCGGGTCGTGCTCGCGGGCGATGTCCCGAGTCCCATCGATCCGCCAACGGGGTGCCGTTTCCACACGCGCTGCCCTTACGTTCAGCCCGTCTGCCGGGAAACGCCTCCCGAGCTTCGTGCCGTCGGCACGCGGCTCGTGCGCTGCCACTTCGCGGACCAGCCGGATTTTCCGCCCGAGCCGCCTGCCTCCACGGCTTCGCGCCTTCAATGAGTGCCGCGGTCACCGCCAGCACACAAGCCGCCGCGGATGCGGGCGCCGAGATCCTGCGCGCGGGCGGCAACGCAGTGGACGCCGCGGTGGCCGCGGCGCTCGCGACCGGCGTCGCCGACCCCTGCAACATGGGTATCGGCGGCTACGGGGGATACCTGGTCGTGCATGACGCCGATGCGCCCGGGCGCGCCAGCTGTGTGCAGTTCCCGCTGTGCGCGCCCATGGGCATCGCGCCCGCGTCGCTCGCGCGGACTTATCCCGAGGAAGGCCCCGAGTGCTCGACGGTGCCGGGGGTGGTCGCGGGGCTTGCGCGCGCCCTGCAGGATCTGGGAAGTCTTTCGTGGGGGCAGGTGAGCGTCCCGGCGATCCGGCTCGCGCGCGAGGGCGTCGCAGCCAATCCCCTGACGCGGCGTGCATTCGAGCAGAACCGCCATCGGCGCTTCGTGGACGAGTGCTTCGCGTTCGAGGTCGATTCGCCACGCGGCTTCGTCTTCCGGCAGCCTGCGCTTGCGGCGACGCTCGAGCGGCTGGCTGCGGAAGGACCCGAGTGGTTCTACGCGGGTTCCCTGGGCGAGGGTGCTGGTGCAGCCTGGCAGCGCGCCGGCGTGCCGGTGACGCTCGAGGAATGGCGCCGTCATCCCGAGGCCGCCGAAACGCTCGATGCCGCCGCCTTCGAGACCGCAGGCGCCCGGCTCTTCGCGCCGACGCTGGGCCTGAGCGGCTCCGCGTGCACGTTTGCGACGTATTCCGCTGCCGAGCGGCTGGGGGCCGGCGCGCTCGCCACCCCCGAGGGGCTCGCCGACCTCGCGGCGGCCATGGCGCGCATCTGGCAATACCGGTTCACCGCGGGCCGCGCGAACGATTTCTCCGGCATCGACATCCATCGCTGGGTGGACGAGGCGATCGCCGGCGGGGGCGGGATCGCGGAGCCGGCGCGCGAGGCCGCGCACACCGCGCATCTCAACGCCTCCGACGGGCGGGGCATGGTCGCCGCACTTTCGGCGACGCAGGGGCACGCGTGGTTCGGGGGCCGCTGGGCGATTCCCGGCACGGGGGTGATCATGAACGGCGGCATGCACGGTTTCACCCACCCCGCGCTCGTGCGCCGCGCCGGGCGCTGGATGGGCGTGAGCAACATGTCGCCGACGATCGCGGTGGACTCTTCGGGTGGCCGCATCGCACTCGGCTGCCCCGGCGCGCGGCGCATCCCGTCCAACATCGCGCTGGTCCTCGCGCGGCACCTGGTTGCCGGGCTCCCGCTGCAGGTCGCGGTGAGCGAGGGGCGCTTCCACGCGGAGCAGGCGGGCCGCGTGCATTTCGAGGAGGGCCGTACCCCGCCACGGTTGCTGGACGACTTGCGCCGGCGCTTCGGCGCGGTGGAGCCCCAGTCGACCGACGATTACTACGGGCCGCTGTCGGCCCTTCGCGCAGGAACCCGCGGCGACGTCCTGGCGGCGGTCGACGACCGCGACGCCACGGGCTACGCCGCCTACGCATGACAACCAGACAACCGGAGATGGTCTCCATGGGAGAAGCTTCTTGACCGCAATCGGGTTCGTGGGATTCGGCGAGGTCGCCTCGCGCTTCGGCGAGGCGCTTGCGCAGGGCGGGGCGCAGGTGCTCGCCTACGACGTGCTGCTGGATCGCGCGGACGGCGGGCAAGTCCTCGCCGGGCGCGTTCGCGGCACGGCGCCGGAGTTCGTGCCGCTGCCGCAGCTGCTGCAGAAGGCGGACATCGTGCTCTCCACGGTGACGACGGACGTCGCGCTCGCGGCCGCGCGCAACTGCGCGCCGCACCTGCGCAGGGGCCAGGCGTTCGTGGACCTGAACGCGACGTCGCCCGCGTTGAAGCGCGAGGTCGCCGCCGTGGTCGCGCCCACGGGGGCGGACTTCGTCGAGGGCGCGATCCTTCCCGCGGTGGGCGTGATGGGCGCGAAGTCCCAGGTGCTCGTCTGTGGCGCACAGGCGGCGCGCATCGCGCAGGTTCTGAACGCGGCGGGGCTCAACTTCTCGCCCTACGGCGAGGAGATCGGCCGCGCTTCCAGCTTCAAGATGATGCGCAGCATCTTCTCCAAGGGGCTGGAGGCGCTGCTGGTCGAATGCCTGCTCGCTGGGCGCCGGGTGGGCGTCGGCGACGACCTGTGGCGTGAGATCGTGGCGACGCTCGACGCGACCTCATTCGAGGAGGTCGGCGGGAACTGGGTCCGCACGCACGGCACCGCCCACGCCCGGCGTTACCACGAGATGGTCCAGGTCGAGCAGCTGCTGCGCGACCTCGGCATCGACGCGCCCATGACGAAGGCCACGGTCGCGCTGTTCGAGCGTTCCACCCGCGTCGGGCTGCGCGACGCGTTTCCCGCAGCACCCAAGGCGCACGCCGACGTGATCGCCGCGCTCGAGCAGCGGCTCGCGGCCAACCCCAAACCCTGATGAGAGATGCACCATGAAAGACAATGCGATGAAAACCAAGCTCGCCGCCGGCGAGCCCGCCTTCGGCCTCTCGGTCATGATCCCGTCTCCACAGATCGTGGAATCGGCCGCCGGCATGGGATTCGATTGGGTCCTCATCGACTGCGAGCACGGCACCGTGGGCCTCGAATCCATGGAGCTGATGGTCATGGCCGCCGAGGCGTCCGGAGTGACACCCATCGTCCGACCGCGCACCCACGGCGCGGCCGACATCCTGCAAGCCATGGACCGCGGCGCCCTGGGCGTCCAGATCCCGCACATCAACACGGCTGCCGAAGCGCGCGCTGCGGTGGCGGCGGTGAAATTCCATCCCCAGGGCGACCGGAGCCTCGCCGCCGGAACCCGCGCCTCGGGCTATGGCTTCCGCGGCTCGATGGGCGGCTTCGTCGAGGAGGCGAACCGCCGCACGCTGGTGTGCATCCAGATCGAGGACGAGGCCGCGCTGCCCAACGTGGATGAGATCCTGAAGGTCGAGGGCGTGGACGTGTTCTTCATCGGGCCTTCGGACCTGTCGCAATCCATGGGCCACCCGGGCGACCCGAAGGCGCCGCGCGTGGCGAAGGCGATCGACGACACGTTGGCGAGGATCATGGCGGCGGGAAAGACTCCGGGCATGCCTGCGACCGCCGACGCGGTGCAGGGCGTGCTCGCGAAGGGCGTGCGCTACATCTACACGCACCTGCCGGTGGTCCTGAAGACCGGCGCGTCCGCATACTTCAAGGCGGCCAAGGGGTGAGCCTTGCGTGAGTACGCAAGTCCTCCTGGTGGTGCTGTTCGCGGCGGTCCTGCACGCCCTGTGGAACGCCGCGGTCAAGGCGAGCGTGCGCCAGCGGCTGCCCTCGGCGGCGATCTTCATCGGCGCGGGCGTCGTCGCTGGGACGATCGTGCCGTTCGTGCCGGCGCCCGCGCGCGAGAGCTGGCCGTTCCTCTGGGGCTCGGTCGCGGTGCACTGCGCCTACTCGATCATGCTGGGGCACGCCTATCGCCTGGGCGATTTCAGCCTCGCATATCCGCTGATGCGCGGCTTGCCGCCGCTCCTCACCGCCCTGATCGTCGCCGCCTTCACCGAAGAGCGCATGACGCTCGCGCAGCAGGCGGGCATGTTCGTGCTCTGCTGCGGGGTGCTGAGCCTCGCCCTCGAGGCCGGGATCGCCTCGCCGGGAAGGAGCCTGCGGGCCGCGGGCTGGGCGCTCATGGTGGCGGTCGCGATCGGCATCTACACCTCGCTCGACGGCTTCGGCGGGCGCAGCTCTGGGACGGTCGTGGGGTACATCGCATGGCTGTGCATGCTCGAAGGGGTGTGCCTCGCCGCGCTGGTTGCGGCCCGGCAGGGGCCGGCGACGCTCCTCGTCATCCTGCGCAGCTGGAAGGTCACGATCCTCGGCGGCCTCACGACCCTGGTCTCCTATGCGCTCGTGATCTGGGCAATGACACAGGCACCGATCCCGGTGGTGGCCGCGCTTCGGGAAACCTCGGTCGTCTTCGCGGCGCTATTGGGCGTGGCGGTGTTCGGGGAGCGCCTGGGACCGGTTCGCATCCTCGCCATCGCCCTCGTGATGGGGGGAATCTTCCTGATGCGCCTTTATTGAAACGGAGATCGCCATGACAGATGCCGCCATCGTCGCCGGGCCCGAAGCGGCGCTCGCCCATGCGCAACGCAACCGCGACCGGAGCATCGAGGCTCTGGCCGAGATCGTTCGCATCCCCAGCCTCACGGGGGAAGAGGGCGCTGCGCAGGCGCGCGTGGCCGAGCTGCTGGGCGCGATGGGGGCGAAGGTCGAATCGCGCGAGCCCGACGTGGCGCTGATCTTCGAGCGCTTCCCGAACGTCGCCCAATACCCGACCCACTGGCAGCACGACCTCATCCTTCCCTACGAGGAGCTGCCCACCTACGCTGCGCTGCGCGAAAGCGGGCTGGAGGACGTCCTCAACTATCGGGGCCGGCCCAACGTGGTCGGGCGCTTTGCAGGCACGGGCGGCGGGCGCTCGCTGATCCTCAACGGGCACATCGACTGCGTCACCATCGAGCCCGCCGGCGAATGGCGCCACGCGCCGTTCGGCGCCGAGATCGAGGGCGGGCTCATGTTCGGGCGGGGCACGTCCGACATGAAGGGCGGCCTCGTCGCCGCGCTCATGGCCGTGGCGTACCTGCGCGAGGCGGGCGTCCGGTTGAAGGGCGACGTGATCGTGCAGAGCGTCGTGAACGAGGAGCACGCGGGCAACGGCACGCTCGACCTCGTGGCCCGCGGCATCACGGCGGATGCCGCGATCGTCCTCGAGCCCACGGAGAATCGCATCTCCGTGGACCACCCCGGGGGCCTCTACTGGCAAGTCGGCGTCAAGGGCGTCGCGCGTTCGCCGGGCGCGCGCTGGCGCGGGGCTACGCAAGAGGGCGTCAGCGCCATCGAGAAGCTGCCGGCGGTGATCGACGCGCTGCTCGCCCTCGAGCGCGACTACAACCGCGAGATCGGGACGCCCGGCGACGGGGTCGCGCCTTTCGCCCTGGTGATGGGCAAGATCGCGGGCGGAACGTACGAGACCGTCACCGCGAACCGCGCCGTGATCCGGGGCGGAGCCTACTTCATGCCGGACGTGGGATCGGTGCTCGACGTGATGCGCGCCTTCCGCGAGCGCCTCGCCCGGGTGAACGCGGCCGACTCGTTCCTGGCACAGAATCCCGCGGTGCTGGAATTCCTGCACCACGACGATTCCACCCGCCAGCGCGGCGACGTGCTCCATGCACGTTGCATGGCGGGCCTGCTGCACACGCACGGATGCGACTCAGGCGTGCAGCCGGGTCCCTTCGCGTGCGACATGCGCCACCTGGTGAACCAGGGCGGCATTCCGGCGATGATCTTCGGGCCCGGCACCATCGCCCAGGCCCACAAGCCCGACGAGCACATCCCGATCGGGGAGTACCTCGACTGCATCGGACACCTGATCCGGTTCATCCACGCCTGGTGCGGCGCGGAGCCGGGAAAGGGCTGACGGCTGCCGCGCTTACGACGGAGCGCACGGGTCCGGAACACTTTCGGCATTCTGCGCGTGGATTTGCCCGGTTCGCGCCGCCACCCGAAGTCCCTGCCGCCCGGCCTTTTCGCTCTTCCTGCGCAAGGCCTTCATCAAGGCGTAAGCTCCCCCGTTCGGTAGACATTCTACAAGTGGACTTTTCTGGCAGGATTTATCGTCCAGGGAGGTTCAATGAAGAAGTCAAAATTCAACGAGTCGCAGATCGTGGCGATCTTGAAGGAGGGCGAGGCCGGGGTTCCT
>JALYSB010000078.1 GCA_030855025.1 Pseudomonadota bacterium
GTACAGCACCCCGGCACAGGTCGCCGCAATCGCCGAAAACGTGCCGGACCCCTCACGTTTCCAGTCGCTGCTGCTGCCAGGATGCGGGCACGCACCCCACCGGGAACAGCCCGATGCGGTCCTGCGGGCGGTGAAGGGGTTCCTCGGCGCGCTATAATTACATCCTTCGATCCGGCGTCCGCGAGGCTTCTCCAGCCCATGCTTTTCGATACCCACCTCACCGAGGAATTCGACGCGCTGCGCGACACGGTCAAGCGCATGTGCGATGCCGAGCTCGCGCCGCGCGCGGCGGCGATCGACACGTCCAACGAGTTCCCCGCCGACATGTGGGCGAAGCTGGGCGAGCTGGGGCTGCTCGGCATGACGGTGCCCGAGGGCCATGGCGGCACCGGCCTGGGCTACCTCGCCCACGTGGTCGCGATGGAGGAAGTCTCCCGGGCCTCGGCCTCGGTGGGCCTGTCCTACGGCGCGCACTCCAACCTGTGCGTGAACAACCTCTACCTCAATGGCTCGGAGGCGCAGCGCCGCAAGTACCTGCCCAAGCTCTGCTCGGGCGAATTCGTCGGCGCGCTGGCGATGAGCGAGCCGGGCGCCGGCTCCGACGTCGTGGGCTCCATGGCCTGCCGCGCCGAGAAGAAGGGCGATCGCTGGATCGCCAACGGAACGAAGATGTGGATCACCAACGGCCCCGACGCCGATGTGCTGATCGTGTACATGCGCACCGCGCCGAAGGACCAGGGCTCGCGCGCGATGACCGCCTTCATCGTCGAGAAGGGCATGAAGGGCTTCACCACCGCGCAGAAGCTGGACAAGCTCGGCATGCGCGGCTCGAATACCTGCGAGCTGGTGTTCCAGGATTGCGAGATTCCCGAGGAGAACGTGCTCGGCAGCGTGAACGGCGGCTCCAAGGTATTGATGCGCGGCCTGGACACCGAGCGGTGCGTGCTCTCGGGCGGCCCCATCGGCATCATGCAGGCGGCGATGGACGTGGTGCTGCCCTACGTCCACGATCGCAAGCAGTTCGACGCGCCGATCGGCACCTTCGAGCTGATGCAGGGCAAGATCGCCGACATGTACACCAAGCTGCAGGCCTCGCGGGCGTTCAGCTATCGCGTGGCCGGCGCGCTCGACCAGGGCCGGGGGCGCGCCGCGCGCAAGGACGCCGCCGCGTGCCTGCTGTTCGCCTCCGAGAACGCCGTGCAGGTCGCACTCGAAGCGATCCAGTCCCTCGGCGGCAACGGCTACATCAACGACTTCCCGGCGGGGCGCTTGCTGCGCGACGCCAAGCTCTACGACATCGGCGCCGGCACCAACGAGATCCGCCGCATGCTGATCGGGCGCGAGCTGTTCGAAGAATCAACCTAGAACTGGAGAAATTCATGGCAGAGAGCATCGTCATCGTCGGCGCGAAGCGCACCCCCATCGGATCCATGCAGGGCAAGTTCAACTCGATGTCGGCGTCCCAGCTGGGCGCGGTGGCCATCAAGGCCGCGATCGAGCAAGCGGGCGTCAAGTCCACCGAGGTCGACGACCTGATTTTCGGCAATGTGCTGGGCGCCGGCCAGGGCCAGGCACCCGCTCGCCAGGCCGCGCTCGGCGCGGGCCTCGACAAGTCCACGCCCGCGACCACCATCAACAAGATGTGCGGATCCGGGATGAAGGCCGCCATGATGGCCGCCGACTCGCTTTCGTCCGGGCAGGCGACGATCGTGGTGGCCGGTGGCATGGAATCGATGACCAACGCGCCGCACCTGCTGCCCAAGGGGCGCGGCGGCATTCGCTACGGCCACGGGCAAGTGCTCGACCACATGGCCTTCGACGGCCTCGAGAACGCCTATGACGGCAAGCCCATGGGGGTCTTCGCCGACGCGACCGCGAAGAAGTACGGCTTCACGCGCGAGAACATGGACGAGTACGCGAAGGAATCCACCTCGCGCGCGGTGAACGCTTCCAAGTCGGGCGGGTTCAAGGACGAAATCGCGCCGGTCACGGTCAAGGGCCGCAAGGGCGACGAGGTCGTGACGGACGACGAGACGCCCTTCAACGTGAACGTCGAGAAGATCCCGACGCTGCGACCGGCCTTCAACAAGGACGGCACGGTGACTGCAGCCACGTCATCGTCGATTTCCGACGGCGCCGCGGCGCTGGTGATGATGACCGAGTCGGAGGCGAAGAAGCGCGGCGCCAAGCCGCTCGCGCGCATCGTGGCCTATGCCTCGAATGCCCACGAGCCCGAATGGTTCACCACCGCCCCGGCCGGGGCGATCAAGAAGGTCCTCGACAAGGCCGGCTGGAAAGCCTCCGACGTCGACCTCTTCGAGGTGAACGAGGCATTCGCCGTGGTCACCATGGCCGCGATGAAGGACATCGGCATTCCGCATGACAAGGTGAACGTGAACGGCGGCGCCTGCGCGCTCGGTCATCCGATCGGCGCGACGGGGGCCCGCATCATCACGACGTTGATTTACGCGCTGCGCAAGCGTGGGGGGAAAAAAGGGGTCGCCGCGCTGTGCATCGGCGGTGGCGAGGGAACGGCAATCGCACTGGAGGTCCTGTAATGAGCACTGCAACCCAGGCAACACCCATCGAACGCACTCCGAACATCGGCACCAATCTCGCCGCGGAGCTGCGTTCCGTCGGCATCGACTCGCTCGAGGCCCTGATGCGCGTCGGATTCTGGGACGCGTGGCTGCAATTGCGCCGCGCCAACCCGGAACGCAACAGCCTTCCCGCGTGCCTCGCCCTCGCGGGTGCGGTCGCGGGGGTGCGTTGGAACCACCTTCCGCCGAAGGTTCGCGCCGATATCCGCCAGCGGGTGAAGGCCGTTCGCGCATGACGGTAGCCCGCGCCGCGGCGGCAGCGCTCCTCGGGGCGATGCTCGTCACGGGGTGCGGGAAACCGGAGACGCCGAAGGTCGACGCGGCCGCGGAGAAAGCGGCCGCCACCGAGCGTGCGAAGGAGCGCGCCTATGGCGGCACCGGCGTGAAGGCCCTCGAGGACGCGAAGAAGCTCGGCGACGACATCAACAACAAGGCGCAGAAGAACGTCGACTGATCATGCTCACGCGCGCGCATACGGACTTCCTCACCGAAGAGCAGCGCATGATTCGCGACATGGCGCGCGAGTTCGCGCAGGCCGAGCTCGCGCCGCACGCGGGCCGCTGGGACGAGGAAGGCTGGATTCCCGACGCCGTGGTCGCCAAACTGGGCGAGCTCGGCCTGCTCGGCATGGTGGTCCCCGAGGAATGGGGCGGCACCTTTTCCGACTACGTGGCCTATGCGCTCGCCATGGAGGAAATCGCCGCCGGATGCGCCTCGAGTGCCACGCTCATGAGCGTGCACAACTCCGTCGGCTGCGGGCCGATCCTCGCGTGGGGTAGCGACGCCCAGAAGAAGGCCTGGCTGCCCGACATGGCCGCGGGCCGCAAGATCGGGTGCTTCTGCCTGACCGAGCCGCAGGCGGGGAGCGAAGCGAACAACCTCAAGACGCGCGCGGTGCTCGAGGACGGGCGCTGGGTCCTGAGCGGCTCCAAGCAGTTCGTCACCAACGGCAAGCGCGCCTCCGTGGCGATCGTCTTCGCCGTGACCGATCCCGACCTCGGCAAGAAGGGCCTGTCGGCATTCATCGTACCCACCGACACGCCGGGGTTCGTGAGCCAGAAGCTCGAGACGAAGCTCGGCATCCGCGCCTCCGACACCTGCGCGATCGTGCTCGAGGATTGCGCGATCCCGGAGGGCAACCTCCTCGGCCCCCGCGGCAAGGGTCTCGCGATCGCGCTCTCCAACCTCGAGGGCGGTCGCATCGGCATCGCCGCCCAGGCTCTCGGCATTGCGCGTGCGGCCTTCGAGGCCGCGCTTGCCTATGCCCGGGAACGCACGCAGTTCGGCAAGAAGCTCACCGAGCACCCGTCGATCGCCAACTACCTGGCCGACATGCACACGCGCATCAACGCCGCGCGCCTGCTGATCCTGCATGCGGCGCGCATGCGCACCGAAGGCATCCCGTGCCTCTCTGAAGCTTCGCAAGCCAAGCTCTATGCCTCCGAGCTCGCCGAGTGGGTGTGCAGCAAGGCGATCCAGATCCACGGCGGGTACGGCTACCTCGCCGACTACCCGGTCGAGCGCCACTACCGGGACGCCCGCATCACGCAGATCTACGAGGGCACGAGCGAGATCCAGCGCATGCTCATCGCGCGCAACCTCGCCGAATGACTCCTGCTGCCCCCCATCCCCAGCAAGGCCTCGTGGTCTCCTGGGTCGCGCAGATGATCGGCACCCTGGTGCTCGCGGGCGTCGTCCTCGTCTTCGTGCGCTCGATGGGCGCGCCGTTCGCGACCGAGGATTCCGACTGGAAGCGCTACGCGATGACGGGGATCCTCCTCGGAATCGCGCCGGCGCTGCTATACCTGCGCACGTACAAGCCGCTGCTGGACGCCGACGCAGCCGCCATGCGCGCGCGCGGCGGCACGCCCGATCCGGGGCTGCGGCAGCGGCTCGCACGCTCCCTCGTGATCGGCGGCGCGCTGTGTGAGATTCCGATGGCGATGGGCGTGGTGCAGCTTTTCTTCGGCGGCGAGACCCGCTGGTTCCTCGGTGCGACCCTGATCACCATTGCCCTGCGACTCTCGTTTCGACCCTTTACCAAGAGCTAGACGTGCCCACCATCAAGAGCCGGCTGGACCCGGGCTCGCCCGCCTTCCAGGCCAATTCCGAGCACCACCGCGCCCTCGCCGAAGACCTGCGGATGCGTGTGGCGCAGATCGCCGCGGGCGGGGGGCCCGACGCGCAGAAGAAGCACACCGCGCGCGGCAAGCTCCTGCCGCGCGACCGCGTGCGCGGCCTGCTGGACCCCGGCGCCCCCTTCCTCGAGCTCTCCCAGCTCGCCGCCTTCGGCATGTACGGCGACGACGCGCCCTCGGCCGGCCTGATCACCGGCATCGGCCGCGTAGAGGGGCGCGAGGTGGTGGTGGTGGCCAACGACGCGACCGTCAAGGGCGGCACCTACTACCCGATGACGGTCAAGAAGCACCTGCGCGCCCAGGAAGTGGCCGCGCAGAATCACTTGCCGTGCGTGTACCTCGTCGATTCGGGCGGCGCGTTCCTGCCTCTTCAGGACGAAGTGTTTCCCGACAAGGAGCATTTCGGGCGCATCTTCTACAACCAGGCCAATCTCTCCGCGCAGGGCATCCCGCAGGTCGCGGTGGTGATGGGATCGTGTACCGCCGGGGGCGCCTACGTGCCGGCGATGTGCGACGAGTCGATCATCGTGAAGAACCAGGGCACCATCTTCCTCGGCGGCCCCCCGCTGGTGAAAGCGGCGACCGGCGAGGTGGTGACGGCGGAGGACCTCGGGGGCGGCGATGTGCACTCGCGAACCTCGGGCGTCACCGACCACCTGGCCGAGGACGACCGACACGCCCTCGCGATCGCACGCGAGATCATCCGCCACACAACGTCGTTCCCGCGGAGGCGGGAACCCGGCCAGAATGCAAACGCCTCGGCTTGGATTCCCGCCTCCGCGGGAATGACGAACGTGGTCGAGCCGCTCTATCCCGCGGACGAGCTCTACGGAATCATCCCGAAAGATCCGCGCCAGCCTTTTGACGTGCGCGAGGTGATCGCGCGCCTGGTCGACGGGTCCGACTTCCACGAGTTCAAGGCGTTGTACGGCTCCACCCTGGTCACGGGGTTCGCGCACGTCCACGGCTGCCCCGTGGGGATCCTGGCCAATAACGGCATCCTGTTCTCGGAGTCCGCGCTCAAGGGGGCGCACTTCATCGAGCTGTGCGCGCAGCGCGGCACGCCGCTCTTGTTCCTGCAGAACATCACCGGCTTCATGGTCGGCAAGAAGTACGAGGCCGGTGGCATCGCGAAGGACGGCGCGAAGCTCGTGACCGCGGTGGCGTGCGCGAAAGTGCCCAAGCTGACCGTGATCCTTGGCGGCTCCTTCGGCGCCGGCAATTACGGAATGTGCGGGCGCGCGTTCGACCCCCGCTTCCTCTGGACCTGGCCCAACGCGCGCATCTCGGTGATGGGCGGCGAGCAGGCGGCGAGCGTGCTCGCGACCGTGAAGCGCGACGGCATCGAATTGAAGAAGGGCAAGTGGTCGAAGGAGGAGGAGGAGCAGTTCAAGGCGCCGATCCGCGAGCAATACGAGCGCCAGGGGCACCCGTACTACGCCACCGCACGGCTGTGGGACGACGGAGTGATCGATCCCGCCGACACTCGCAGGGTGCTGGGCCTCGCCCTGGCGGCCACGCGCAACGCGCCCCAAGAGGAGACGCGTTTCGGCGTCTTCCGCATGTAACGGCCGGGAGATCCATGTCCGCATCGCTTGCCATCGAACGCCAGGGCCCCGTGGGGCTCATTACGCTCAACCGCCCCGAGCGCCACAACGCATTCGATGACGCCCTCATCGCCGAATTGACCGAGGCGCTGCGCAACCTCGAGGCGGACGATGGCGTGCGTCTCGTGGTGCTGTCGGGCGCCGGCAAGTCGTTCTCCGCCGGCGCCGACCTGCACTGGATGAAGCGCATGTCGGGGTTCTCTAAGGAAGAGAACCAGCGCGATGCGATGCAACTGGGCACGCTGATGAGCACCTTGGCCCAGCTGCGCAAGCCCACGATTGCGCGCGTGCACGGCGCAGCCTACGGCGGCGGCGTGGGCCTGGTGGCCTGCTGCGACGTCGCGGTCGCGTCGAACGCCGCGACATTCTCGCTCTCCGAGGTGAAGCTCGGCCTCATTCCCGGGGTGATCTCACCCTACGTGGTGAGCGCCATTGGCGAGCGCGCGGCGCGCCGCTATTTCCTGACCGGCGAGCGTTTCGACGCCGCCGAGGCGTGGCGCCTGGGCCTGGTGCACGAGCTCGCGAGCGACGATGCCGACCTGGACGAAAAGGTGGGCGGCATCGTCGATGCGATGATCGCCTGCGGCCCCGTGGCCCAGCGCGAGGCGAAGGAGCTGGTCCGCGCCGTTGCCGCTCGGCCGGTGACAGGTGAGCTCATCCAGGACACCGCGGGGCGCATCGCGCGAATCCGCTCGTCGCCCGAAGGCCGCGAGGGCGTCGGCGCATTCCTCGAGAAGCGCCGGCCCGCGTGGATTCCGCCCGAACCCGAACCGCTGCTCGAGCCCGAACCGCCTCCGGTATAGATGTTCGAGAAGATCCTCATTGCCAATCGCGGCGAGATCGCCTGCCGGGTCATCCGCACCTGCCGGCGGCTCTCGATCCGCACCGTCGCGGTCCATTCCTCGATCGATGCGCGCGCGCTGCACGTCGAGATGGCCGACGAAGCGTATCTGATCGGCGGCCCGCGCCCCCTCGACTCGTACCTGAAAGGCCCGGCCATCATCGCGGCGGCCCAGGCCTGTGGCGCACAGGCCATCCACCCCGGCTACGGATTCCTTTCTGAAAACGAAGGCTTCGCGCGCGCGGTCGAGGCCGCCGGCCTGGTGTTCATCGGGCCCACGCCTGAAGCGATCGAGAAGATGGGCCTCAAGGACCGCGCCAAGTCCCTCATGGAGAAGGCGGGAGTTCCGGTGGTGCCCGGCTACCACGGCGAGAACCAGGACAGCGCGTTCCTCGCCGCCCAGGCGAAGAAGGTGGGCTATCCCCTCCTGATCAAGGCGGTGGCGGGCGGTGGCGGCAAGGGCATGCGGCTGGTCACCAAGGACGCCGAGTTCGCCGAGCAGCTCGCGTCGGCCCGCCGCGAAGCCGGCAGCGCGTTTGGCGACGAGGCGGTGTTGCTCGAGCGCTTCGTGCAGGGTCCCCATCACATCGAGTTCCAGGTGTTCGGCGACACCCACGGCCACTACGTCCACCTGTTCGAGCGCGAGTGCTCGATCCAGCGACGCCACCAGAAGGTTCTCGAGGAGACGCCCTCGCCATTCCTGGACGCCGCGATGCGCCAGGCGATGGGCGAGGCGGCAGTGGCCGCGGCCCGCGCCATCGCATACCGCGGGGCGGGCACGATCGAGTTCATCGTGGGCGCCGACCGCAAATTCTATTTCATGGAGATGAACACGCGCCTCCAAGTGGAGCACCCGGTCACCGAGATGACCACCGGGGAAGACCTGGTCGAATGGCAGCTGCGGGTGGCTGCGGGCGAGGAACTTCCGCTCAAGCAGTCAGAAATCCTTGCGGGCGGCCACGCGATCGAGGTTCGGCTGTGCGCCGAGAACCCCGCCAACAATTTCCTGCCCGAGACCGGACGCATCGAGGTACTGCACTCGCCCGTGGATCCGGGCCTGGAGGACGACGAAAGTGACGTGCGGCTGGACACGGGCGTGCGCGAAGGCGACGAGGTCAGCGTCTTCTACGACCCGATGATCGCCAAGCTGGTCGTCTGGGGGGACGATCGGCGCGAAGCGGCGCGGCGCATGCAGCGCGCGCTCGCCGAGACCGCGATCCTGGGGCTCACGACCAACCTCGCGTTCCTCGAGCGCGTGGTGGGCCACCCCGCCTTCCTCGCGGGCGAGACCGATACCGGATTCATCGAGCGCCACCGTGCCGACCTCCTGCCGGCGCAATCCCAGGTGCCCCTGGAGGCGCTCGTGGCCGCGGCGGCCCGGATCTTCATGGACGAGCGCCGCGCGATTGCCGCGGCGCCCCCATCGCCCTGGAGCGACACCGGCGGCTGGCGGCTCAACCAGCCCGCGTTGCGGCGCATGGAGTTCCGCTCCCCCTCTGTGTCCGGAGACGGTCCGTCATTCGGGGTCGACGCCGTGATGCATCCGGGCCATGCGATGGTCACGGTCGAGGGGCGCACGCACCGCGTGGCGGTGCGGCCTCCCGAGGGCAATCGGCTCCAGATCGCCCTCGACGACGAGACGTATTTCGCCGAGGTGGTGCGCCTGGGCGATCGGCTCTCCGCGGTCACTCCGCGGGGCCGCCACGAGCTGATCCTGGTCGACCCCTTCCACTACGAGCCGGTCGACGCGGTGCCCGACGCGCGTTTGACCGCGCTCATGCCAGGACGGGTGGTGAAGGTGATGGCGGGCGTCGGCGACACGGTGCGAAAGGGCCAGGCGCTGCTCATCCTCGAGGCGATGAAGATGGAGCACACGATCGTGAGCCCGCGCGACGGCGTGATCGAGCGCGTGGCCTTCGGGGAGAACCAGCTGGTGCCCGCCGACGCCGTGCTGTTCGCCTTCCAGGAATAGTCCCGCCCGGGCTGGGCCGGTTACGGGTGTAAGGCGCCGCGCGGGGGAACTGTGAGCGGATTCACAGCGCCCCTCGCGCCGCGCGCCTAACTTGGGGACATACGTGCCCGCCAAGGAGCTCCTCATGTTCTCCACCCTGACATTCACGGTAGTCCTGGTCACCCTCGCTACGGCGTGGGCGGTCAAGAAGCTCGCCGGGATGGCGGCTCCGATCGACGAGGAGCGTCCTACGAGGATTTGACCAGGCGCGGCTGCGGCTCGTCGCGTAGCCACGCGAGCAGGTTCTCCACGACTCCCGGGCCGAAACGCGCGAACACCGGTTCGCTCACGAATCCGAGGTGCGGCGTGAGGACCACGTTGTCGCGCCGCGCAAGCGCCGCCCCCGCCGCCAACGGCTCGTCATCGTAGACATCCAGCGCGGCAATTCCGGGGCGCCCCTGCTCCAGCGCGGCGTCCAATGCCGCCATGTCGATCAGCGCCGAGCGCGCCGTGTTCACCAGGATCGAGTCGCGCCGCATGAGCGCCAGGCGCTCCGCATTCAGGAGCTTGCGAGTGGCTTCGCTCGGCACGAGGCTGAGGCTCACCACCTTCGAGGTTTTCAGCAACTCCTCCAACGTGACCGACTTTGCGCCCCCTTGCGCCGCGCGCTCCGGCGTCATGTTCGGGCTCCAGCACACGAGCTCCATTCCGAACGCCTGCCCCACCCGCCCCACTCGCTGGCCAATGTCGCCAAAGCCGATGATGCCGAGGCGCTCGCCGGCAAGCACGGCAGGCAGGCCCTTGCCGTCGCGCCACTGGCCGCGCCGCACCAGGGCGAGGTAGGCCTCGAGCCGCTTGGCCGCGGCGAGGATCAGCGCCCAGGCGAGCTCCGCCGTGCCTTCCTTCGAAGACCCCATCTCGGTGTTGGTGACCGGGATCCCCCGCGCCTTGAACGCGGCCGCATCCATCGTGGTGTTGCGCCCCCCGGTGAACGAGAAGAACCGCAGCTTGGGCAGCTGCGCGAGCAGCTCGGCCTTGAAGGGCGTCCGATCCCGGATCACGACGATGGCGTCGGCGTCGCGAATTGCGGCGAGCAGGCTTTCGCCCCGCAGCCGCTCGGGGTGCACGACGACATCGGCAAGCGCGTCGACCGACGCCCAGTCGCCGCTCTTGCGCAGCAACTGCTCGTAATCGTCGAGGACCACGACCCGCGGGCGCGCGCTCATGGGCACGCAAGCTCGGTCAGTGTGCGCACGTCGGCGGCGGCGCCCAGCTTCCAGCAAGCCTCGATCAGCTTCGTGGCCCGTGCCGCGCCGATCACCGGGTCGGCGAGCGAGTGGAACTTGGCCTCGAGGTCACGATCGCTGAGCGGTCGCTCGAGCGACCCGATCGCGTGCTCGACGATCACCTGGACGCGGCGCCCGTCCTTGAGGATCGCGGTCACGTCGCAAGCGGCCTCGTCGATGGAGTCGTCCACGGTGGCCACGACCTTGCCGCGCAGCCCCACCACGTCCGCACGCGTCACGATGGAGTCGTCGTATTCGCCCTCGCCCGCGCGGCCGAAGATGAGCCCGGCGGCAAAGCCGTGGTACACGCTGAACTTGCCCTGCAGGCCGTCCTGCGGCTCCTTCTTGCCGGTGAGCTCGAGCACCAGCGAATGCACGCGCAGCTCCACGCGCTCGACGTCCTCGGCTTTCACGCCCTTCGCGCGCAGCTGCACCGCGGCATCGATCGTGGGATGGATCACGATTCCGCAAGCGAACGGCTTGTAGCTGTTGAAGGAAATCTCGAAGCGGCTCCCGAGCTCCCCGGTGATCTCGGTCCAGTCGTACTTGGGCGAGACCACCTGCGCAAAGCCGCGCGGCGCCTCGAGCGCCTTTGGGCTTGCGGTGAAACCGTGGCGGGCGAGGAGCGCGGAAGTCAGGCCCGCGCGCGCCGCGGCTCCGGGATGGAACGGCTTGGTCATGGTCCCGAACTGCTCGCGTAGCCCGATCGGCTGCGACGCCGCGATTCCGAGCGCCATCCGGGTGCGATCCTCGTCCAGCCCCATCAGGCGCGAGCAACCCGCCGCGGCGCCAAGCATGCCGGTGGACCCGGTGATGTGCCAGCCGCGGTCGTAATGCTCGGGATAGATGCAGTTGCCCATGCGGCAGGAGACGTCGATGCCGAGCACTAACCCGTCGATCACCTGGCGGCCCGACAGGCCCTCCTTTTCCGCGAGCGCGAGCAACGCCGAAGCTACCGGCCCGGCGGGGTGGATGATGGTCTTCAGGTGCGTATCGTCGAAGTCGAAGGTGTGCGAGGTGATGCCATTGACCAGCGCGGCGCTCGCCATGTCGACCTTCTCCGGGCGCCCGAGAATGCTCGCCTGCCGCGCGGGCTCCAGCTCTGCCACGGCCGCGAGCGCGGCCTCGGCGGACTCGTGCTTCGACGCGCCCACGGCGCAGCCCACCCAGTTGAGGAACGTGCGGTGCGCCTCGTGGTCCACCGCGTCGCTCCAGCCGCGCGACGGGTGAGTCGCGACGAACTTCGCCAGGATCTCGCTGATGGGTGGCGCGTTGTGGTCGGCTTCGACCTTCGTGTTGCGGGCCATCGCGGCTACTCCTCGAGCTTGATGCCGCGTTCCTGTGCGAGCTTCGCCCACTTGGCGATGTCGTCCTGCATGAACTTGCCGAACTGCTCGGGGGTCATCGGCATCGGCTCGAGCGCCTCGCCCGAGAGGCGCTGGCGCAGCTCGGGTGTCGCGATCGCCTTATTGATCTCGTCGTTGAGGCGCTTGACGACGTCAGCGGGCATCTTCGCGGGGCCCACGATCGCGTACCACTGCACGCCGGTAAAGCCCTTGTAGCCGAGTTCCTCGAAGGTCGGCACGTCGGGCAGCAACGGGTGGCGCATCAGGCCGGTCACGGCGATCGGCTTCAACTTGCCCGCCTTGATGTGCGGGGTCGCCGCGGCCAGTCCCGGCATCATCATCTGCGTCTGGCCGCCGAGGACGTCGGTGATCGCGGGGCCGATGCCGCGATAAGCCGCGTGCACGGAATCAAAGCCCGCGGCGGTGCGGAACTGTTCCATGGCCAGGTGCGTGAGCGAGCCCTGCCCCGCGGAGCCGTAGCTCGACTTGTTCGCCTTGGCCCACGCCACGAACGACTTCATGTCGGTGGCGGGCACGTTCGGGCCGACCACCAGCACGTTTGGGGTACCGGCGACCATCGCGATCGGGGTGAAATCCTTCACCGCGTCGTAGGGCACCTTGCGCACCGCGGGCACCGTGCCGTGGGTGGCGACGTAGCCCAGCATGAGGGTGTAGCCGTCGGGTGCTGCGCGCGCCACGTTCTGCGAGGCGATCACCCCGCCGCCACCGGAGACGTTCTCCACAATGAAAGACTGCCCCATCGACTTGGTGAGCTGCTCGGCCACGGTGCGGGCCGTAAGATCCACGCCGCCGCCGGGCTGGACCGGGGCGATGATCTTGACGGTCTTCGTGGGGTAGTTCTGGGAAAAGGCGGGATACGTGGCGGCAATGGCAATCGCGGCCGCTCCGAGCAGGGAGCTTTTTTTCACAGGTCCTCCGGGAATCGAATGCAGATCGTAACAAAGAGTCACTCCCGTGCGCGTGGGGCGGGCATCGGCCCCAGAGCAAGGCCATCACGCGACAGACTTACTCGAACCCTGTGACCGTGTGCCGCTGAGCCCCCGGCCGGTGCGGGCGCGCCCTCCCCGGCGCGTATAATTTCTCGATCCCAAGTCGAGAAGCCCGAGGAGAAGCCCATGGCTGCCACGCCCCACGCCGTTGCCCCGTCCAAGGCGACCGTCCAGAACGTCAAGCTCCTGATCAACGGCAAGTTCGTCGAGTCGAAGGCGAAGCACTGGCGCGACGTCATCAATCCCGCCAACCAGGAGGTCCTCGCCCGAGTTCCGATGTGCGATGCCGACGAGGTGGGCAAGGCGGTCGCCGCGGCGGCCGCCGCCTTCAAGACCTGGAAGAACGTGCCGATCGGCCAGCGTGCCCGCATCATGCTCAAGCTGCAGGAGCTCATCCGCCGCGACATGAAGAAGATCGCCGCCGTGCTCACCGCCGAGCAAGGCAAGACGCTGCCCGATGCCGAGGGCGACATATTCCGCGGCCTCGAGGTGGTCGAGCACGCCTGCTCCATCGGCACGCTTTCCCTGGGTGAGTTCGCCGAGAACGTGGCAGGCGGCGTCGATACCTATTTCATCCGCCAGCCGATCGGGGTTTGCGCGGGCATCACGCCGTTCAACTTTCCCGCGATGATTCCGCTGTGGATGTTCCCCATGGCGATCGTGTGCGGCAACACCTTTGTGTTGAAGCCCTCCGAGCAGGATCCCATGACCCCGATGGTGCTCGCCGAGCTCGCGATCGAGGCGGGCGTGCCCCCGGGCGTGCTCAACGTCGTGCACGGAGGCAAGGAGTCGGTGGACGCGCTCTGCACCCACCCCGACATCAAGGCGGTGTCGTTCGTGGGCTCGACCCATGTGGGCGAGCACGTCTACAAGCTCTCGAGCACGCACGGCAAGCGGGCGCAATGCATGATGGGTGCGAAGAATCACGCGGTGGTGATGCCCGACGCCAACAAGGAGCAATCGCTCAATGCGCTCGTGGGGGCCGGCTTCGGCGCGGCCGGCCAGCGCTGCATGGCCACCAGCGTCGTGGTGCTGGTGGGCGAGGCCAACCGATGGATTCCCGACATCGTCGCGAAGGCGAAAACCCTCACGCTCAACGGCGGCACGGAGAAGGGAGCGGACCTGGGCCCGGTCATCTCGAAGAGTGCAAGGACGCGCATCGAGGGGCTGATCGCGCAAGGAGTGAAGGAGGGCGCCAAGCTCGAGCTCGACGGGCGCAACCCGAAGGTCGCGGGCTATGAGAAGGGCAACTTCGT
>JALYSB010000245.1 GCA_030855025.1 Pseudomonadota bacterium
GAGCGTTCCAGGGTCCTCGTCTCGCGGGCGTCGCCGGGCTTTCGTTCGAAGTGCGCGAGAAGGCGCGGCACAAGGCACAGCTGTTCGGCATGTACGTGCCGTCCGAATTCCGCAAATCGGGCGTGGGCAAGGCGCTGGTCCTTGCGGTGCTCGAGCATGCGCAGCGCCGTCACGGGGTGAAGGTCGTCCAGCTGTCGATCACCCAGGGCAACGACGAGGCGCAGGGGCTCTACGAGCGCTGCGGTTTCGTGCCCTTCGGTATCGAGCCCTTCGCGGTCGCCGTGGGCCAGGAGTTCTTCTCCAAGGTGCACATGTGGTGCAACCTGCGCATCGACTAACGTGAAGGGCATCCTGATCGTGGCGCTCGGCGGCGCGATCGGTTCGGTTGCGCGCTACAAGCTTTCGGGCTACATCCTCCACCATACGATCGATTGGCGCTTTCCCGCCGGGACCTTCGCGGTGAATGTCGCCGGCTGCCTCGTCGCCGGAATCCTCGCCGGCCTGGCCGAGAAACACGACTTCCTCTCGGCCGAGGCGCGTCTCCTTCTTTTCACGGGCATCCTCGGCGGGTTCACGACGTTCTCCGCTTTCGGGCTGGAAACCATGTTCCTGCTCAAGCGCGGCGAGGTGATGGTGGCAGGCGCCAACGTGGTTCTCAGCGTGGTCGCGGGCCTTGCGGCGCTGTGGCTGGGGCTGGGAATGGCTTCAGCCCGATAGGCAGGCGCGATGGCTTCCCCGTTGCAGGGCAAGGCGCTGCGCGAGATCGCATTTCGCGCGCTTTCCGTCGACGACCTGCAGTCGGTGTTTCTGTGGCTGCTGCGGCCCCATGTCGCCAAGTGGTACGCCACCGCGCCCAGCTCGTTCGCGGAGGTGGTCGCGAAGTACGGCCCGCGAACTCTGCCCGAAAGTCCCGTGCGTGCGTACATCGTGGTAGTGGACGGCAAGGACGTGGGGTACATCCAGTCCTATCCGCTCGCGCTATTCCCCGAGTACGCCGAGCGCCTCGGGTGCGAGGCAGCCGCGGCCGGCGTCGACCTCTTCATCGGTGAGGAGCTCTTCCTCGGCTGGGGCCTCGGAGCGCGCGCGATCCGGCGCTTCGTGGGCGAGGTGGTGTTCGCGCAACCCGGCGCCGAGGTGTGCATCGCGGGGCCCGCGGAGGGCAACGTCGCGTCGATCCGCGCCTTCGAGAAGGCGGGGTTCCGGCGCTGGAAGTCGGCAGCCAACGAGCGCGGCGAGGCCGAGTGCGTGATGCGCCTCGAGCGCACGCCGCAGCGCTTCCGGCTCGCGCCGATGGTGTTGCCGCGAGACCTCCCGACCTGCATCGAGTTCCGGCGCGACATGTACCTCGCGAGCTTTGGCTCACCCGATGGGCTCGACGAGGAGATGGGGGAGGGCGATGCGCGCTACCGGGAGCAGCTTGAGGCGAAGATCGCCCAGATGCCGGAAGGCAATACGCACGTCTGGGACGGCGATCGCATCGTAGGGCAGGCCGAGATGCGGTTCGACGATAGCCCCGGCGTCGGCTACGTGAGCCTTTTTTACGTCGCGCCGGAATGCCGCGGGCAGGGTGTGGGGCGCCTGCTGCACGAGCACGCGGCCGGCGTATTCGCGGCCCGCGGCATGCGGGCGATCCGGCTGAGCGTCGCCACGCGCAACGCCGTGGCGATCGCCTTCTACCGCAAGCTGGGGTGGGCGAGCATCGGCCCGCGCCCGCACCAGCAGCCGATGGAGCTGATGGAGTTCCGGCTGGGATGATTCGCCTGGCCCGCGCCGGCGATGCGGCGGGGATGGCGTGACACCTGGTGGTGGCAATGCCGCGTGGGGGATGCGCCGGACAGTCCGGTGGCGCCGATCCCGCTATCCCAGCTCGGGGCGGGGGTACTCGACCAGCTTTGAGGCGCGCAGCTCGAAGGCGTCGCGCCGGGCGAGGAGGCGCTCCTGGCGCCGGGTGATGAGCGCGAAGTGGCGGATCGCGACCAGCCGGTCGTGCGCCACCCAGCACGAGCGGATGTTGGTGACCCACTCTTCCGGGTCGATCCGGCGCAGGTCGAACGACACCGAATAGCTGCGCAGCGTCTTGTGGCCTCGGCGGTTGGAGTACTCGTGGAAATAGGAGAGCGCGATCTCGCGCAGCGACCGGTAGATCGGGTCGCGATAGCGCAGCGGCGCGCCGTTGGTCTTGGAGATCGCGCCCCACGCCCCGTGGCGCCGGAAGAGCGCGATCACGTGCGGGTAATCGCTCTCATGGCAGTCGAGGTGCATCACCAGTGGTGGGTCGCCATTCACCCACAGCGCGCAAGCGGCGAACATCGCCCCTTCGATGCAGTGGGCGCGACGCTGCCGGATCACCTCACGCACCGACAGCACCGTCTCGCCGCCGATCTCGTGGTTGATCGGGGTGGCGTTGAGGTAACCCTGGATCCGCTCCGGCGAGGAGAGGCGCTTCAGGACCGCGTACTCTCCCGGGCTCAGGCCCAGGTCCTCGCGGCGCGCGAATCGTCTTTCATTCATGGGCATCGATCTCCCGGCGGCATTTCACGCGGCCGCAGCCGGCACGCACACGCGGCGAAGCCCCGCTTCGGTGGGGACGTCCGCAACGTGGATGGTGACACCATAAAGGCGGGAGAGGTTTTGCGCCGTCAGCACCGCGCTCGCATCGCCCAGCGCCGCCGCCTGGCCACGATCGAGGAGCAGCGCGCGGTCGGCGATCGCGAATGCGTGGTCGGGATCATGGCTGCACAGCAGGATCGCGATGCCCCCGCCGGCCATGCGTCCGATCTCGTGCAGCACGCGAGTCTGGTTGGCGAAATCGAGGTGCGCGGTCGGCTCATCCATGACCATGCAGCGCGCCTCGGAGGCGAGCGCGCGCGCGAGGAGCGCGAGCTGGCGCTCGCCGCCGCTCACCGCGCCGAAGGCCCGCTGCGCGAGATCGCCGATGCCGAGGCGCTCGAGTGCGGCGCGCGCGATGCGCCGATCGCCGGACGACGGCCGGGCATAGGCTGCGAGGTGCGCCGCGCGGCCCATCTCGACCATCTCCTGGAGCGTGAAGTCGAACACGACGCTCGCGGCCTGCGGCACGTAGGCCATGCCGCGGGCGACCCGCGCGCGATCGAGGCAAGCCAGGTCGCGTCCGTCGAGGGTCACGCGGCCCGCCAGCGGCGGCAGCAGCCCCAGCAGCGTGCGCAAGAGGGTCGTCTTGCCGGCGCCATTGGGGCCGAGGACGCAGAGCACCTCGCCTTCGCCCAGCGCGAGATCGAGCCCGCGTCCGACCACCCTGCGCGGATAGCCGAAATCGAGCCCCTGCGCAGCGAGCGTCATGGCGAGCGCCGTGCGCTGGCGGCGAGCAAGGCGATGAATGCCGGCGTGCCGACGAGCGCTGTCACGACACCCGGGGGAATCTCGGTGGGCGCGGCCACGCGGCACAACGTGTCCACCACCAGCATGAATGCGGCGCCGAGGAGCGCTGCCACGGGCAGCACGCGCGCGAAGGCAGGGCCCACCAGCAGGCGCGCGGCATGGGGCACCACGAGGCCGACCCAACCGATGATGCCGGCGATGGCGACGGCGGCGGCGGTTGCAAGGGTTGCAGCCGCGATCACCACCAGGCGCAAGCGGCGCACGTCAAGCCCGAGCGCCCGCGCCTCATCCTCCGAGAGCGCGAGCACGTCCACGCGCCAGCGCAACGCGATGAGCGGGGCGATGCCGAGGAGCATCAGGGGCATGGCGAGCGCGAGGTCGCGGGGCAATACGCCGGCGAAGCTGCCGAGCAGCCAGAACGTGATCGCGGGGAGCTGGTTGTAGGGATCGGCGATCGTCTTGGCGAACGCCACGCCCGCGCTGAAGAGCGAGCCGACCACCACGCCTGCGAGCACCAGGGTGAGGACCGGGTCGGCGCCGCGCACGCGCGCGCCGATCGCGAGCACCAGCCCCGCCGCGGCCAGGCCCCCGGCGAACGCCAGGCCCTGCATCGCCGCGAGCGGCAGCCCCAGGAGGATTCCCACGACGGCGCCCAACGCGCAGCCGCTGGACACCCCGAGGA
>JALYSB010000002.1 GCA_030855025.1 Pseudomonadota bacterium
CGGCACGCCCAGCTCGGTCGCCATCTCGCCGTAGAACGCGGGTATCGAAGGCGGCAGTCCCGGTTTCGGCGTCGCAAGCAGCACCACCGGGATTCCCCTGGAGCGCGCCAGCCGGATCATCTCGCGCACGTTCGACGCGGCCTTGGCGTCGTCGAGGCGGCGAAGGAAGTCGTTGCCGCCGTGGCAGAGGATGAGGAGCTTCGGCTTCACCTCGTCGAGCACCTCGGGCAGGCGCTCGAGTCCCTGGCCGCTGGTCTCGCCCGGCACCCCCGCATTGACGACCTTGCGGCCGATCCGGCGTTCGAGTTCGGCCGGATAGGATTCCGTGCGGCCGGCGCCGGTGCCGAAGGTGAGGCTATCGCCGAAGGCGAGGATCACCGCGCCGCTATCGAGCTTCTCCAGCTTGGTCTTGGCACCGCCACAACCCGCCACGAGCGCGCTGGCAACGAGGAATACGAATAGCCTCTTCATGGGCCGCGATTCTATCGCGCCCGAGGAGAGGGTCTGACCCTATTCTTTCAAATGGGGGTAGGGATTGATGGCGGCGCCCTTCCACCACTTCTTGTCGAGCCCGAGCTCGAAGATGGTGAAATGCAGGTGTGGCGCGTGCGCAGGCGCGTTTCCCGTGCTGCCGACGTAGCCCACGAGGTCGCCGCGCTTGAGCAACATGCCCTCGGCCAGGCCCTGCGCATAGGAATCCAGGTGAGCGTAGTAGTAGATGTACTTCTCGTCGCGATCGAACTGGTAGACGGTGATTCCTCCCGCCGCGCTGCGGAAGAGCTTGGCAACCCGCCCTTCATCCACCGCCACGACCTGCGTGCCGCGCGGAGCCATGATGTCGATCGCCTCGTGCTTGCGCTTCCCACGGCCCTCGTCGAAATTGTCGCGCAGGCCCGCGCGGTTGAAGTCCTTCAGGGGAAAGAGCAGTTTGCGGTCGAAAGCGGGGCGCGCAATCTCCTGTTGCGTTCCCGTCTTCACGGGAACGACCTTCGCCTTCAGGGAGGCGGGGGGCACGGGCAAATCGGAAACGGGGACGGCGGCGGTCGTCGTGGACGGGGCGCGCAGCATGTCGAGGACGGTGATGAATGTCACCACGACCAATGTCGACACGGCGAGCACCAGGCCGGCCTGCTTCTCCGGCGACATGCTACGACTCGACTTTGAGGGGCAGGCCGGGAGATGCGAGGGCCGCGAGCTTGAGCGCGTCCCAGTTGGTGAGGTGGATGCAGCCGTGGGTTTCTCGCCGCCCCACGAGGTGGGGCTGCGGCGTGCCGTGCAGGCCGTAGTGCGGCTTGCTCAGCCCCATCCATAAGACACCCACCGGGTTATTGGGGCCAGCGGCGATTTTCACCTTGGTGTGGTGTTTCTTCGCATCCCACATCAGGGCCGGATCGTAGGTGAACACGGGGTCCTTCACCTCGCTCACGATCCTGAGGGTGCCCACGGGGAGCTCGTCGCGCTTGCCGCCGACGCTGATGGGAAACTGGGCCAGCAGCTTGCCCTCGCGGTCGAAGGCGCGCATCACGCGCTTCGACTTCGATATCGAAATCGTCGCGGCCTTGATCGGTGCCTTCGAGGGCGCGGACACGTCCGGCACCATGATCTCGTCACCCGCGACGAAGCGCTTGCCCGGGTTCAGATCGCGCAGCAGCTTCGGGCTGGTGTGGAATTTTTCCGCCAACGCTTCAGTGATGTTCTCGTAGCCGAGGCGCTCGAGATTCACTCGCTCCATGATGTCCGCGGGGATCTTCACGAACGGCCCCGCGGCGTCCTCGGCGGAGACGGTGTACGCGGTCAGGACGTGGTCGTCGTCGCCTTTGAGGGCGGTCCAGGTATCCGCATCTATGCGGCCGGTCTCGGGCAGGCCCCGCGCGTTCTGGAAGGCGGAGACTGCTTTCACCATGTTCTCGCCGAAGCCGCCGTCAATCTCGCCGGGCGAAAACCACGCGCGATCCAGCAGCACCTGCGCGCGGGCGACGGTGGCACCTTTTGCGCCGCGCGACAGGTTGGGGGCCTTGGAAGCGTCCTTCATGGCGGCCACATTGAATCCCGCCGCCGCGTTCGCGAGGAACGGGGCGGCGAGGAGGCCCAGCGCGGCGAGACCCAGTCCGAGACGGGTCCCCATCCGGTCAGTACCGGATGATGCGGTCGTCCGGCATCTGGTTGGTGAGGTCACGGTCGGTGTTCGGGGCAATGCCGATGATACGGGGTTCCTGCTTGGCATTGCGCCGGCGCGTTTCACGCGCCTGCGCTTCACGCGTGGTCTGGTCGAGCAGCGGAGTCGACAACGTCTTCACTTCCGGCTGCGCGGGCTGCTGGATCACGATCGTTTGCTGGCTTGGGTTGCCTGCCATGCTCGGATCGCCGGGAATCACCACCGCGCCAGTCGTGCCGTTCAGCGTCGAGGGAATGGTGACCGTGCCCGGGAAATTGGTGCCCGAGGGTCCGAATGCGCCACCGGGCTCGAAGGATCCGGGACGCGTCGTCGCGGGATCCACTGTGGTCTGGTTGGTCTCCACGGCGCTGCCCGAAGCGCCTGCCGACTGGGCGGGTGACGAGGATCGGGAAGTGCTCGGACCGGTAACGCCAGGGGTCGGAGTGGTGGAGGCCGACGGGGTCGTGCCGTTCGTGGAGGTCGAATTGCTCGTGGTCGTGGCCGCCGGAGCAGTGCGCACAGCGCCACCCGTGGTTTGCGCCAGGGCAGGGCCCGAAAGGGCGATTACAACCGCCGCAGCCAGGGAAATGGGATTGAATTTATGCATTGGAAATCTCCTCCGATCGTTGAATGGTTCGATCGGTGTAACCATCGTCGAGTTGCCTGTCCGACCTAGTCCGGTCGGCGTTCGCGCTCAGTCGTCGAATTCCGTCGGCCAGTCGCCCATTTGGACGCCGGGGTTGTGGTTTTCGTCATCCGCGCTCCAGCGCGGGTGGCCCCACGCCTCATGCTCGGAAACGGCAATGCCGTCCTCGTCGATCTCGAGGATCGGAGGAAGCTTCGCACGCCGCAGTTCGGTTCTGGCTTTCATGGCATTTCGCTCTTGGTGAGTTGCGCTAGGCTCCGAATCTAGACCGACGCTCTCCCGTCCACCAGTAAACATGGCGGGAAAACGCGTAGGACGACGGCTACTTGTGGCGTCGGAAGAGCTAGTCGCGCTGGGTCAGAGGGTTCAGAGCGTCACGATGGCGGCGGCGAGGAGGACCGCCATCGCATAGGTGGCCGCGAGTATCAGGGTCGAGCGATCGACACGTCGCCGCGCCTTGGAGATGGGCACGGTCCAGCCGCCGCGCGAATGCGTTCCCCCTTCGCGCGGCGCGACTGAAAGCCTTTCGAGGGCCTCGCCGGACTCGAACTGACGCGACGCGCGCAACTCGAGGCGCTCGTCGGCGAGCGGGAGGGTCGCTGCATCCTGCGGCGCGGTGTCGCCCGCGCCGGCGCGGCTGCGCATCGCCGCCTGCGCCACGCGCACCTCCGGCAGGCACTGGCGCAAGTCGGCGGCGAATTCCGCAGCGCTCGCGTAGCGTTCCTCGGGCTTCTTCTTGAGGGCGCGGGCGATGATGTAGTCCACCACGGCCGGCAACCCGGGAAGGCGCTCGCTCGGCGCCTTGGCGGGCATGTTGACCACCCAGAAGAGCACCTGGGAAAGGTCGGTCGCGTCGAACGGCTTGAGCCCCGTCAGCATCTCGTAGAGCACGACGCCGAGCGAAAAGATGTCGGCGCGCCCGTCCACCTCGTTGCCGGAGATCTGCTCCGGCGACATGTATTGCGGCGAGCCGAGCAACACGCCGGTCTGCGTCTTGACCGTGGGCTGCTGCAGGCGCGCGATGCCGAAATCCATCACCTTCACGCGCCCGTCGCCGAGCACCATGATGTTTCCCGGCTTGACGTCGCGATGGATCACCCCGCGCTCGTGCGCATAGGCGAGCCCGTCGGCCACCAGGGCGGCGAGCTCGATCGCCTGCGAGGGGTTGAGGCTGCCGTCGCGAATCAACTCGCGCAGCTCGCGGCCTTCCACCAGCTCCATCGCGATGAAGGCGATATCGCCCTCGCGTCCCACGTCGTAGATGGTGATGATCGAAGGATGGGAAATGCCGCCGGCGGCGCGCGCCTCCTGGCGAAAGCGCGCTTCGTGCGCGTCGCGCTCCGCCTTCCCTCCGGTGAGGGAGATCATCTTGACCGCCACCTTGCGGGAGAGCTCGGTATCTTCGGCGAGGTAGACGATGCCCATCGCGCCGCGTCCGAGCTCCTTCAGCACCAGGTAGCGGCCGAACTTCTCCGGCGGGGCGTCGGCCGAGGTCACGAGCCGAAGCGCTTCTTCAGGTCCCGCAAGCGGTCGGGCTTGGCCGGCGGCGGCGCAGGAAAGGTGTGGGTCAGGGTCAATCGCTGCCCGGGCTGGAGGTCAACGCTCACCTCATAGGCCTTGACGCCGGGGCTGCGCACCGTGATTCGATGCTTGCCGGGGGGCAATTCAAGCTGGGTGAGCGGGGGAATCTTGCCCGCCGAATTGCCGTCGACGAACACCTCGCCGCGCGGCTTCACCTCGAGCCTCACGATCGCCGGACGCGATTGGAAGAGCGGCTGGTAGATGTCGCGGCCGAGGACCCCCAGCAGCAGGATCAGGATCGTGCCGCCGAGCGCAAAGACCGCCAGCTTGCGTTGGCGCAGCGCGCGCTGCTGGGGGTCGGGCGTGTAGAACGCGTGCATTCGTATGCGCGCATCGGTGTAGTTCCCGGCCGGCACCATCTCCCTTGCGCGTTCGGGGGCGCTGGCCTCGAGCGCCTGGGCGAAGCTCTGGGAGACGAGCACCTGCTCGCGCGAAGCGAAACGCGCGGCCGCCGCGGCTTGCGCAAGCCCGTCGCCGAAAACGCGGGCATCGGCGCCCTTGGAGGTGAGCGCGAGCGGGCCGTAGTCGAGCCCGACATGCACCGGCACATCCGCCGGCTTCCCGTGCATGGCGAGGGTGCAGTCCATGGCGCGCCCGGGATCACCGAAAAACACGACCGCGAGGCCGTCCTGCGCGTCGAGCACGATGCGCTCCGCGGGATTCATGGGGATCAACTGGGCGCGAACGCGACTTTCGAGGCGTTCCTTGTGCGCCGCCTGCTCCGTCACCGACAGCGACTCGAAGTCCGGAATCCGCAAGAAGGCGACGCTGGCGTGGACGGGATGTGCGACGGCCGAGCTCATGAGCCGTCATTGTAACGGGGCGTGCTGTAGGCCTTGGACTACGCGGGGAACCTCCTTCCGCCTACTGCTGCGCGTCGTTGCAACGTCGAAAATCGGCGGATGAATTCCTGGCTCAAGGAACTGGACCGCGCACGCACCGAAGCGGAAGTCGTTGCGACCACGCGGGACTACGTCTCGCTTTGGGCCCCGCCGGAGCTCAAGCCCCTACCGGAAGACTGCCGCCAGATCCGCATCGACACCCAAGCCGATATCGCGCGCTGGCGTGACAAGCTTGCCGACGGTTACGCGCGGGCTCGTATCGGCGACAATTCCGAAAATTCAGAGCGGCTCCACGACCTCGTCAGCTTGGTGGCGCGTGCCAGCGAGCGCCTCGGCGAGATTCGCGCGGCCCGCTGAGCGGGACTCCTGCTGAAGAGGGGGTACCCGGGGAGATTCATCAGTGCACCCTGTCTGGTTGTCTTTTGATGAATCGACTCTACCCCGCGCTCCCGCTACGCAACAGTCGGTTTTGTCCGCGACGGCGTGTAGGTTGCGGCTGTCTTCACTGACCGATGTTTGGCGTAAGCGGGGATGAGGAAACCTTCGGGCCCCCGCCGGGAACAGACGCTAGTCGCAACCTTTCGAAGCCGGGGGCGAGTCGGTCCGGCCAGCGTCCTCCCCTGGCGCGGCGCTCCCCTGCGGCAATTGCGAAGCCCTGCGCAGCACCCATCGGAACCCTGGTCCTGCCGCCTGCTCGCGCACCCATACGTGGAACGGCAGGTCGACGTCAGCGAAAAAAAATTCGTTCATGGCCCTCACTGTATTCGGCCCTCCCCCGGGTGGGTGTCGGCGCCCTCCGGAGAACGCTGTAGGAGTCAGGCGGCTATTGTCGTCATAGCCCATGACGGCTCGATGACGTAGGAACTCATGCTGCTCCAACGGGCGCAGCAACCATTCGCCCGCGCTCGGCTCGAAACCCCATGGGAAATCGCAATCCGAGAGGCCTCTGGGACCAAGTCCGCGCTTTCATGGGCTGGACCGATGAGGAAGAAGAAGAGGGCGAGCAGGCTCAAGACCCTGCGCTGCTCTTCCATCTGCTGTTCACGGTTCCCCTGGCCATCACCGTGTTCGCCTCGGTACGCCGCATGGTGGCCGGGTGAAGCTCGCCTCGCCCCGCACCATCCTGCGGCTCGTCAAGCATTCCCTCAAAGGGTGGAAGGCCGACAACTGCATGAGCATGGGTGCGGCACTCGCCTTTTACTCGCTGCTTTCGATGGCCCCACTGCTCGTGCTCGTGGTATCGCTTGCGGGGATCATCATCGGGGCCGACGAGGCCCAGGCCCTCCTCATGTCACAGCTCTCCGGTCTGCTTGGGGATGCCGGTGCCGATGGCGTCCGGACGGTCCTCGACGCCGCCAGCAACGACAAGGAAGGCGTCTTCCAGACGCTCGTCAGCGGTTTCCTGCTGCTGCTCGGTGCGACCGCCGTCTTCGGCGAGCTGCAGGACGACCTGAACCGCATCTGGAAATGCGAGTCACCCAAGGCCGCCGGCCTCTGGGGGCAGGTCCGCAAGCGGCTTCTGTCCTTCGGACTGATCGTGGTGATCGGCTTCCTGCTGCTGGTCTCGCTCGTGGTGAGCGCCGCGATTTCCTTCATGGGCAGTGCCTGGTTCGCTGGCAGCGAGGCGATGGCACGGGTGCTCGAGCTCGCGGGCTCCCTGGTCGTGATGACCGGCCTCTTCGCGATGACTTTCAAGATCCTTCCGAGCCGGCGGATTGCGTGGGGTGACGTGCTGCTCGGCTCGCTCATCACCGCCATTCTCTTCACCATCGGCAAGTACCTCATCGGGCTCTACATCGGCAAGAGCGCAGTGGCTTCTGATTTCGGCGCCGCCGGCACGCTGGTGGTGGTGATCATGTGGGTGTACTACTCCTCGCAGATCTTCTTCCTCGGCGCCGAGTTCACGCGGGCCTACTCGCTTCACCACGGCTCGCGCAGCGGGGCGGCAGCCAATTCCGATTACGCCGGTGTCGAGCCCTCGATGGTCGAGCGCGCGCGCCGCATCGTGAAAGGGCAGGACCCCGTCCTCGTCGCAGCACGCAATCAAAGCCCATGAAGCTGCCGCACGCACGCGACTTCCTCGAGCTCGCACGCCGGTCGGTGAAGGCCTGGGTCGACGACAATGCGCCGACCATGGGCGCGGCACTCGCCTTCTATACGGTGCTGTCCCTCGCCCCGCTGCTGCTGGTGGCGTTGGGACTCGCCGGATACTTCGTCGGCAGGGATGAAGCCCATGACGCGCTGATCGCGCAAGTCTCCCTCTTGCTCGGCGACCAGGCGGCGATGGGCATCGAGGGAATCCTCGACATGGCCGGCACGCGCGCGGACGGTGTAACTCCCGCGCTCGTCGGGGCGGTCACGATGTTCATCGGCGCGACGACGGTCTTCGCCGAGCTGCGCAGCAACCTCGACCGCATCTGGCGGTGCGCGCCCGATGACGATCGCGGGCTGATGCGCCACCTGGCCGCGCGCGCAGGCGCGTTTGCAATGGTCGCGGCCATCGGACTGTTGCTGGTGGCCTCGATGCTGGCGAGCACCCTGCTCGCGGCATTGGGATCGCGATGGTTTTCCGGCTCGACCGCGATGCCCCATGCCATCGAGTTCGTGACCTCCTTCGGGTTGATCACGCTCCTCTTCGCGGCGATCTACAAGATTCTGCCCAGCCGGCGAGTCGCGTGGGGCGACGTCTGGGTTGGCGCGGCGGTGACCTCGATGCTCTTCTGGGTGGGCAAGTTCCTCATCGCGCTCTACATCGGCCGCGCGGCGATCGACTCGAGCTTCGGCGCCGCGGGCGCGTTGGTGGTCGTGATCCTGTGGGTGTACTACTCCGCTCAGGTCTTCTTCCTCGGGGCGGAATTCACCAAGGAATACTCCCTTTACCACGGCTCCCGCCAGGCCGAGCGCGGCGGGCGCCGCCTGGCGGACATGAACGCGACCTACGAAGACCTGATCGAGCGCGCCAAGCGCATCACCACCAGGCGCGATCCCATCTTCGGTAAATAGAAAACCGGGGACAGACCACGATTTCCGAGCGGGAGTTGGCTCCCGCCACCAGCGGAAATCGTGGTCTGTCCCCGGTTTTCTATTTCAACGCCTTGAAGCGCAGGCGGTGCGGGGCGGCCGCCTCGTCGCCAAGGCGCTCGTGCTTGTCTTCTTCGTACTCGTGGTAGTTGCCCGGGTAGAGGACCCACTGCGAATCGCCTTCGGCGGCGAGAATGTGGGTGCAGATGCGATCGAGGAACCACCGATCGTGCGAGATCACCAGCACCGTACCTGCGAACTCGTTGAGCGCGTCTTCGAGCGCGCGCAGGGTTTCCACGTCGAGATCGTTCGACGGCTCGTCGAGCAGCAGCACGTTGCCGCCGTCCAGGAGCGTCTTCGCCAGGTGCAGGCGCCCGCGCTCCCCGCCCGAAAGCTGGCCGGTGAGCTTCTGCTGGTCACCGCCGCGAAAGTTGAAACGCCCGAGGTAGGCGCGCGATTGGATCTCGAATTTTCCGACCGTGAGGATGTCCTGCCCGCCGGAGATCGCCTGCCAGACGTTCTCCTTCTCGTTGAATTTCCGGGTCTGGTCGACGACCGACATCTTCACCGTGTGGCCGATGGTGATCTTGCCGGAGTCGGGTTTCTCCTTGCCGGTGATCATGCGGAACAGCGTCGACTTGCCCGCGCCGTTGGGCCCGATGATGCCGACGATCGCGCCCGCCGGGATCTTGAACGACAGGTTGTCGATGAGCACGCGCTTGCCATAGCTCTTGGTGACGTTCTCGAACTCGATAACCTCATTGCCGAGGCGCTCCGCCACCGGGATGAAGATCTCCGCGGTTTCGTTGCGCCGCTGGTACTCGTATGAATTGAGCTCTTCGAAGCGCTTCAGGCGGGCGATGTTCTTGGTCTGCTGGCCCTTGGCATTCTTGCGGACCCACTCGAGCTCTTTCTTGATCGCCTTCTGGCGCGCGCTCTCGCTCGACTCCTCCTTCTGCAGGCGATCCTTCTTCTGCTCGAGCCAGTCCGTGTAGTTGCCCTTGTAGGGGATGCCGGTGCCGCGGTCGAGTTCGAGGATCCACTGCGCGGCGTTGTCGAGGAAGTAGCGATCGTGGGTGACGGCCACAACGGTGCCGGGAAAGCGCACCAGGTACTGCTCCAGCCATTCCACGCTCTCGGCATCGAGGTGGTTGGTGGGCTCGTCGAGCAGCAGCATGTCGGGCTTGGAGAGCAGCAGGCGGCACAGCGCCACGCGGCGCTTCTCACCGCCGGAGAGGTTATCGACCTTCGCTTCCCATGGCGGCAGCCGCAGCGCATCGGCCGCCACTTCGAGCTGCGTTTCGAGCGTCGAGGAATCGGCGGAGGCGAGCAGCTTCTCCAGCTTCTCCTGCTCGGCGGCGAGCTTGTCGAAGTCGGCGTCAGGCTCGGCGTAGGCGGCGTAGACCTCGTCGAGGCGCTTCTTCGCGGTGAATACTTCCCCCAGGCCCTCCTCGACCGCCTCGCGTACCGTGTGGCCCGGCTCGAGCTGCGGCTCCTGGGGGAGATAGCCGATGCGGATCCCGGGCATCGCTGTCGCTTGCCCCTCGTACTCCTTGTCGATCCCCGCCATGATCTTCAGCACTGTCGACTTGCCGGCGCCATTCAATCCGAGCAGGCCGATCTTGGCGCCTGGATGGAAGGACAGGGAAATGTTCTTGATGATCTCGCGCTTGGGCGGAACGATCTTGCTCACGCGGATCATGGTGTAGACGTACTGTGCCATGGGAAGTGCCGGGTCTTGCAGTGGGTTTGGCGCGGGGAAGGCCGCAAGCATACCCTACTTCGCCATGCTTCCCGCAGCGCCAAAGAAACGGCCGGTGCGGATCTCTCCGCACCGGCCACAGGAGCAGGAAGTTTTCGGTGGCTACCTGCGTGTCGGATCGATGGGATACGCCCCGGGGTTGGTCGGGATCACGTTGCCGTCGCGGTCGCGCAGCTGCAACGGGCCGGTTGCATAGGTCGTGGTGTTGCCGTTCGCGAAGGCCTTCCATTGCGTGTCGTAGTCGTCGGCGACCCAGACACCGGGGGCATAGACCTGGCGCGTGCCGGTCCACTCATAGCGCGCGGGTGACCAGATGTATCCGGCGCGGGGCGCGGGATACACCTCGACGACGGTCCCGGCGACCGGCTTGCCGACGTTCGCATACCACTCGAAGTCGACATCGGGCCACACGGTCCAGGAGAACGCGGGCATCGAGGCGCTGGCGAGGGCGCAGGTCGCGAAGCCGGTGTAAATAACTTTCTGAATCGTCTTCATATCCTCCGGTCGGTGCGCAAATTGCACTGGAGACATGAAGAAAGGTTACCGGCGCGGCCCCGCGCCATCTGCCAGCCGGTTCCGCTTTGGGCGTCGGCAGCACGGCCCCAGCCGGCGTAGGACTACTCCGGCTTGATGCCGCGCTCGCGCATGAGCTTCGACCATTTGCCCTGGTCGTCGCGTATGAACGCCGCGAACCGCTCCGGTGTATTGCCCGCCGGCTCGGCCCCCAGCACCAGCATCTTCTGGACCACGTCGGGCTCGCGCAATGCCGCATTGGCATCGGCCGAGAGACGGTTGACCACGGCCTTGGGCGTCGCAGCGGGTGCGAGCAATCCAAACCAGCCGATCGCTTCGTAGCCCGGAACGCCCGCTTCGGCCACCGTGGGAAGGTCTGGGAGAGTGGGCGAACGCTTCGCGCTCGTCACCGCGTACGCCTTGAGCCTGCCCGCCTGGACATAACTCATCACCGCCTGCGCCGGTCCGAATAGCAAGTCGATTTGTCCCGCGATGAGGTCGGTAACCGCCGGGCCCGTGCCCTTGTAAGGCACATGCAGCATGTCGATCGCGGCGAGCGACTTGAACAGCTCGGCCGAAAGGTGTGATGCCGCTCCCGTGCCCGACGAGCCGAAGGTGAGCTTGCCGGGGTTCTTCCGCGCGTAGTCCACCAGCCCGCGAATGTTGGCCGCGGGAACCTTGGGGTTGGCGACCACGACGTAGGGCGAGGCCGAGACGAGGCTTACCGGCGCGAACTGGCTGACGTTTTTCTCGGTGAGCGACGCAGTCGAGCTCATCATCAGCACGTAGCCGTCGGGCGGCGATCCCGCCACGTACTCGGCGCCGATGTGGCCGCTGGCGCCCGGCTTGTTCTCGATGATCACCGGCTGCCCCCAGAGCTTCACCAGGTGCGGCTGCATGATGCGGGCGAGCGCGTCCGCGCCGCCACCGGGCGGGAACGGCACGACAATGTGGACGGGCTTGGAGGGAAACGTCTGCGCAGCGACGCCGAGGCCCGTCGCCATCATCACCGCGGCGCCGAGCGCTGCCAGTCGCCTCACGGGGCAACGATGGTGGTACGCAGCGTCGTGATGCCCTCGATGGAACAGTCGACGACATCGCCTGGCTTGAGGAATAGATCCTTCGAGCTGACCTTGCCCACCGCGACGCCACCGGGCGCGCCCGTGGAGAACATGTCGCCCGGCTCGATCGGGATGTAGCGCGAGAAGTGCTGCAAGATGTCGGTCATCTTCCAGATCTGGTCGGCGGTGTTCACCCGCATCCGCTCTTCGCCATTCACCGCACAGGTCATCCACAGGTCGTACGGATCGGCGATCTCGTCGAGGGTGACGATTTCGGGCCCCACGGGACCGAATCCCGGCGCGTTCTTCGAGGTCCAGAAGCGTGAGCCCGACGCGACCTCGCGTTTCTGCATGTCGCGGTCGGTCAGGTCGTTGAGGATCGTCACGCCAACCACGTAGTCCATCGCGTCTTCGTCGGCAGTGACCGCGAGCGCGCGCTTGGCGATCACGAACACGAGCTCCGGCTCGTAGTCGAGGTGTGCGATACCGGCAGGCTTGACGACCTTGGCGTTGTGCCCCACGAGGGACGAATTGAGCTTCACGAAGCCGGTGACTTCCTCGGGCATCTCCTTGATGAGGTCGTGCTTCTTCAATTCCTCCAGGTGCGCCCGATAGTTCTTGCCGACACACAGGAACTTGTCGGGGTCGGGCACCGGAGGCAGGAAACGGATCGCACGTTCCTCGAGCATCGCACCGGCGTAGCGGCCTGCGCTCGACTGCGCGGCCTTGGCGAGAGCGCGTACCCGGGACAAGGCACCGCGGCCCTCACGGAGCAACCCCTTCATGGTGTTGGGCAATGGCTGGCCGTCGACTCGCGAAGCGCTCTCGACGTCGAGGACCCGATGGCCGACACGAACGCCTAGGCGCGCTGTGCCGTTTGGGCCCGAAGAATAGGTGATGAGTCGCATGAAGAAAACAACATCATGGGCCCACCGCCGGAAAAAGCAAATGCCGGCGTTTCAGGCGCCGGCATTGGCTAGCAATGACTGCTAATTAACGAAACGCGCTGGTCGCAACCTGGGTTGTGCCGAGACCCACGTTCCAGGAAACCGGAACGTGGCGCGGAAGCGACATTGCGGCCGCGGCGACCATTGTCACCAGAAGCACTCGTCGAGTCCACATGGTCACCCTCCAAATTGGAATTTATCCAACGCTTACCTTACCCACGCGGGGAAGGCAAAAATGCCAGCCGATTCCGGTAGCTGCGTCGGTCTCGGCTGGCTGCAGCGTCGGACAAACGCTTACTTGCCCGATTGGCCCTGGGTGCTGCTGACCGCGGCCGCGCCCGTGCCCGATTTCTCCAGGCAATCCCTGGGGATATCGTTGCGGTTCGGGTATTTCGTCGCATCGCAGCGCCCGTCGTTCTGGGCGGCTTGCTTCGTCTTCAGCTTGGACTTGTCCTTGTCCATCGGCATCGAATCGGAGGACGTCGTCGTGTTCATCTTCGGCGTGTCCTTATCCATGCGCGTCGGATCAGGCATCGTCGTGGTGGTGGTCGCCCCCATGCTCGGGCTGCCAGTAGCCGAAGTCGACCCGTTCATCGACGAGGAGGTCGAGCTATTCGCTCCGACGCTCGCGTTGGGCTTCGACGTGTTGTCGCTGCTGGTCGACGGCGTCGTCGAGGAGGTATAGCTGCTGCTCGGCGCGTTCGGAGCCGAGGAGGGAGTGGTGTAGCTGGGACTCGAAGACGGCGTAGTCACTTGTGACGTGGAGTCGACCGTCGGCGATTTCTTGCTCTTGTTCATGTCACCCCAGGCAAGGGCAGAGCCGCTGGCGAGGGCAACGATCGAGGTGAGAATGAAGGCGGGCGCGAGCTTGCGCATGGAGGGTCCTCCTAGAGAAGATGTAAGTCGGTTGGTTTGGAGCTTGCAGGCTCCTCCTTGCAAGGGCCGTGCCACCGCGCGATACATCGTCAGAGGGGGTCAGGCATCCATGATGCGAACTTCTTACGGCGTTGTTTCAAAAAAATGCCGACGCGATTTACCGCGCCGGCAGGGCACCACCTCAACAAACGACTTCTGGATCAGCGCCAGTAGGGGTTGTAGGGCGCACGATCATAACGATTGGGGACGCCGTCGCGATCGCTGTCACGCCAGCCGCCCCGGCGGTAATAGCGTCCGTCATAGCCTACCCACCGCACGGGATGGTAGTAATACCCGGGCCGGTGACGCGACCAGTGGCCGCCGACCCAGTGGTAGCGCTGGAAGCGCCAGTCCCAGTAACCGGGGACCCACACCAGTCCGGCGCGGGGTGCAGGCACGTACTCGTAACGCAGCGCTGGGGGGCCGACGTTTACGGCCACGTCAACGTACGTCCGCGCGGTTGCGGGGAGCGAAACTGCCGCCAGCGCCGCCGCGATCAAGCTTCCGAGAATCAGCTTTTTCATGGGTCACCTCCTGCGTCCTCAACGCATGGAGACGAACCCTGGTTTACAAGAAAAAGGGCGCGCCCTTTCGAGCGCGCCCCTTGGACTCACCGTGCTGCTTACTGGACCCGGCGATTGTCGGGTGCTGCATCCCTGCGGTTACGGACACCATCGCCGTCCCGATCACGGTCGATAGCGTTGGGAATCCCATCGCGATCACGATCACCGCCCGGACCGCGGCGGTTGTCGGCCCAGCGCTGGCGATCCCAGCGCCCGCCCTGGAATTGCCAGCGGCCATCGCGCTCTTCCCAGCGGCTCGGATGCCAGTAATAGCCCTTGCGCTCGCGCACCCAGTGGCCGCGCGCCCAGACATGGCGCCCATCGCGCCACTGCCAGAAACCCGGCTGCCAAACGTACCCTTGACGCGTGGCCGGCACGACCTCGTAGCGCGGCGCCGGGGGTGCAACGTCGAGGTAGATCGTCGCGGCCGAAACCGGCACGGCGGTGAACCCGATCGACGCGGCGGCCAGGGCGGCCAACAGCAATTTGCGTTTCATCATTAGGTGTCCTCCAACGGATATATGGAACTTGCATCCACCTTAACGCCGGGGTATTTACGCCTCAATGCCGGAGTCAGCCGCTTCCGTGCGTCGGACGCACCGACAAGCGTTGCCTACATGCGGTAAATTGAAGTCCCTCCGAAGGAAATCCCATGACCATACTTTCCGACCAGATACGCCTGGCTCCGGCGGACCTCGAAGCCTATTGGATGCCGTTCACCGCCAACCGCCAGTTCAAGGCGAAGCCGCGAATGATGGCGAAGGCCGACGGCATGTACTACACGACCGACGATGGCCGCGAAATCCTCGACGGGTTCGCGGGCCTGTGGTGCTGCAATGCGGGCCACTGCCGCAAGCCGATCATCGAGGCGATCCAGAAGCAGGCTGCGACGATGGACTACGCCCCGGCCTTCCAGATGGGCCATCCGCTGGCTTTCGAGCTCGCCAACCGCATCGTGGCGCTCGCCCCGGGCAAGCTCGACCATGTGTTCTTCTGCAATTCCGGATCCGAGGCCGTCGATACCGCGTTGAAAATTGCGATCGCGTGGCAACGCGCCCGGGGCGAGGGCGCACGTACGCGCCTCATCGGCCGCGAGCGCGGCTACCACGGCGTGGGCTTCGGCGGCATCTCCGTGGGGGGGATCCCCACGAACCGCAAGATGTTCGGCCAGATGCTCGCAGGGGTCGATCACCTGCCGCACACCCACCTGCCCGAGCGCAACGCGTTCTCGCGGGGGCAGCCGGAGCACGGCGCCCATCTCGCCGACGAGCTCGAGCGGCTGGTGCAGCTACACGACGCCTCCACCATCGCCGCGGTGATCGTCGAGCCAATGGCGGGATCCACCGGCGTGCTGGTCCCGCCCAAGGGCTACCTGCAGCGGCTGCGCGAAATCACGAAGAAGCATGGCATCCTCCTCATCTTCGACGAGGTGATCACCGCCTTCGGCCGGCTCGGCACCAACTTCGGTGCCGATCTCTTCGGCGTCGAGCCCGACATGATCGCGTTCGCCAAGGGCGTGACTTCGGGCGCGGTTCCCATGGGGGGCGTCATCGTGTCGTCGGACATTTACCAGGCGTTCATGACCGGAGCGCCCGGCGCGATCGAGCTCTTTCACGGGTACACCTATTCGGCGCACCCGCTCGCGTGCGCTGCCGGCATCGCCACGCTGCAGCTCTACGAAGACGAGGACCTGTTCGCGCGGGCAGCGCGCATGGCGCCGAAGTTCGAGGACGCGCTGCATTCGCTCAATGGCGTGAAGAACGTGGTCGATATCCGCAATATCGGGCTGGTCGGCGGCATCGAGCTCGCCGCGCGCGCCGGTGCGCCGGGCGCTCGGGGTTTCGAGACCTATCTGAAATGCTTCGAGCGCGGCGTGCTGGTGCGCAACACCGCTGACATCATCGCGCTGGCACCGGCGCTCATCGTCGAGGAGAAGCATATTGTCCAGATCATCGCCACCCTGCGGGACGTGCTCGAGGAGCTTGCATGAACGGTAACGGCAAGGTCGCCCTGGTCACGGGAGCGAGCGCGGGAATCGGCAAGGCGAGCGCGCTAGCCCTGCTGAAGGAGGGCTATCGCGTAGCGCTCACGGGGCGGCGTCTCGAGCTGCTGGAGGGCGCGATCCGCGAATCCGGGGTGCCCGCCGGGCAGGCCCTCGCCGTGCGCGCCGACGTGAGCGATCCGGCGGCGGTGAAGGCGCTGTTTGCGAAAGTGAAGGACACTTTTGGTCGGCTCGACGTGCTCTTCAACAACGCGGGAACGGGCGCCCCCGCGATGCCGGTGGAAGACCTCCCCCTGGAGAAGTGGAACGAGGTGGTCGCAGCCAACCTCACCGGGACCTTCCTCTGCTGCCAGGAAGCGGTGCGGATCATGAAGGCGCAAGACCCGAAGGGCGGGCGCATCATCAATAATGGCTCGATCTCGGCACACGCGCCCCGGCCGATGTCGATCGCCTACACGGCCACCAAGCATGCGGTGTCCGGCATCACGAAGACGCTGTCGCTCGACCTGCGCAAGCACGACATCGCCGTCTGCCAGATCGACATCGGCAACGCCGCCACCGAGATGACCGAGCGCATGACCAAGGGTGTGATGCAGGCCAACGGGGAGATGGCGATCGAGCCGCGCATGGACGTGCGTCACGTCGCCAACGCGATTGTCCACATGGCGAGCCTGCCGCTCGATGCGAACGTCCAGTTCATGACAGTGATGGCGACGAAGATGCCCTTCGTCGGGCGCGGCTAGGACCCGGTTGCCGTCGTGGGCCCTGCGCCCGCCATGCGTGCGAACTCGCGCCTCTTCATCGCGAGGTACTGGGCCCGGTCGACGTCTTCTTCGCGGAGCTGGCGGGGGTAGCGCTCGGTGGCGCTGAACCATTCGTTCAGGCGCTTGGCCAGGCGGGCATCGCGCGGACCGTCGAGCGACGCCAGGTAGGCCTCGATGGCCAGCGCGTAGCGCATCGTATTGCGCTCCATTACGCCGCGCATCCCGCTCACGAGCTGCGGTTGCCCGCCATCGGCGGCGCGCTCCGTGGTGAATCCGACCTTGGAAGCTCCAACCGTGGCCAGGTAGGCCTGCATCGCAACCTTGGAAAGGGTGCCGTAGCCGTAGGTGTAGCTCAGGTGAAGGAAGGTGCGGTTCTCGTCGATCGGCGTAGCCTCGAGAACGATGCGGTAGTCGCGGGTGCCGAGGGGGCCATTTTCGCATTTGAGCACCAGCTGCATGTAATCGCGGGTGCGGGCCGCGAGCTCGTACTGGAAATCCAGGCGGTAGGTCCGCTCCACCGGCGTGTCGTTCTTGCGACCCACGAAAAGGCTCAGACGCCCGCCTTCGGCGGTCGTGGATTCGCAATTCTTGGTGTTGAACGGCAACATCAGGAGGTCGCACCAGTTGCCCACCGGAACCAGCGCCGCTTCCACTTTCGCGTAGGGGTGCGACACGATGGCGTAGGCGTCTCCCTGCAACTGGCGCGCCATCTCGCGCGAGTCGAGCCAAAGGGGGCGGCCGTACGGGCTTTTTTCGAGGCGCTCGCGCACCTGTGCATGGCGCTCCCGCAGGTCGGCTGAAGGGTTTCGGGCTGCGGCCTCGGCCGGGGCGATGGCCGCCGTCGCCGGACTCCCGGCGAAGCCGATGGCAAGCGCGGCCAGGGGGCCTGCGAGGATTCGAAAAAAGGTCATGGAAACCGTTCAGGACGATTGCCCGATTTCAGCACCCGCGCGCCAAATAAAAAACCCCGAAATGTCGGGGTTTTTCGTGGGAGGGAGAGGTGTTGCTAAGCCGGAGAACGCTGACGCTCGAGGGTTTCCTGCCGTTGCGGGTTCTGCTGCGACGATCCAGTGCGCGGGAGGCGGCGTACCTCGTCTTTTTCGCGGGCCCGGCGGGCCATTTCCGCGTACGCGCGTTTGACCATTTCGAAATCGTATTCGTAGGCCACTGGGCATCTCCTTCTGGGTGATTACGGTTACCAGTCTGCGTCACCTTCAGGAAGGGCGGCTATCAGAATCGTCCTACGTAGCGAACTTTTTTTCCACTCGGGCTAGTATGTGCTCACGCTTTCCACTCTCCCGAGCAAGACAACCCATGGACCTGCCGCGCAACGAATTCAAGCGGGCGCTGCTCGCCGGACGCCAGCAAATCGGACTGTGGGTCTCGCTGGCGAGCGCGTACAGCACTGAAATCGTTGCCGGTTCTGGTTTCGATTGGCTTCTCTTCGACGCTGAACACTCGCCCAACGATCCCACTACCGTCCTGCCGCAGCTCCAGGCCGCGGCTGCCTATCCGGTCACGGCGATTGTCCGGCCGGCCTGGAACGACAAGGTCTTGATCAAGCGCTACCTCGACATCGGCGCCCAGAGCCTGCTGGTTCCCTACGTGCAGACCGTCGAGGAAGCCGAGGCAGCCGTGGCCGCGGTGCGCTACCCGTTACGGGGCATTCGCGGCGTGGCGGGCGTGACGCGAGCTTCGCGCTACGGGCGCGTCGCCGACTACACCGCGCGCGCCGAGGAGGAGCTGTGCCTGCTGGTGCAGATAGAAACCCGCCTCGGCCTGGACAATCTCGAAAAGATCGCGCGCATCGACGGCGTCGATGGCGTCTTCATCGGGCCGGCCGACCTCGCCGCGGGCCTGGGGCACCTCGGCCAACAGGGCCATTGCGAGGTCCAGTCGGCCATCCAGGACGCGATCAAGCGCATCCGCGCGTGTGGAAAGCCCGCGGGAATCCTCACGCCCGACGAGGCCACGGCCCGCAAGTACATCGAGTGGGGAACGACTTTCACGGCCGTCGGCCTCGATGCGCTGCTGCTCGCACGCGAATCGGAGAAGCTCGCCGCGAAATTCAAATAGCGGCAAAAACAGGTTCTGACCGCCGCCGGCCACGGGGGCCGGCGGCTCCGTCATCGAACCCGTCCTCCGCGTCGAGGCGTCCCTCCACCGCGGTACGGGCGGCAACCCGAAATCCTCGTTAGGCGGGCCGCGCACAGCCCGCGAAGTTGCCGGTCTACAACTCACAACATCAGCCACTCGCGCAGCGCCTGGCGCGCCTCGTACTCGAAGCGCGCGTGCGCGTTCGCGACCCGAGGTGAAAGCCCCGGGCGGCGCTGCGCCTCGTAGAGCGCGAAGCCGAGCTGGTGCTGCTTCCTTCGCCTGCGTCCCGCCAGCGGCGCCCAGTGCCACGCCGCCTTTGCACTTGCCCAATTCATCGTCGTCGTCCTTGTCGTTTTTCTGGTTCCAAAAGCACCAAAGCCCGGAGGTTCAAGGCTCTCCGGGCTTCGCGGGAACTTCTCGCAGACGATGTCTAGCGGTTATTCCGTCGTTCTCCCGGAGGGCGGCCGATCCATGACCAGTCGATCGAGGCCCTGCGCAAAGCAGGACCCGAGCGCCGGGCGCTTGGTCGGTTGATGAATGAAGGTGATTCGCATCATTTCTGTCTCGGAAAAACTCTCGGTAATCGTGATGCTCGAATGCTGCCATGCAGCATTTTCGTCGTCAACCCCCTTCGAGAAAAAAAATCCATTCCCGCCATCGATCAATCGTCGAACTAAAGATAAGCAGGAACTACGGCTCACGCACGGCGGTCGCATAGGTACTAGCTGAAGCGCTGTGCGCCAGACACGGTGAGTCCTACAGGTCCGCCGTCCTACACGCGTGCGGCCTCCACCAAATTCCTCGAGTAAAAGGTTCGAAAGGAGTTTGCATTCATGAGGCACCCCTCCGCTCCCAACAGTAACGGCCAGGCGCCGCGGACGCGCACGCGCGGCGCGATACGCACGCACCTCGGACGCAAGCGCTCGGGCTCGCGTACCCGCCCGTTGAATCCCTCGACACTGGATCGCGTGCAGGAGCTGGGCGAGATGCAGCGCAGCGAGCAGGAACACCTGTTCGATCGCCTCCTCGGCCAGTTCCAATCGACCTTCAATTCCGCCGGCGAGAAAACCGCGGTCGCATTCGACAACGCGCTCGACATCGCGTGCGACACGCTGGTGACCGCAGGCGAGTTCACCGCCGACAGCGCCGAGCGCTTGCGCCAGTACCTGCGCCGCGACCTGCTGCACAAGGACCATCCGGCACTCACGTTCAAGAGCGGCGAGATCACCACTGCGGGAACCCTGTCCTGCGAGAGCTGTGGATGGACCATCATGAATACGCGCACCACGCTCCTGCCGGCGTGCCCGCAGTGCGGCGAAACCGCATTCCGCAAGACCCGCTGACCTTGGGCTCGATCATCGAGGCGTTTCCCACCCGGCGCGGCGTGGCGACCATCGCCGACGTCTGGCGCGCGGCGCCCGATTCCGGGGGCGGGCCGGTCCGAGTTCGCACCACCCGCCTCGAGGATTACGCCGCGATTCGCGGGTTGCAGCGTGCATCTCGACCCTACGTCGCGCCGTGGACGTTGCGGCAGCTCGACAGCCAGATCCACGCGTTTCCGGAGGGCCAGCTCGTCGCGGTGAGCGACGGCCACGTGATCGGCGCGGCCGCCTCGCTGATCGTGAAGTGGGATGAATACGCCGTCGACCACACGTGGAAGGGCATCACCGGTGACGGTCATTTCACGACCCACGATGAGCATGGGCTGACCTTGTATGCCGCCGGGGTCGTGGCCGACGCTTCGCGGCGCGGCTACGGCATCGCGCGCGCGCTCTTCCAGTCCCAACGGCGCATCACGCGCAAGCGCAACCTGCGCCGCATCATCGCCACGGCGCGGCTGTCGGGCTATGGGGCGGTGAGCCAGGCCATGACCCCCGAGCTTTACGCGATGCGTGTGATCTGGGGCGAAATCCCGGATCCCGCGATGCGATTCGAGATGGGCCAGGGTTTCCAGTACTGCGGGATCCTGGCCGGCTACCTGCCGGAAGACGCCGAGTCCTGCGGCTACGCGGCCCTCCTCGCATGGCTCAACCCGCTGTACTCGCCCCCCGGCCCCCCGGCCTTCATGGCCCCCGAGCGCCAACTCAAGTCGGCCTGAGTCCAAAGTGTGGCCGCGTGGGCGGCTTTGGTACGATGGGGAAAATGCGCACGCGGGGGATATCACCATGAAGCGCCACTTCGCCGCGGCCTGCGCGGCGCTCGCGATTGCTGTCCTGTCCACCGGTGCGAACGCGCAAGCGTATCCGAGCAAGCCGGTGAAAATCATCGTGCCGTTCGCCGCCGGCGGTCCCGCCGACATCTATGCGCGCGTCGTGGGCGAAAAGCTCCAGGCCGCGTTCGGCCAGTCGTTCGTGGTGGAGAACCGGCCGGGGGGAGGCGCGATCGTCGGCACCGATGCGGTCGCCAAGAGCGCGCCCGACGGCTACACGCTCCTCATGATGTCCAACACCCACACCGTGAACGAGTCCCTCTTCCGCGAGAAGCCCTACCAATTGCTGCGCGATCTCGTCCCCGTGGCGCCGGTCAACTCGTCGGACCTGCTGATGGTGGTGCATCCCTCGGTGCCCGCCTCCACCCTCGCGGAATTCATCGCGCTCGCCAAATCGAAGCCGGGCAGCCTCAATTACGCGTCATCGGGGCCGGGCACGCCGTACCACATGGCCGGCGAGCTTTTTAAAGCGATGGCGGGCGTCGACCTGGTGCACGTGCCGTACAAGGGCAGCTCCGGCGCGCGCACCGACATCCTCGGCGGCCAGGTGCACATGATGTTCGATGCGATCACCACGATGGCCCCGAACGTGCGCGCCGGCAAGCTGAAGGCACTCGGGTCTTCCGGCAAGCAGCGCTCCACGGTGCTTCCCGACGTGCCCACGGTTTCTGAAGCGGGCGTTCCGGGCTACGACGCCGTCATCTGGCTCGGCATCATGGCGCCGGCGGGAACGCCCAAGCCGATCGTCGACCGGCTCAACGCCGAAATCACGAAGGCCACCGCGGCGGCGGAGTTGCGCGAGGCGTGGGCGAAGCAGGGCGCCGCGGCAATGACCATGAGTCCCGATGAATTCGCGCGATTCATGCGCGAGGACATCGAGAAGTGGGCACGCATCGTGAGGATTTCAGGCGCGAAGCCCGACCAGTGACGCTTACGCTGCTGAGCGCGGGCGCCGCCCAGGCGCTGGTGCGCACCGTGGGGCGCGCGGCGGCGATCGAGATCGCGGGAAGCTTCGGCGCGGTCGGCGCGATGCTCGAGAAGTTCGACGCGGGCGAGGCGTGTGACGTCGTGATCCTCACGCGCAAGCAGCTCGATGCGCTCGAGGGGGAAGGCCGCGTGGTTGCCGGCTCCATTGCCGACGTAGGGCGTGTGGCGACGGCGATCGGCGTCCTCGCCGGCCGCAGCGCGCCGGACGTGACCGACGAGGCAGGCCTGCGCCGCGCGCTCCTTGCCGCGGACGCGATCTACTTTCCCGACCCGACCCGCGCGACCGCCGGCATTCATTTCATGAAGGTCCTCGAGACACTGGGCGTACGCAGCGCTCTCGAAGCGCGGCTGCGCACCTTTCCCAACGGGGCCACGGCGATGCGCGAGATGGCGGCGGCCCCCGGTGATCCGCTGGGATGCACACAGGCCTCCGAGATTCTCGCCACCCCAGGATTGCTACTGGTCGCACCCCTGCCGCGCGGCTTCGATCTCGAGACGCCCTACGCCGCGGCAGTCAGCGCCCGCGCCACTGATCCCCGGGCGGCCGCGGCGTTTGTCGCACGGCTGACAGGGCCGGCGGCCCGGTCCGAGCGTGCCACGGCGGGCTTCACCTGATTCACGCGCTCTCGCCCGCCGCGCGGCCCGAGGCCCACGCCCACTGGAAGTTGAACCCGCCGAGGTGGCCGGTCACGTCGACACCTTCGCCGATGAAGAAAAGCCCCGGGACGTCGACCGCCTGCATCGTCTTCGAAGACAGCCCGCGCGTGTCCACCCCGCCGAGGGTGACCTCGGCCTTGTTGTAGCCGAGGGTCCCCGAAGGCTGCACTTCCCACGCCGTGAGGGCGTCCACCGCGTCCTCGAGGCGGCGATCCGGGAGCTGCGCGAGCGCGACGTTCACGCCGAGCCGGTCGGTCCATTGCTGCGCGAAGCGCTTCGGCAGGCGTTCGCCTAGCAGGGTGGCGAGCGTCGATTTCGAGCGGCGCTGGGAGGCGATCCAGGCGCGCGCGTCCATTCCCGGGAGAAGGTTGATGCGAATCGGCTCCGCGGCCCCGCCCTGCTGCCAATAGGAAGAAACCTGCAGGATCGCGGGCCCGGAGATTCCGCGATGGGTGAAAAGAAGGTTTTCGCGGAATCGTCCCGCCCCGCAAGCCACTTCACACTCGAGGCAGACGCCGGCGAGCTCGCCATAAGCGGCGAGCAGTTCGGGGGCGAGGCTCAACGGCACCAGCGCGGGCTTGGGCGGCACCACCGCGAGTCCGAACTGCTCGGCGACCTTGTAAGCAAAGGGCGTGGCACCGATCTTCGGAACCGTGAGCCCCCCGGTGGCGATCACCAGGGCCGCGCTCTCGACGGGACCCATGGCGGTCGCCACGTCGAAGGATTCGCCACGCCGCGTGATACCGCGCACTTCGCACGGCTGGCGCCATTCGACTTCTGCCTGCCGGCATTCCGCCATCAGCATGTCGATGATCTGGCGCGAGCTCCCGTCGCAGAAAAGCTGGCCCAGCGTCTTCTCGTGGTACGCGATGCCGTGCTTCTCGACGAGCGCCACGAAATGGCGCGGCGTGTAGCGTGCGAGCGCCGAGCGACAGAAATCCGGGTTGCGCGAGAGGAAATCGCGGTGCGTGGCGTGGATGTTGGTGAAGTTGCAGCGCCCGCCGCCGGAAATGCGGATCTTCTCCCCGATCTCCTTGTAATGGTCGATGAGGAGCACGCGGCGCCCGCGCTGCCCCGCGGCGGCGGCGCACATCATTCCGGCGGCGCCTGCGCCGATCACCACCACGTCGAACGCGGCGGCGCTCATTGGCGCTTGCGCGCCTTGCGGCAGGAATCGGCGGTGTGCGCGCGGATGATCTGCGCGAGGCGCGAGGCGTCCCGGCCCGGGAACTCGGGATCCGCGAACGCGAGGAAGAGCTGGCCCGTGCGGTGCCCGCCTTGCGCGAGCGGGAGCGCCTTCAGCTGCCCCGCTGCGAGCGCCCGCGGGGCTCCGGACATGATCGGTAATTTCGATAAGTTAGGGCGAAATTATGCTCTTTTTTATCGAATTATAAGGGCGCCAAATGAACCCGTCGCTTCCCGACGTGCGCGACTTCCTCGCGTTCCTGGGAATCGTGGACGTGGATTTCGTCTACGCCGAGGGGCTCGCCCTGGGTGACGCGCCCCAGGCGCAATCGCTTGCCCTGGCCCACCGCGCGATCGAGGCACGCGCCGGGGACGCAATCCGGGAGGCCGCCTAGGCCGCGGGCGGCGTAGCGCGGGGCGGGCGGGTAAACTTTAGATGTGCGCTATCTCCTGCTCGTAGCCGGGCTCTTCACGGCGGGCGCCGCCACCGCGCAACAACCTCCCGCGGCGCCCGAAGCCCCAGAAATCCAGCAGCTGCCGCTCTCCACGACCGCGGAGCGCGTGTACGACTACGCCAAGCCGCGCATCGTGCAGATCCGCACCCTGCTGCACGCGGCGGGGCGCCAGACCGGCATCGGCTCGGGCTTTGTCGTCAGCGCCGACGGCTTCGCGATCACCAACTACCACGTGGTGTCGCGCTTCGCCCTCGATCCGAAGACCTACCGCCTCGAATATGTCGCCCCCGACGGCGCGAAGGGGCCGCTCAAGCTCCTGGCGATCGACGTGGCCCACGACCTCGCGGTGGTGAAGGTCGATCGCGCCGATTTGCCGTTCTTCACCTTCGACACGCGCGCCCTCGGCGGGCGCCTTCCCAAGGGCGAGCGCCTCTACGCCATGGGAAATCCGCTCGACCTGGGGTTCACCATCGTCGAGGGCACCTACAACGGCCTGGTCGACAAGAGCTACGACGAGCGGATCCATTTCTCCGGGGCGATCAATCCCGGCATGAGCGGCGGGCCCGTGACCGCCGGCGACGGGCGCGTGGCGGGCGTCAATGTGGCCAAGCGCCTCGACGGGGAGCAGGTAGGCTTCCTCGTGCCCGCGCGATATGCCGCGGCGCTCCTCGAACGCGCGCGCAAGGGGCCCCCTCTCGCGCCCGACAAGGGGCGCGAGGAAGTCGGCCGCCAGCTCGATGCATGGCAGGCGGCATTCTACGAGGCGTTGACGGCGGGCGGTTTTCGCAGCGCCACGATCGGACCCTACCGGGGCCTCGAGAGCGCGGCGCCGTGGGTCACCTGCTGGGCGTCCACCAATGCCGACCAGGTGCCGCGGGCGCGCACCGCGGTCAATACCACCCGCTGCACCAGCGCCACCGGCATCTTCGTCTCCGACCGCATCCTCACCGGGCGAGTCGATTTCAGCTACTCGTACTACAAGGCGATCGACCTCAACGCATTCCAGTTCGCCAAGGAGCTTTCGCAGCGATCCGCCGGTCCCGTGATCGACCCGCGCGCCGGCAAGCGGCTCACCGGCCAGGAGTGCCGCGATGATTTCGTGGGCGTCTCGGCGGGCGCGAAGCCGGCGTTGCGAGCCACGTGGTGCATGCGCGCCTACCGCGAGTTCGAGGGCCTCTATAACGTGACGCTGCTGGTGCTCACCCAGGACCGCGATCGCGAAGCGCTCCTCGCCCAGCTCACCATGCAGGGCGTCTCCCAGGCCAACGCGGTCGCGCTCGGGCGCCGCTTCATCGAGGCGCTCGAGTGGCAGCGGTGATGTGGATCGAGGTGTTGTCGCGCGACGGCGAGGTGGTCGCGCGCGAGCGCATCGACACGCAGGAGGCACGGATCGGCCGCGCGTTCGACAACGACGTGGTGGTGAACGACCCGCACGTCGCTCCCCACCACCTGCGCGTCTACCGCGGGGACGACGGCGAGCTCGTTGCCGAGGACCTGGGCACGGTGAACGGCCTCTACCCCGAGCACGGCGCGAAGCGCCTCGAGCGCATGCCGCTCGCCGGCGAGCCCGGAATCCGGATCGGGCGCACCACGCTGCGCGTGCACGATGCGGCGCATGCGGTCGCAGCCGAGCGGCCGATGACGCCGCCGCGCGCCCACGCGACCTGGGATGCGGGCCTGGGCGTGGCGCTCCTCCTCGTGGTCCTGATCCTCAACTGGCTCAACCTCACCCAGGAGCCGAGCGCCAACCTGGTCCTGCTGCCGATCATCGGGCTCGCGACCGCTCTCGCGCTCTGGACCGGGCTCTGGGCGGTGCTCTCGCGCATCTTCTTCGGGCAGGCGCAGTTCGCGCTGCACCTGCGCATCGCGGTGACCGCCTGCATCGCGATCGTCCTCTGGGACCTGCTTGCCGAAACCGTGTCCTTTTCGTTCGCCTGGCGTGAGATCGCCGAGTACGCTCCTCTCGGCGTCTGGGCGATCCTCGCGACCACCTGCTACGCCCATCTCACCGCAATCGGTCCCCGGCACCTGAAGTTGGTGATGGGCCTGGTGCTCGCCCTCTTCGTGGCGGGAGCGACGCTGCAATATGTCGCCCGGTGGGAAAACCGCGAGCTGGTCGGCCAGCGCGCAACCCTCGGCGACTTGCGTCCGCCCGCTTTCCGCGTCGTGCCGCTTTCGAGCACCGACCAGTTCCTCAAGGCAGCCGAGGACACACGCACGCGAGTCGACAAGGCGCGTTCCCGGGAACCACCTCCCGGGGGCTCGCTGTCCGACGTGGACTGATCCTTCAAAGCCACGCAATGCCCATCGCACAGGAGATCGACGCCGGCGGCGTCCCCGTGAAAGTCTGGACCCGGGACCTCGAGGCCTCGGCGCGACGCCAGCTCGAAAACGTCTCGCGACTGCCGATCGTGCACGGCCACGTCGCGGCGATGCCCGACGTGCATGCCGGGATCGGCGCGACTGTTGGCAGCGTGATCCCCACCAAGGGCGCGATCATCCCGGCGGCGGTCGGCGTGGATATCGGGTGCGGGTTGAACGCCGTGCAGCTCTCGCTCAAGGCGTCCGACCTGCCCGCGTCGCTCGCGCGCGTGCGCGGCGCGATCGAGGCGGCAGTGCCGGTGGGTTTCGACCTGCATGCGGGCGCGAAGGGCCAGGGTGGCGAGCGCGAGGGCGCCGGCAGGAAGCTCGCGCGGGGCCTCGCGAGGATCGTCGAGCGCAACCCGAAGATCGGCACAATGCAGAAGGATTTCCGCGAGACCTGGATCCGCCAGCTCGGCACCCTCGGCGGCGGCAACCACTTCATCGAGGTCTGCCTCGACGAGGAGCAGAACGTGTGGGTGATGCTGCACTCGGGCTCGCGCGGGATCGGCAACGTGGTCGGGCGCTACTTCATCGAGCGCGCGCGCCGCGAGATGGAGAAAAGCGACACCCTTCCCGACCGCGACCTGGCGTGGTTCGCCGAAGGCACGCCCGCATTCGATGAATACGTGGAGGCCGTGGGCTGGGCGCAGGACTACGCCACCGAGAATCGCCGCGAGATGATGCGCGCGGTGCTGAAGGCGATCGAGCCGCACGTGCCGCCCTTCAGGATCGTGGGCGAAGCGATCTCATGCCATCACAACTACGTGGCCCGCGAGACGCATTTCGGCGAAAACCTTCTCGTCACCCGGAAAGGCGCGATCCGCGCGGGCGCGGGCGAGCTCGGCATCATCCCGGGCAGCATGGGGGCGCGCTCGTTCATCGTGCGCGGCAAGGGCAATCCGGAATCGCTGTGCTCCTGTGCCCATGGCGCCGGGCGGCTCATGAGCCGCACCGAGGCGCGGCGACGCTTCTCCGCGGCCGACGTCGTGCGCCAGACCGAGGGCGTCGAGTGCCGCAAGGACGCGGGCGTGGTCGACGAGATCCCGGGGGCCTACAAGCCGATCGACGAAGTCATGGCCAACCAGGCAGACCTGGTGGACGTCGTGCACACGCTGCGCCAAGTCGTGTGCGTGAAGGGCTAAGGGCGGGAAAACCCTCTATTTGAGCGACTCGATCTTGACGAGATCGATCGTGTTTACCGCCGACTTGAGCGCGTTCAGGTCCACGCCCTGCCCCTCGGCGCTCACCACGAACCGATCGGCGAGGATCACCGAGTAGGCGTGGAAACCGCCGCGTTTGGACGACTCCTCGCGCACCATGCGATTGCCCTCGCGCCGCATGCGCTCGGTGCGCTGGTCGTTCTCCGACTCCGACGAGCCGAGCATGGCCCAGGCCGCCAGGCCCGTGAGCCCCGCCGCGCCCCCGGTATCCACCACCTCGAGCTTCACGCGCTTGCCGCTTTCGTCGGCGTAATCGCCGGCGACCTTGGCCGCCATCAATCCTGCAACTCCGCTGCGGTCCGCGCGCATCGAGGTGCGCGGCAGGCCCGCGAACTTCTCGGGGACGAACGGCTTGAGCAGGTCGAGCTGCACCGGCTCGACCCCCTTGCCGCCGGAGATCGCGGTGCCGAGCGCGCCCATCGCGGCCTCCATCTGAGCTTTCGTGTCGCCGCTCTTCTGGGCCTCTTCCATTCGCTTGCCCGCGGCTTCCATCTTCTTGCCGAAGTCGTCGAGCTTCCCCATCCGGCTGTCCTTGTCATAGGTGACGTTGGGAGCGGCCCCCAGGTGCGAGGCCATCATCGCGGGAGCGGTGAGCATTCCCCCGACCGCGGCGAGGACTAAGCCCAGCACGATCGCCACCACGATCACCACCGCGGTGTAGGCCACGGACTTCTCCTGCGGGCTCTTCATGAGGCGGGGCAGGCCGAGGTATACGAGGTAAATCGCGTAGAGCGCGGCGAGGATGCCCAGCAACCCGAGGGCCGGGATGATCGAGAGGATGCCGACGATCCAGACCGGCGTGTATGCGTACGCGGCGACCTTTACCGCCTGGGCCATGCTCTTCTGTCCCCCGAACGTGGGCGCGAGCGCGTCGATGATGAAGCCCAGCAGGAACACCATCGCCACCGCCATCACGAGCTGGAAGATGAGCCCCACCAGCCCCGTCACGAGGGGCAGGCGCACGGTGCCGAGTGGGCCCAGGCTCTGGCCAATGAACACAATCCCGATAAAGGCTGCGACCGCCGCGACCGCCGCGAGCGGCAGCACGTAGCCGGTGATCAGCTGCGGGGTGGGGGTAGGATCCGCCGCGATGGCCTCCCACTCGGTCTTCGGGCTAAGGACGATGTTCTTGGCGCGCTCGATCAGGTTCACTCGGCCCCCATGGCGAAATTTTCGCGAAAGCGCGAGTCTACCCGCCGCACCGGGCAGGGAGAAGATTCCGTAACATCGTGAATCGGTGTAGTGCCTACCATTGGCGCATGCGCCCTCTTGCCCTGTTGCTCCTGCTCTGCGCGTGTTCCGGCGGTGGCGGCGGCTCCTCGCCCACGCCCCCTCCGCCACCGCCCCCGCCACCGCCTGCCGTCGCGGAGGTCGTGGTCTCCGGGCTCTCGCCCTTCCCGGCCGGGTGCGGGGGAGCCACGGGCACGGTGTACATCAACGCTGAAGTCGAGCCGTACCTTGCCGTGGATCCGCTCGATTCGAACCATCTCATCGGCGTGTGGCAACAGGACCGCTGGTCCAACGGCTCCGCGCGTGGCCTCGCCACGGGCGTGTCGTTCGATGGCGGGGCGAGCTGGACACGAGTGCTCGTGCCATTCTCCGAGTGCTCCGGCGGCAACGCGCAGAACGGCGGCGCCTTTCAGCGCGCAACCGATCCCTGGGTCACCTACGGCCCTGGCGGCACCGCGTACCAGTCGGCGCTCGCGACCAACGGCGGCAGCTTCACCCCGGGCTCAAGCAACGCGCTCCTGGTATCGCGCACGACCGACGGCGGGCGCACCTGGAGCAATCCCATCACCGTCTTCCAGGACACCAATCCGTTCTTCAACGACAAAGAAGCGATCACTGCGGATCCCAACGACGCGCGCTTCGCCTACCTGGTGTGGGACCGCCTGAGCTCGACCGGCAGCGGGCCCACCTACTTCTCGCGCACCACCGACAGCGGTGCGACCTGGGAGGCGGCCCGCGCGATCTACAATCCGGGCGCGCTCTCCCAGACCATCGGCAATCTCGTGCGGGTGCTGCCCGACGGGACGCTGGTCAACCTATTCGCGCAGCTCGACAACACCGTGACCCAGACGCAGGGCCAGCTGATGGTGATCCGCTCCGCTGACCGCGGCGTCACCTGGTCCGCACCGATTCGCATCGCCAGCCTCACGCCCGTGGGCGCGCGCGATCCCGCTACCGGGACTGCGATCCGCGACGGCTCGATCATCCCGCAGATGGCGGTGGCGCCCGGGGGCGCCCTGTACGTGGTCTGGCAGGACGCGCGCTTCGGTGGCGTGCGCGACGCGATCGCGATCTCCCGCTCCGGCGACGGCGGCCTCACCTGGACCGAGCCCACGCGCGTCAATCCCAATGTCACGGTCGCCGCCTTTACCCCGCAAGTTCACGTGCGCGGCGACGGCACCATCGGGGTCACCTACTACGACCTGCGCTCCGACACGTCCAATGCCGCGACGCTGCTCACCGATTACTGGCTCGCGCGCTCCGTGGATGGCGTGAGCTGGACCGAGACGCGGGTTGCCGGCCCCTTCGACCTCGCGACGGCGCCGCAGGCGGGCGGCGCGTATTTCCTCGGCGACTACATGGGCCTCGGCAGCAGCGGCACCACGTTCCTGGCGTTCTATGCACGCACCACCGGGACGCTCGACAACCGCACCGACGTGTTCATCGCCCGCATCCCGGCGGGCACCGCGGCGCTCGCCGCTGCACCCGCCGAGTCCAAGCGCGTCGTTGCACCCGATGCCGATCGCGTGTCCGAAAACCTCAGGGCGTCTATTTCCCGGCGGTTGAGATCGGGAACACCCTGACCGTTGCAGGAAATCGACGCCTGCAACCCCAGGGGGCGTCGCATTCGCCTGATCTCCGGGGCTAGGGGGGCGATGCGATAATGGTCCCCCATGAATTCGCCCGATAACCTGGTCGAGGTCCGCAACCTGCATTTCGGGTATGGCCGGCGGCCGCTCCTTCGCGGAGTCGACCTCGACATCACGCGCGGCAAGGTGACCGCGATCCTTGGCACCAGCGGCTCGGGCAAGACCACCCTGCTGCAGCTGATGGGCGGGCTGCTCGCGCCGCAACGCGGCAGCATCAAAGTCTGCGGCTGGAATGTGCACGAGCTGAAGTCCGACGAGCTCTACACGATGCGCCGCCAGATGGGCGTGATGTTCCAGAAGGGCGGGCTCTACACCGACCTCTCGGTGTTCGAGAACGTGGCATTCCCGATTCGCGAGCACACACGCCTGCCCGAAGATCTCATCCATGACCTCGTGCTGATGAAGCTGCACGCGGTCGGACTGCGCGGAGCCCACGCCCTCATGCCCGGCGAGCTGTCGGGCGGGATGGCGCGCCGCGTCGCGCTCGCCCGCGCGATAGCGCTCGATCCCCCGCTCATCATCTATGACGAGCCGTTCGCCGGGCTCGATCCGATCACTCTCAACGTCGTGTGCGACCTCATTCGCACGCTGAACGATGCGCTCGGGGTCACCTCGGTGATCGTGACCTACGACGTGCACGAGGCGGTTCGCCTCGCCGATTACCTCTACATCCTGGGCGAAGGGCTGATCGTGGGTCATGGGCCCACCGCGGAGATGCTGCAGTCAACCGACCCTTTCGTGCACCAGTTCCTGCACGCCGAACCCGATGGGCCGGTTCGGTTCCATTTCCCCGCGCCGTCGATCGCACAAGACCTCGAGCTCTCGGCCGCCGTCCGGCCGGCCTGAGCACGCGTGCCGCAGCCCTTGGACAACCCCGCCACCCGCACGCAGCCGCTTTCGATCGAGGGCTTCGCGTCGGCGGACGCGTTCCTGGAAGCATTTACCCAGGCGGTGGGCGGACTGATTTCCTACGTGGATGCGTCGGGGCGCATTCGCTATATCTCGACCGCCCTCGCCGAGTGGCTGGGTGCAAGACCCGAGGAGCTGCTCGGCAAGTCGCTTCCCGAGATCTACGGCAAGCCGACCTATGAGGAGTTCTCGGACTGGACGCGCCGCGCGCTCGCCGGCGAGGACGTCCACTACGAGCGCCAGGCGGTGAACGCGGACGGATCCTCGCGCTGGCTTTCGGTCAACCTGCGCCCGCACCGCGATTCGGCAGGCCGGGTCCTCGGTTATTTCTCGTGCGCGCTCGAAGTCAACGAGCTGAAGCTCACCCACGACGCGCTCGGGCGCGCGCTGCAGGAGCTCGCCACCCACATCGAGAACACGCCGCTAGCGGTGGTCGAATGGTCCAACGATTTGCACGTGAAGCGGTGGTCCGAGCAGGCCGAAACGATCTTCGGCTGGACTGCCGACGAGGTCCTCGGGAAGAAGTCGGGCGAGTTCGGCCTGGTCCATCCCGAATCGCTCGAAACCGTGCGCTCGCTCACGCGCGAGCTGGCCGATGCGCGCTCGCGCCGCAATCGCATGCTCGCGCGCAATGTGACCAAGGACGGTCGCCCCATCTGGTGCCAGTGGTACAACTCCGCGTTTTTCGACGAGGACGGCAAGCTCGCCTCGATCCTGTCGCTCGCCGAGGACGTGACCGCGCGGGTCGACGCCGACGAGCAGCTGCGACAGGCGGCCGTCCTCGACGCGCTCACGGGCCTGCCCAATCGCAACTCGCTGCAGGCGCGGCTCGAGCACGCCATCGTGCGCGTGAACCGAAGCGGCGACCGGCTCGCGCTGCTCTTCATCGACCTCGACCGCTTCAAGAAGGTGAACGACACGCTCGGGCACTCCGCCGGCGACGAGGTCCTGCGCCAGGCCGCCGCGCGCATTCGTGCCTGCGTTCGCGAGGTCGACACCGTGGCGCGGCTGGGCGGCGACGAGTTCGTGGTGCTCCTCGAGACCGACGTCCGGCCCGACACGCCGGGCATCATCGGCGAGCGCATCCGGGCGGCGTTCGGCACGCCGTTCGAATACAAGGGTGCCGAGGTGAACTGCGGCGCGAGCGTGGGCGTGAGCCTCTATCCCGACCACGCGCGCGATCCTGTCGCGCTCATGGATTCGGCCGACGAGGCCATGTACCGGGTCAAGAACTCTGTCTGAGCCCGTTCCCCGCCGCTGGGCGCGTTGCCTCGCAGGCGGATTGCTGCTGGGCGCGGCCACGGCGGCCGCGCCCGCCTATGGCTACTGCGTGCACAACCAGCTTGCGGATCGCGACGTCCGGGTCGAGCAGGAAATGGCGGTCGAGAGGCTGCGCGAGGGCCGGGGCTTCCGTCATACGCTCAGGCCCGGGCAGCGCCAATGCTGCTTCAACCTCGACTGCAATCCCGGGGGGCGGCCCGAGTCCGTCGTGACGCTCAGCGTGCGCGTCCCCGGCGAGCCGGCGTATAAATGCGGCGCGCCCGAGGGATCCGACACCATCAAGGTCTCGGGGGCCGGGACGGTGCGCATCGTGCCCAATCCGCGCCCGAAGAGCGCCTTCCCCTACGCCATTCGCATTCGCTCCAACGATCGCGAGGTGTTCGGGCCCAGGGGCCTGCAATGCCTCGAATCGAAACCGAAAGGAAAATGATGAAACGCCCGCTCCTCGCACTCGCAGCCACGATGCTCGCGCTCGCCGCCCACGCGCAGCCCGACTACCCCAACCGCTCGGTCACGATGGTCGTGCCATTTCCGCCGGGCGGCGTGGCCGACATCACCGCCCGACCGGTGGCCGAGGCCATGGGACGATTCCTGCAGCAGCCGATGGTGGTCGAGAACAAGGCTGGCGCAGGGGGCGGCGTGGGCATGCAGTACGTCGCGCGCGCCAAGGCCGATGGTTACACCGTGCTGCTCGCCCTCTCCTCAATCTCGATCATCCCGGAAGCCGACAAGGTGCTGGGTCGCGATCCGATGTTCCAGCTGAACCAGCTCGTGCCGATCGCGCGCTTCACCGCCGATCCCACGGTGCTTGCGGTGCGCGCCGACGGTCCCTACAAGAGCGTGCGCGACCTGGTGGAGGCCGCGCGCAAGGCCCCGGGCACCATTGCCTACGGATCGTCGGGCAATTACGGCACGATGCACGTGCCGATGGAGATGCTCTCGGGAGTTGCGGGAGCGAAGATGCTGCACGTGCCCTTCACCGGGGCGGGCCCCGCGGTGGTGGCGTTGCTCGGCGGGCAGGTCGAGGCGCTCTCCACGGGCCCGTCGACGGTCATGGGACATGTGAAGGGCGGCAAGGTGCGCGTGCTTGCCACGTGGGGAGACGCGCGGCACCCGGCGCTGCCCGACGTGCCGACGCTGAAGGAGCTCGGATTCGACGCGCAGTTCTCGCAGTGGACCGGCCTCTTCGTGCCGGCGGGCACGCCCGAGCCGGTCATCGCGCGGCTGCGCGAGGCGGCGCGCTTCGCGGTCGAGGACGCCAACTTCAAGGCCGCGCTCGCCAAGGTGGAAACCCCGGTGCAGTACCTCGACCAGCCGCAGTTCCGGACTTTCTGGGACGGCGACGCGAAGAAGCTCGCCGACGTGGTGAAGAAGATCGGCAAGGTGGAATGATGCCGGCATTGCGCATCGCGGCAACCGCACTGCTGCTCGCCACCGCTCCCGCAATCGCGCTTGCCAAGGAGCCGCCTCCGAACAAGGCGCTGCACGCCCTGTTCGACCGCGAGTTCAAGAATGGCCTCGAGGAATTTCCCGAGCAGGCGACCTTCCTCGGCATCGACGGATACGCTCACCGGCTCGCGGATCTTTCGCCGGCGGCGGTCGCGCGCCGCAAGGCTCGCGTGGGAAAGGTGATCGCCGAGCTCGAGCGCTTCGACGCGAAGAAGCTGTCCCCGCAGGACCGCGTTTCGCGCGACGTGATGCTCGTCGACCTTCGCGTCGCCCGCGACGAAATCGCGCTCTACGGCGACCTGCCGTTCGGAAACGTGGAGGGTTGGATGCCGGTCTCGCCGATGCACGGGCCGCAGCGTGGGCTGTCGGGGCTCACGAAGGCGACGGCCTTCCGGCGGGCGAGCGACTACGAGAATTACGTGAAACGCCTCGAGGCGGCCCCCAGGGCGCTCGAGCAGCAGGTCGCGGCGATGCGCGCCGGAATGAAGAGCGGCTGGGTGCCTCCGCAGGCCGCCCTCCAGCGCGTGCCGGGAATGTTCGACGAGTTTGCCGGCAACGATCCCGCCGCCACGCCTCTGTGGCAGCCGTTCACGAAGTTTCCCGCGGAGATGGGCGCCGAGGAGCAGCGGCGCTGGGCCGAAGCCGGCCGGCGAGTGCTCCAGGAGAAGGTGCATCCGGCGTTCGCGGCGTACCGCAACTTCCTTGCAACGGAGTACCTTCCCGCGGCGAGCAAGAGCCTGGCTGCCTCGTCGCTGCCCGCCGGGCGCGCCTATTACGCGCTGCGCGTGCGCGAGGCGACCACCACCACGCTCACCCCCGAGGAGATCCATGCCATCGGATTGAAGGAAGTGGCGCGCATCAAGGCGGAGATGGGCACCGTCATCGCGCGCACCGGGTTCAAGGGCACGTTCCCGGAATTCCTGACCTTCATCAATACCGATCCGCGCTTCTTCTTCAAGACGCCGGCGGAACGGCTTGCGGCCTACCGCGACATCGCCAAGCGCGCCGACGCCGAGCTGCCGCCGCTCTTCGCGACACTCCCGCGCACGCCCTACGGCATCCGCGCGATGGACTCGTACGAGGGCGACAACGCCGATTCCTATTCACAGGGAGCGCTGGATGGCAGCCGCGCCGGCTACTTCGACGCGAATGTGAACAACCTGCAGAACCGCCCGTCGCACGAGATGGAGGCCACGCTGCTGCACGAGGCCGTGCCCGGCCACCACCTGCAGATCGCGCGGGCGCTCGAGCTTGGCGAGCTGCCGCTCTTCCGCCGCGCCGGCGGCTACACCGCCTACCAGGAAGGCTGGGCGCTCTACGCCGAGAGCCTCGGCTACGAGATGGGTTTCTACAAGGATCCGTACAACCATTTCGGGGCGCTGTCCGCGGAGATGCTGCGCGCCTGCCGGCTGGTGATCGACACCGGCCTGCATGCGAAGGGCTGGGGGCGCGAGCAGTCGATCCGCTACCTGGCGGATAACTCCGGCGTGAAGGAGGCGTTCGCGATCGCCGAGGTGGACCGCTACATCGTCTGGCCGGGGCAGGCCCTCGGCTACAAGATCGGCGAGCTCAAGATCAAGGAGCTGCGTGCCCGGGCGCGCGCCGCCCTCGGCGAACGCTTCGACGTGCGCCACTTCCACAACGCGCTCCTCGACGATGGTCCCCTGCCGCTGACCGTGCTCGAGTCCCGCATCGACGAATGGATCGCTTCCCGGAAAGGCAAGCCATGAACCGCACGATCATCGCAGCGTTGGCGTTCGCAGCCGCGGGCTTGGCCCATGGGCAGCAGGATTTCTCCAAGGTCGAGATCGCGACCAACCGGCTCACCGACACCACCTACATGATGACGGGCGCGGGCGGAAACCTGGGACTGTCGATCGGCGAGGATGCGGTGTTCCTGGTCGACGACCAGTACGCTCCCCTCACGCCGAAGATCCTGGCGGCGATCGCCAAGCTCACCCCGAAGCCGGTGCGGTTCGTCATCAATACGCATTGGCATTCCGACCATACCGGCGGCAACGAGAACCTGGGCCAGGCGGGGGCGATCATCGTGGCCCACGACAACGTGCGCAAGCGGATGAATTCCGAGCAGTTCATCGAGTTCATGCAGATGAAGGTCCCGCCCTCACCCAAGGCAACGCTCCCGGTCGTGACCTTTCCCGGCACGATCACCTTCCACCTGAATGGCGACGAGATGCGCGTGTTCCACGTGCCACGCGCGCACACCGATGGCGACTCGATCGTGCATTTCGTGAAGAGCGACGTGATCCACATGGGAGACGTCTATTTCAACGGCTTCTATCCGTTCATCGATGCATCCAGCGGGGGCACGCCCGAAGGCGTGGTCGCGGCGTGCGACCAGGTGCTCGGAATGGCTTCCGACAGGACACGGATCATCCCCGGGCACGGGCCGCTTTCCAGCAAGGCAGAGCTCCGGGCCTATCGCGACATGCTCGCGACGGTCACCGGGCGCATCCGCAAGATGATCGACGAGGGCCGCAAGCTCGAGGACATCACCGCTTCGAAGGTCTCGGCGGATTTCGACGAGAAGTGGGGCAAGGGTTTCATCCCGCCGGCCAGGTTCGCCCAGATGATTGCGCTGGCCATCCTCAAGAATCGCTGAAGAAACAACGCCCGGAATGTGAACGCCGTCACAGCGCATCGCATTCGTGTGAAGTGCTTCATTGCTGGCCGGTTCCCGCGGGCATAATGTCGCGGCATGGTCGACCTCCGATCGCTTCTCCTGATGATGGCCCTGGCGGACCTGGTCCTCGCCGGAGCCCTCTGGGTGAGCGCCAGTCGGCGCAAGGACGGCCTGGCGCAATGGGCCAGCGCCCTCCTCGTGCGAGCGCTCGCATTCGGAATGTTGGGCAGCGCCGAGCCCCAATCCGGTGCGCTGGCGGTGGGCATGGGTCTCCTCGCCCTCTCCGTCACGCTCCAGGCCTCCGCCCTCGTCTCCTTCGCCCGCCGCCAGCTCCCTACCTGGGTTCACACTGCGGTGATCGCCGCGGTCGCTTTTCCGATCCAGCTTCTGGCCAACGATCCCTCGGCCGCGGCGCTCTTCGGCGGCGTGGTCCTGGGGCTGCTGTTCCTGGGCGCCACCGTGATCGCGTGGCAGCTGCGGGGTCCGGCCGGCTCGAGGGCCCGCGTCATGCTCGTGGCGAGCTTCGCGATTGCCGGCGCGGTCCTGGTGATGCGCGGGATCGGCGCCGCGTTCGTGGCCGACGCGGTCGCAGCGGTGCTTCGCCCGACAGGCTTCGCGGCCGCCTTCGCGATGGCGGCATTTGCCTCGGGCATCGCCGGCACTCTCGCTTTCCTGCTGCTCCACAAGGAACGTGCCGAAGGCGAGGCGCAGCGCTTGGCGACCATGGATCCGCTCACCGGCGCGTACAACCGCCGCACCTTCCACGAGATTGCAGAACGCGAGATCGCGCGCGCGCGCCGCGCCGGCCAACCGCTCTCGGTGGTGATGCTCGACATCGACCACTTCCGCTCGATCAACGACAAGCACGGCAATCGCGTGGGCGACGAGGTCCTGCAGAGCTTCGCCGACGTGGTGCGCTCGGCGTTGCGCAAGGAGGACCTGCTGGTGCGCTACGGCGGCGAGGAATTCGTGGTGCTGCTTCCGGAAGTACCGGGCCCCGGGGCGGTCGTGGTGGCGGGGCGGATTCGCCGCTCGGTCGCGGGCGCCGAGATTGCGGTGGGCATCGAGACCTTTCCGCTAACCGTGAGCATCGGTGTCGCTGCACGCCTCGATGAGGGGCCGGAGAGCATCGACGAGCTGCTCGATCGTGCGGGCTCGGCGCTGCAGCTTGCCAAGGACCGCGGCCGCAACCGCGTGGTCGCGCTTTCCCTGGGCCGCTCCATCGCGGCCTGATGCACCTCGTCTACATCGCCGACCCCCTCTGCTCCTGGTGCTACGGCTTCGGGCCCGAGCTCGCCAAGCTCCTCGCGCGCAACCCCGATGCGCGCGTGGACGTGGTGATGGGGGGCTTGAGGCCCTTCAACCGGGAAGCCATGAGCGCTGCATTCAAGGACATGCTGCGCGGGCACTGGGGTCACGTGGCCGACGCGAGCGGCCTGCCGTTCGCGCCGGCGGTGCTCGCCCGTGAAGGCTTCATCTACGATACCGAGCCGCCGTGCCGCGCGGTGGTCACGGCACGCAGCATCGATCCTGCGAATGCCCTGGCGCTGATGACGGCGGTGCAGTTCGCGTTCTATCGCGACGCGCGCGACGTGACTCGCGCCGACGTGCTCACCGAGATCGCGACCGACACCGGCTACGATCGCGCGGCGTTCGGGGCGATGCTCGATTCCGAGGCGATGCGCGATGCGACGATGCGCGACTTCGCCACCGCGCAATCCCTCGGCGTGAGCGGCTTCCCGACCCTCGGTGTCGCCTACGGGGCGCAGATCTACCTGGTGACCTCGGGCTTCGCCACCGACGACGTGCTCCAGCACCGGCTGGAAGAGATCGAGCGCCTTGCGTCCCAGCGCGCGTAGATGAGGGCGATCGCGCTCCTGGTGGCGGCCTTGCTGTGGGTCGCTGGCGCCGTTGCCGAGGCTCCCCCCCTGAATCGGCGGCAATACGCCGAGGACTTCGACGTCCTGTGGAAATCGATCGACGAGGGCTACGCGTACTTCGAGCGCGGACGACCGGCATGGCGGCGCGCACGCGACCGGTGGCGCCCGCGCGCAACGCATGCCAGCTCGCGCGCGGCCTTCGTCGCCGCCCTGGAGGGCGCATTGGAAGAGTTGAGCGACGACCACGTGAGCCTGTCCGAGCGCACGCCCGAGTCGGCGCGCCGCGTGCCCGCCGACACCGACGTCTGGGCGCGTTGGCGGGACGGTGTCGCGGTCGTGGAGGCGGTGCGCATCTACGGCAACGCGGACGCCGCAGGACTGCGGCCCGGGCACGTGATCACAAAGATCTCGGGGGTGCCCGTGGAGCGCGCCGTGCGTGCCGGCCCCGGCCCGGCGCGAGACCGGGCCCTGCGCCAAGCGCTCGCCGGCCCGCGCACCGGCACCCTGCGGCTCGAGGTCCGCGAGCCCACCGGGATACGCTCGATCGAGATCGAACGCGATCAAGCCGCCGCCGCGAACGGCCCGCCGCTCCTCGGCCGGCGCATCGGCGTGGAGCGCGACCTCGGCTATATCCGTATCAAGGGCGGGCTCGGCGACCCACGCCTGGTCGCGCAATTCGACGCGGCGCTGAGCTCCATCAAGGACACGCGTGCGCTGATCCTCGACCTGCGCGAAGTGGCGGGGTCCGGGACTGCGGAAGCGCTGCGTGCGATCCTCTCGCGCTTCGTCTCGTCCGAAGTGCCGTGGCAGCAACGCGAGCGGCGGGGGCAGCCACGCGCCGTCGACACGGTGGCCCCGCGCGAGTGGACGTACCGCGCGCCACTCGTGGTCCTCGTCGACCGCTGGACCGCAGGCGATGGCGAGGCGCTCGCGGCCGGGCTGCACGCGGCAGCGAATGCACGGTTGGTGGGCAGCCCGATGGCCGGCCTGCGCGGCATCGTGCGCGAGGTACGCCTGCCCCAGAGCGCAATCGCGCTGCGCTTTCCCGCGGAGCGGGCATTGCTTCCCGACGGCACCCCGCGCGAGTCGATCCGCCCGGGCGTTGCCGTCGACCTCGCCGCGCCTCAGGGCGGGCCGGGCGATCCCATCCTCTACCAGGCGCTCAAGCTCCTCGAGAAGAAATAAGCTTCTCCTGGATGCGCTTGTCGAAGCGCTCGAGGTTCACCACCACGCGCTCGTGGGTGCCCTCGCCGATCAGCTCACGCTCGTCCTCGGCGCGCACGCGGAAGTAGATGGTGCGGCCCTCCACGCGCAGGACCTCCGCGGTGGCGCGAACCCGCATGCCCACGGGGGTGGCCGCGACGTGGGTCACATCGAGGTGGATGCCGAGGCTTTGGTGATTCTCGGGCAGCGATTGCTCCACCGCCGCGAGCGCGGCCGCTTCGAGGAGGTTGATCATCACGGGAGTTGCCAGTACGCGAATGCGGCCGCTGCCAATTCGCGGGGCGGTGTGCTGCTCGCCCACCACCAGCTCTGCGGTGCCGGTAAGTCCGGGCGGCAACTCGAGGACGAGGGGCATGGTGCGGTCAGTATAGGCCCGCTCCTACGCGGCGAATAGGCGCAGATAACCCTTTCGCTTTCGTTCAAGCCGCGAGTTGCCGAGGGTGTTGAACTTCGATTTCGGGGGTGAATCGTATCGATGACGGATACCACCCCCCAAATGATCGACACCACTCTTTCCACGTTCGAACGCGACGTGATCGAAGCCTCCCTGGACGTCCCCGTGCTGGTGGACTTCTGGGCGCCGTGGTGCGGGCCGTGCAGGTCCCTGGGGCCGATGCTCGAGCGCCTCGAGCGCGAGTACGGCGGACGCTTCCGGCTCGTCAACGTGAATTCCGACACCAATCCCGAGCTGGTCGAGTCCTTCAACCTCAAGTCGATGCCTTACGCGGTCGTCTTCGTGGACGGCAATGCCGTCGCGCAGTTCATCGGTGCGCAACCCGAGCCTTTCGTGCGCGCTTTCCTCGACCGGCTGATTCCGAATCCGGCGCAGCTCGAGCATCGTTACGCGCGGGAAGCCCTCGTGAAAGGGCAGATCGCCATCGCCGAGGAGGCGCTGCGCAACGCGATCGCGCTCGACCCGTCCTGCGACGGTGCGCGCCTCGACCTCGCGGCGTTGCTCCTCGAGCGCGACGACATGAAGGGCGCACGCGCACAATTTTCGGTGCTTTCCGAACGCGCGCGCGACCAGTCGAACTATCCCCTGGTTCGCGCCCGGTTGGAGGCGGCGGAGATCGCCGCGACCTTGCCGCCTCGCAGCGAGCTCCAACATCGGATCGAGGTGGACAGCGCGGACCTTCAGGCCCGCCTCGACCTCGCGGACTGGCACATCGCCCGGCACGAGTATCCGGCCGCCCTCGACCACCTCCTTGAAATCGTGCGACGCGACCGCAACTTCGGGGAAGACGTCGCGCGGCTGCGAATGCTCGAAGTCTTCGATATGGCGGCCGACCGGCCGCAACTCGTGGCCGAGTACCGCGGGCGGCTTTCGCAAGTGCTTTTTTAAGGTTCCGTACCCGACGCAGGCTGTTCGGCAGATTCGAACGATTCGACCGGGGCGCCTTTAACTCTTTGGGGGCGTGGGGAAGCAGCCGGCGTCGAAGGGCGGAACCCAAATAATGGTGTCAGAGACCTTTTCGTGAGCGAGAAATGGTCTCTGACACCTTTTTTTCGTTCAACATCCGGAAATGGTTTCCCTACCCGTGGCTCCCCTGGAGCGCGCCACCGACGGCACGCTGTACTCGAGCGAGTCCCGGGGCCTTTATCATTCGGTCCACGGCGCCGTCGAGCAGTCGCGCCACGTGTTCCTCGAGGGCAACGGCTTGCCGGCACGATGGCAGGGGCGCGAGCGCTTCACCATCCTCGAGACCGGTTTCGGCCTCGGCATCAATTTCCTCACCGCGTGGGAGGCTTGGCGCACCGATCCCCGCCGGCCGCGCCGGCTCCATTTCGTGAGCATCGAGCGGCGCCCGTTCGCGCGCGACGACCTGGCGGCCGCTCTCGCTCCGATCGAAGAGCTGGCTGCGCTTGCGCGCGCCCTCGTGGCCCTCTGGCCCCCCGCGCTGCAGGGCTTCCATCGCCTGCATTTCGACGCGGGCAACGTGGTGCTCACGCTCCTTCTCGGGGAGGCGCGCGAGCTTCTCCCGCAACTGGTGGCGCGGGCCGACGCCTTTTTCCTCGATGGATTCGCGCCCGCACGCCATCCCGAAATATGGTCGCCTGAGGTGGTGCGCGAGCTCGCGCGGCTCGCGGCTCCGGGCGCGACCCTGGCGACGTGGACGGTGGCGGGCGGCGTTCGCACGGCGCTCGCGGGCGCCGGCTTCAGCGTGGAAAAGAAGGCAGGGTTCGGCACCGGGCGCGAGATGCTCGTCGGGCGGCGCGACGCAGGTGTCGAGCCCGCCGACACACAGCGCCGCGCCGTGGTGGTGGGCGCGGGACTCGCGGGCATCCTCACCGCCGAGCGCCTCGCAGCGCGCGACTGGGACGTGGAGCTGATCGATGCGCGCGCGTCTCGCAGCGTCGCCGCCGTCGGGCTGGTGCGCCCCATCGCCAACCTGCGCGACGCCATCAACGCCCAGGTGTCGCGCAGCGCGTTCCTCTACGCGTTGCAGCACTACCGCGCGCTCACGCACGACGGCTTTCACCTGCAGTACGAGCGGCCCGGGGTTCTCCAGCTCGCCGCCGACGCCGAGGAAGCGGCGCGCTTCGAAGCCATTGCGCGCTCCCAGGGCTACCCGGCCGATTTCCTCGAATATGTGGACGCCCCGCGCGCGCGCGCGATCGCGGGACGCGAGGTGCGGGGCCCCGGCTGGTGGTTTCCCGGCGGAGCGCTGGTTTCTCTCGAGAGCCTTGCGGTTGCCAGCCTCTCCCGCGCCGGGACGCGCGTGCGCCGCACGGTGGGGCGGGCCGTCGAGCGGATCGAGCGCGAGAGGACGGACTGGCGCGCGCTCGATGCCGACGGGCGCGTCATCGCCGAAGCTCCCACGCTCGTGGTGGCCAACGCAGTCGACGCCCGCCGGCTGCTCCCCCAGGCACGCCTCACGCTCAGTGCCGTCCGCGGCCAGGTGACGTACCTGCCGCCCGATCCACGCCGCGCGCTCGACGCGATCGTGAGCGGCAGCGGCTACGTGGCCCCGCTCCTCGACGGCGGGTTCTGCGTGGGCGCGAGCTACCACCACGATGACTCCGATCCCTCGGTGCGCTTGGCCGACCACCGCGAGAACCTCGAGCGAGCCGAAACGATGCTGCCGGGCTTCACCGCGGGGGTGGAGGCGGAGCGACTCCTCGGCTGGACGGGATTTCGCACCACGGTCCCCGATCGCATGCCGATCTTCGGCGCCACTGCGGTCGAAGGCGTGCACGTGGCCACGGGCCTGGGCTCGCGGGGGCTGCTCTGGGCGCCGCTCGGCGCCGAGCTGCTCGCATCGCAACTGTCGAATGAGCCACTGCCGCTCGGTCGCGACCACGCCGGGGCGATCTCGCCGCGGCGCTTTCTCTCGTAAGATCGCGCGATGCGTCCCGACCTCGTCTCCCTCGCGCTCTTCATCCGCATCGCCGAGACTCGGAGCATCACCAAGGCTGCTGCTGCGGGCCACATCGCCCTGGCAGCTGCGAGCCGGCGCGTCGCCCAGCTCGAGGACCAGTTCGGCGTGCAGCTGCTGCACCGCACGGCGCGAGGCGTCGAGCTCACCCCGGCGGGCAACGCACTCCTGTTTCACGCCCGCCAGATGATGGGCAAGGTGGACGAGATGCGCGCCGAGATCGCCGACTATTCGAAAGGCGCGAAGGGCATGGTTCGCATCCAGGCGAACGCGTCGGCCCTCGCGCAGTACCTGCCCGAGGACCTCATGACGTTTGCGGCCGCGCACCCGGCGATCAAGGTGACGATGGGCGAGGAGCGCAGCGGGGCGATCGTCGATGCGGTTCGCAGCGGCTCCGCCGACGTCGGAATCGTGATGGAAGGCGCCGAGGCACCGGGCCTCGAGCTCTACGAGTACCGGACCGACACCCTCTGCGCGGTGGTGCCGAGGAAGCACCCGGTGCGCGCCCGCGCCCTCGCCTTCGCCAAGCTCCTCGACCACGACTTCGTGGGGCTCGAGAGCAACACGGTGATCTCCCAGATCCTCCTCGCCCAGGCGAGCCAGGCGGGTAAGCCGCTGCGTCTGCGCGTGCAGGTAAAGAGCTTCGACGTGGTCGCGCGGATGATCCAGGCGGGGCTCGGCATCGGCGTCCTGCCCGAAGCCGCGGCGAAGGCGTTCTCCAAGCCGATGGGGCTACGGCTGGTGGCGCTGACCGATTCCTGGGCGCGGCGGCGGATGTTCGTCTGCGTACGCCAGTACGCCTCTCTGCCGGCGCCCGCCCGGCAGCTGGTCGACCACCTCGTGCCTTCGCGGGCCGGTTAGCCGTCCTCCTCAACAACCCGGTTGGCAGCAGCGGTCCTCCCCGAGGCGGTTCCTCTCGACCCGGCGGTTCTCTCGTTCAAACGGAAGAAATGTTTGCAGCATTTCATCGGAGGTTCTGCGGGCAACCATCGCTTCGGCGTGAGCGCGACCGGTGTGAATGATTGCAGCATTTGGCCACCGATCCTGCGAGCAACCACCGCCCGCCTCTCGAGAGGAACGCGCCTCGTGTAGGGCCTGATCGCCCACCGGGATGTCGAGCGGTAGAGGGGTAGGGTCCGCTGCGATCGGCGTGGGGCGAGCAAGGGAGAGAAAAAAGAAACTGCAAAGCTCTTTACGGAGCCCCCCATCGAAGTCTTGGGGTCCTCGTCGAGAGGGCCGGTCCCTCCCCTGAAGAAGATCGGAGAAGCCCAAGGAATTGGCGAGGTGGTGTCCCTCGAGCCCGCCCAAACGTTTGATGGAGAGGGGTAGGCCCGGGTCGACGAGGACCCCGACTTCGATGGGGTGCGAAGAACCCCGGGTCGACGAGGACCCCGACTTCGATGGGGGTGTAAAGAGACTTCGCAATCCGCGAAGGCTGCCTTGTCGCAATAGCGATTCTCGGAGCGGAACGGATTTGGTGAGATGCGGATCGGAGCTAGTCAAGCCCTTCACCATGATGCCCAAACCTGGAGAGCAGCAATGAGCACCCGAGAGCTGGAAGTCGCGCGAATCAAGAAGGACTGGTCGGAGAACCCCCGCTGGACCGGCGTGAAGCGCGGCTTCAGCGCCGAGGATGTCTACCGCCTGCGCGGCAGCATGCCGATCGAGCACACCCTCGCCCGCAAGGGTGCGGAGAAGCTCTGGAGGCTGATGCACGAGCGCCCCTTCGTGAATTCGCTGGGAGCCCTGACCGGCAACCAGGCGATGCAGCAGGTGCGTGCCGGCGTGCCCGCGATCTACCTTTCGGGCTGGCAGGTGGCAGCGGATGCCAACGACAGCCTTTCGATGTACCCCGACCAGTCGCTCTACGCGACGACCAGCGTTCCCACGGTCGTGAAGCGGATCAACAATGCGCTCACGCGCTGTGACCAGGTCGACCACGCCGAGGGCAAGTCCGACATCGACTGGTTCGCGCCGATCGTGGCCGATGCCGAGGCCGGTTTCGGCGGCGTGCTGAACGCCTTCGAGCTGATGAAGGCGATGATTGATGCGGGCGCCGCGGGCGTGCACTTCGAAGACCAGCTCGCCAGCGTGAAGAAATGCGGCCACATGGGCGGAAAGGTCCTGGTCCCGACCCAGGAAGCGGTGCAAAAGCTCTGCGCCGCGCGGCTTGCCGCCGACGTGATGGGCGTGCCCACCCTCCTGCTCGCGCGCACCGACGCCGAGGCGGCCGACCTCGTCACTTCCGACGTGGACGAGAACGACAAGCCGTTCCTCACGGGCGAGCGCACCCCCGAAGGCTTCTACCGTACCCGCAAGGGCTTCGACCAGGCGCTGTCGCGCGGCATCGCCTACGCCGCTTACGCCGATCTCGTCTGGTGCGAGACCGGCACTCCCGACCTCGACTTCGCCCGGCGCTTCGCCGAAGGCGTCCAGAAGGTCCACCCGGGCAAGATGCTCGCCTACAACTGCTCGCCGTCGTTCAACTGGAAGAAGAACCTCGACGACGCGACCATCGCCAAGTTCCAGCGCGAGCTGGGCGCCATGGGCTACAAGTTCCAGTTCATCACGCTGGCCGGCTTCCACGCGCTCAACTACGGCATGTTCGACCTCGCCTACCGCTACGCGCGCGAGAACATGACGGCCTTCGTCGAGCTGCAGCAGAAGGAGTTCGCCGCGGCCGAGCGCGGCTTCACCGCCGTGAAGCACCAGCGCGAAGTCGGCACCGGCTACTTCGACGACGTGACCCAGGTCATTCAAGCAGGCAAGTCGTCCACCACCGCGCTGCACGGCTCCACCGAAGATGAGCAGTTCTTTCCCACCGCGACCCCGCTGCCGCAACGCAGCGAGCAGGCCGCGGCGGCCGACTGAGGAGGCGACATGAAACGCGACCTGATCCCCGGAATTCAAGTTCCCCCGTACCAGCCGAACCTGTACGACCGCATCCTCACCAAGGAGGCGATCGGCTTCGTCGCCAACCTGCACAAGAAGTACGAGCAGCGCCGCCGCGACCTGATGCGCGCACGCGCCGATCGACAGGCGCGCCTGGACGCGGGCGAGACGTTCGCGTTCCTTCCCGAGACGCGTTCCATCCGCGAAAGCGCGTGGACCGTGGCCCCGGTGCCCGCGGACCTGCAGGACCGCCGCGTGGAGATCACCGGCCCGGTGGAGCGCAAGATGATCATCAACGCGCTCAACTCCGGCGCGTCCACTTTCATGGCGGACTTCGAGGACTCGAGCACGCCGACCTGGGACAACATGATCCGCGGCCAGATCAACCTGCGCCAAGCCGTCGACCGCACCATCGGCTTCAAGAGCCCCGAGGGCAAGTGCTACCAGCTGAACGAGAAGACCGCGACCCTGATCGTGCGCCCGCGCGGCTGGCACATGCTCGAGCGCCACGTGCTGATCGACGGCGACCCGGTCTCGGCCTCGCTCTTCGACTTCGGCCTCTTCTTCTTCCATAACGCCGAGCGCCTCGTGGCCGGTGGCAGCGCGCCGTATTTCTACCTGCCGAAGATCGAGAGCCACCTCGAGGCGCGACTCTGGGACCACGTCTTCAATGAAGCCGAAGCGCGCATGAACCTGCCGCGCGGCACCATCAAGGCGACGGTGCTGATCGAGACGCTGCCGGCCGCCTTCGAGATGGACGAGATCCTCTACGAATTGCGCGACCATTCCGCGGGCCTGAACTGCGGCCGCTGGGACTACATCTTCAGCTGCATCAAGAAGCTGCGCGCCCACGATTTCGTGCTCGCCGACCGCGCCCAGGTGACGATGACGAGCCCCTTCCTGCGCGCCTACTGCCAGCTGCTGGTGAAGACCTGCCACCGCCGCAATGCGCACGCCATGGGCGGCATGGCCGCACAGATCCCGATCAAGAACGACGCCGCCGCGAACGACGCCGCCATGGCCAAGGTCGTCGCCGACAAGGAGCGCGAGGCCAACGACGGCTTCGACGGCACCTGGGTCGCGCATCCGGGGCTGGTGCCGGTCGCCAAAGCCGTGTTCGACCGCGTGATGCCGCAGCCGAACCAGGTCGAGCGCAAGCGCGCCGACGTGTGCGTGAAGGCATCCGAGCTGCTCGCCTTCGGGCCGGGCACGCCGATCACGCAGGCCGGGGTGCGCGCCAACGTCGCCATCGCGCTGCGCTATATCGCCTCGTGGATGGAGGGCAACGGCTGCGTGCCGATCAACAACCTCATGGAAGACGCGGCGACCGCCGAAATCTCGCGCTCGCAGCTGTGGCAGTGGATTCGCAGCCCGAAGGGCGTCCTCGACGACGGCCGCAAGGTCACGCTCGAGATGTTCCGCACGATACTGGGGGAGGAGCTGAAAAAGGTGGCGGGCAGTCCCGGGGCTTTCGGCGCGAAGTTCGACGAAGCTGCCTGGCTGCTCGAACGCCTGGTCGCGGAAGACACGTTCGTGGATTTCCTCACCGAGCCCGCGTACGAGTTTGTCGCGGCTCTGCCCGAACCGCAGGAAGCGCGGGTTGCCTGAGACAACGACGACCGATGACTACTGCCGGGCGGCGCCACCCCCCATCGTGCTCCACGCGATGAGCCAGAGCAGCGCGACCTGCATCGGAAGGCGCAGGACCAGCGCCCAGTAGGGCACATCGAAGAGGTCGGGGCGCTGCAGCATGTAGAAATGGGCCGGCGTCACGAGGAGGGTGAGCACGAAGAGGCCGGCGCCCGCGAGGCGCCGGGAGGGCCGCCAGACGAGCCCCGCAGCTCCGAGCAGCTCGAACGCGCCGCTTACGAGCACCACCGCGCGCGGCCACGGAACGTAGGGCGGCACGATGCGCATCTCCGCCTCCGTCGCGACGAAATGCGCGCCGCCGCCGATCGCGAACCACGCGAAGACGAACGCCAAGCCGATACGCCGGCCGCCACCGGCCGGGCTCGGAACCGGCGAAATCACGCGCGTCAGTGCTGGGCGGCTGCCGCGAACTGGCTCCAGAACTGCGTGTTCAAGGCGCTGAGCCGCTCGTTCGCCAGAACCAGCTCGTCCCGCGCCTGTAGCGCCGCCAGTTGGGAGGATCGCAGCAGATGGGCCGCCGCCGCGAATTGGGAAAGTGTCGTCAGCACACGGCAGTCTTCGGCGTCGAAATGCCGCCCCTCCTCGTGTGACAGGACCCAGACGGTTCCGACCGGCGTCCCGAGCATGTGAAATGGAACCAACAGCGCCTCGACGATCGTGGGCGCCGCTCCGTGCAGCGAGGAAAAGTGCCTTTGAGGGTGCGTCACCAGCTGGGCGCTGTCGCGATCCACGACGATCCCGCACGGGCTTTGATCGCGAGGTATCGAGCCACCCTGGTGCACGGCGAACGCGCCGGCGACGGCGTTCCATCGGAACACGACATCGTCGCCCTCCATGTCGAGGATGCTGACACCCGCCGAATGCGCGCGGCAAAGCTCGAGCGCGGTCTCGACAAGCGTCGTCAGGACCATCCCATTGGGCTTGGCGAGCTCCCCCGCGAGAGCCCGCAACGCGCGGACCTCCCCGGCGCTATCGATGGGCCTGGCGGGGCGCCGAGCCAGTTCATGCGTGATGAGCATCGCATCGAAGGTTGCGCATTGCGGATTCGCCGCGGCTTCTCCGACCGCGCCGCCGAATTCCCGCAAAGCCGCCGTCAGGATGGCCTTCACGCCGGTGATGGGAACGCCGGTTTGGCGTGCGATGTCCTCGAGGCTGGAGTCGCGAAAGAATGCGAGCGAAACGATCTCGCGCGGCAGCGGCGACAGCCGGGCCAACGCCGAGTGGGCATCGCTGCCTTCCCCCACGGACGAAAGGATGTCGGGCACTTTCCGGTCCCCGGCAGTCGGGGCTGCCCGGCGCCGCAACGCGATCAGGGCCTGGGCCCGGGACATCGAGAGCAGGCCGCTCAGGACCTGGCCCTCCCCTTCGGGTCCGTCGAGCCCACCCTCGCGCCACACCCGGTCGAAAACGTCTACGACCACCCGCTCGGCGCACTCGGGGTCTCCCACGATTCGCAGGGCCACCGAATACACGCGCGCGACGGTCGCGTTGTAGAGGCGACCCAGCGCCGATTGGTCCCGGCGGGCGACTTGATCGACGTATTCCCGGAGTACGGATTCTGGGAGCGACTGGGACATGGGCTGTCTCCTCGAAGGATTCCGGCACCGGGAAGCCTTCCCCGGGTTGCAGCTTAGGAGCGCCGGGCGCCGCTCGAAGTTCCGGCGACGCCCGCGCGACGCAATTCTAGTTCCGCCTCGCCCTCTGCGGCGACGGCGAGCGAAGCAGGAGGACACATCCCGTCGGTGATCGGATTTCCTCGTGCACTGTGCCCGTGCGAGCGACCTGGTAATCGCCCGCCTCCATGCGCTGGCCGGCGATGAATACGGTGCCCTCGAGGACAAGGCACTCCTCGTCGCCGGAGTGGACGTGATGCGGAATCCTGGCTCCCGGATCGAGCCTGGCGAGCCAGGTCCGCGTCTTGCCGTCGTCGTGCAGCTCCTTGGTGGCGAAGCCGGGGAAGCTCACCGACCACGGGCCGTCATCCTTGCGAATCGTCGTGATGCCCTCGGCCGCCTTCAAAGGCGGCTCGGCACGAATCCGTTCGAGGAGACGTTCCTTGATCGCCTCGGCGCGCGCCGGCGTGATGGGACGCAGGGCATCGAGAAGCGCCTGGATGACGTCCCGCGGCAGGGGATCGGAGCCATTTTCCGGCTTGCTCATTTCGCGGCGGTTGGCCCCCGAAAGTCGTGCGATTGGCGAGAAAACGACGCATCCTGCCGGTCAGCCCGGCATCAGCCTGCGTCAGGCCAAACCAGTCTAGCGCAATGGCCTGCGTGAAGGCCGGCTCAGCGCTGGGGAGCCCGGTCATCCAGCCCGCGCAGGAACTCCGCGAGATCCTCGCGCGCCCGCGGGTCCTGGAGGTAGAACGGGTGCGGGGCGTTGGCGCCGCGCTTCGGATCGAGGATCTCGACCGGCCCCGGCACCGAGTTCACGGCCATCTTGTCATCGAAGGGATTGCCCGCTGTTCAACGATTGCATGACGCAGCCGCGACGAGGTAGAGGATGGCGATGGAAAGATAAAGCAGCCGGGTGCCGGAATGTTTACTCATGCGCGCTCCGATGTTTGCGATGTCCTGCGGCAGGAAGGCCGGCTCGCGCCGGCCTTCATTCTTCAAGGCGCGTTGGTGGTGTCGAGTCCCCGGAGGAATTCCGCCACGTCGCCGCGCTGGCCGGGATCGGCGAAGTAGAACGGGTGCGGCGCGCTGGCCCCGCGGCTCGGATTGAGCAGCGAATCCAGGGTGGGCACGGTCGAGTCGTGCAGGAAGTTGGGCTTGCGCGCGAGGTCGAGGAGCAGCGGCAGGACAATGCCGCGCTTGTCGCCCCGAATGCTTGCGTTCACGACCGCCATCTTGTCGTCGAAGACGCTCCCGACGGTGTTGAGGATGGGATTGAGAGGCGGGTCGCGCTGGGCGAGCAACGTGACCGGGCTGTCTCCGGGAAAGATCGTCGCCATGGCGAAGACCTGGGCCGGTACGGGCCTGCCCTGGTCGACGTTGTGGCAGGTCGTGCAGTTCTCGCGGAAAAGCTGCCTGCCGCGGCTGCGCGAATCAGCATTGGCGACGACTCCTGGCGGCGCCTGGAGGCTGTTGAGATAGGCATTCATGTCGAGCAGCTTCTGGTTGTTGACGCGGATGCCCAGCGGGGCCTCTTCGGTTCCGGGTTGCGGATGCGCGCTCGCCGTGATGAAGGGATAGCCCGTCACGCCGGTGGCGGCGAGGATCGCAACGTAGGTGTCGGCGATCTCGTTGCCGGCGGCGGTCCCGCCGAGCTTGCGCAGGAAGGCGCGCCCGCCGGGGGTCGTGAGAGTCGTCTGATCGAGCAGGCCCGTATAGACAAGGTTGCCGAAGTTGTCGAGCTTGGCGATGGCGCCTTCGGTGCCCCAGGGCGCGGCGAGATCGGTTCGCAGGAGCGGCGAATTCTTCATCGGATCGCCGTTGCCGTCGAAGGTGTCGTCGAACATCCCGACGGGGTAGAAGGCGGGGTTGCTGAAGTAGGCGTCGAACTCGGCTTCGGTGGAGTTTCCGGTCAGTCCCGTCGGGGCGCGCCCGAGCGTTTTGCCGCCGTTCGCGTTCAGCGCGAGCTGGGCGATCGGATACAGCGCGCGGGTATTGAGCGCCGCCGCCACGAGCTTGCCGAAGTTGAGGTTGTGGACGGCACGCCCATCGAGGCGCTTGCCGATCGAGCCACCGCCGGGAAGGTTGAACACGGACGCATCGGTGATGGTGTGGCACAGCGCGCAGCTGGCGCCGGTCTTGTCGCCATTGGCGACGTTGATGGTGCCGTCGCCGTTGCTGTCGACCGCCACGATGCCGATCACCGCATTGGCGTTGATCAGCTTGAGGGTCGTCGCCGGGCTATTGAGCAGCGGCGCGTTGGCGGGGGAGAGGTCGGTCTTGAGCTCGGCGACGACGGCGGCAGCGGTCGCGGCGTCCAGAGCCTCGACGTCGACGCTCAGCCCGAGCTTCAGCGCGTCGATCGGCGTCACTCCCGCCGCGACGATGCCTTGCTGCAGCCGGACGGCATCGGTCCAGAAGCGCTCGGTTCCGAACAGCTCGAAACGAAACACGGCCTTGCCCCGCGTAGCGTCGCCGACCGCGTGAACCACCGGCGCCTCGGAGCTTTGCGGTCCGTCCGCGCCGGAGTCGTTGCTCGAGGAACCACGGCTGCACCCGGCCACCAAAC
>JALYSB010000246.1 GCA_030855025.1 Pseudomonadota bacterium
CGAAACGCCACGTAGGCGGCGGTCGCGAGCACCAGGATGGTCGCGACGATCCCCACGACCAGGTTGCGGACCGATCTCTGGTCGCTGGCATCCTTGTCCTCGTACTTGTCGACCAGGGCGCGGACGTTGCGCAGCGCACGCTGCTCCATGTCGCGCTGCGCGCCGTCGCTGAGCGTGCTCATAGGGTATGCGCTCCGATCATCAGTCGGTCATAAACGGCGTACTGCTCCTCCAGGGCGTGGCTGTCCGCGGTGCGCGCGCGCTTGACGGTGATCCAGACCTCGGGGGCGAGGGTCTCGCAGACTTCCGCGGTATGGCGAATCTCCTCCTCAGCGACCCGGTGCGCGACCTCCCACGAGGGCGCGTTCCAGGCCTTCACCAGATGCCAGGCAAGAGCATCGACCTGCTCCTGCACCTCTTCCTCGCTCGCCTCGGCGACCTCGGCGATCGAGCAGCGGCTGCGCGAGCCCACGGCGACGAAGGACGATTCGCAATGGCACGGCGGGTCGCAACGCGGGGCCTGGTCGAAATCGCACGCCGCGAAGCCGCCCGTCACCACCCACGTGCCGTCGGCGGCGGCGCCGCACGAGCGGAACACATGCTCGTCGGAATCGTCGAGGCGGACGGCGCGAAGCAGCTTGGGCATGCCGTTATGATATGCGTAATTCGGAGAGTTCATGCCAGCCAGGAGAATCGCCATCGTGACCGGAGGCAACCGCGGAATCGGGCTCGAAATCGCGCGCCAGTTGATGAAGGCGGATGCGTTCGTCGTCGTCGGCTGCCGCACGGAGCCGAAGTGCGCGCTCGCGGTCGACACGCTGCGCAGCGCCGCGGGAAACAACGTCGCGGGGTACCCGCTCGACGTGAACGAAACCAAGAGCGTCCGTGACTTCGTCGAGAACGTCGTGAAGCACCATGGAGCCCCCGCGATCCTGGTGAACAACGCCGGCGTGTATCCCGAGTCGAAGGAGGCGCGCGTCGCGGATACGTCGACCTCGCTCTGGCGCGAGACCTTCGAGACCAACCTCTTCGGCGCCGTGCGCATGTGCCGCGAAGTGGTTCCCCACATGAAGAAGCCGCGCTTCGGGCGGATCGTCAACGTCTCGTCGGGCCTCGGCCAGCTGCACAAGATGGGCGAGGGCAGCCCCGCGTACCGCGTCTCCAAGGCGGCGCTCAATGCGCTCACACGGACGCTCGCCGCTGAAGTCGCCGGCAGCGGGATCCTGGTGAATTCGATGAGCCCGGGGTGGGTCAGGACGGACATGGGTGGGGAGGACGCTCCGCGCTCGGTCGAGGAGGGCGCTGACACCGCAGTGTGGCTGTGCCTGCTCCCGTCCAGTGGCCCCACAGGGGAATTCTTCCGCGACCGCCAGGAGATTCCCTGGTGACGATAAAACCTTTAATGCGCGCAACCGCGCTCGTGCTTGCCGCGCTGCTCCTTGCATCGTGCGCCACCGCCACGCTCACGCGGCTGGCCTTCGCCAACGTGGCGCTCGCCTATTCGAACCTGGGCCCGATGCTCACGTGGATGATCGACGACTACGTGGACCTGACCGATCCCCAGGAGGATTGGGTGCGGAGCCGTGTCGCGCGCACGATGGAATGGCATCGCACCCAGGAGCTGCCGAGGTACCGCCGCTTCCTCGAAGCGGTGCTCACCCAGACCGAGAGTGCCATCACCGCGCAGGATGTGGGCGTCCACCAGAAGGCGCTGCGGGCGCATTACCAACGGTTTGCCGAGCAGGTGGTTCCCGACATCGCGGAATTCCTCGGCAACATGGATGCCGAGCAGGTGGGACAGCTCGAGCGCAAGTTCGTCGAGGAGAATGCGAAGTTCACGCGCGAATCGATCCGCGGCAGCCCCGACGAGCGGCGCTCGAAGCGCCTGCGCCGGTTCGTCGACCACCTCGAGAGCTGGGTCGGCACGCTCTCCGGGGAGCAGCGCGAGCTGGTCGCCGCGTTCTACCGGACGGCGCCGGATTTCTCCGACGAGATGCTGGCCGAGCGGCGTATCCGCCAGGGCGAGATCCTTGCGCTGGTGCGCGCGAAGGCGACGCGGGAGCAGATGTCGACCGAACTGCGGCGGCTTCTGGTCAACACCGAGTCGTGGCGGCGGCCCGAATACATCCAGAAATTGCGCACGCGCGACCAGAAGATGTCCGAGATGCTGGCGGCGCTCAACGCGAGCCTTTCCGCCGAGCAGCGCGCCGAGCTGCAAAAACGCATTCGCGGATTCATGCGCGACATCGCCACCCTCACCGCCGCGAGAGGCACCGGGGCTGGAGGTTAGGCAAGTCCTGGGTTTCACAGATTTGCGCCCGGATTCCTCCCCGCAGTCCCCTCAAACGCGTTTCTTGAAGTCCTCGGTCGCAGCCAGGAGGCGCGAGCGGATGCCGGGCTCGAAGGCGGAGTGGCCGGCGTCGTGGACTATGACGTACTCGGCCTCGGGCCACGCATGGTGGAGGTCGTCGGCGGACACAGCGGGGCAGACGATGTCGTAGCGACCCTGCACGATCACGCCCGGGACTGATTTCAACCGGTCGATGTTCTGGAGCAGGAAGTCCGGCGGCAGGAAGATATCGTGGCGGAAGTAGTGCGCCTCGATCCGCGCGAGGCCAAGGGCCACGCGGTCGGAAGCGAAATCGGCCACCAGCGCGGGATTGGGCAATAGCGTCGAGCACGATCCCTCGTAGACGCTCCACGTCCGCGCGGCCGGCATGTGGATCGCGGGGTCGGGGTCGACGAGGCGCGTGTGATACGCGGAGAGCAGGTCGCCGCGCTCCTCGCGGGGAATGTAGCCGGAGAACTCGCGCCACGGTTCCGGGAATATGGCGCGCAATCCGTAGAGGAACCAGTCGATCTCGCTCGGGCGGCAGAGGAATATGCCGCGCAGCACGAGTCCCAGGCAGCGCTCGGGATGGTGCTCCGCGTAGGCCAGCGCGAGCGTCGAGCCCCACGAGCCGCCGAAGACGAGCCAGCGCTCGACGCCGAGATGAGTGCGCAGGCGCTCGAGGTCCTCGATCAGGTGGGGCGTGGAGTTGTTCTCGAGGCACCCGAGCGGAGTGGAGCGCCCGGCCCCGCGCTGGTCGAAGACCACGATGCGATAGAACGCGGGATCGAAGAACTGCCGATGGACCGCGCTCGATCCCGCGCCCGGGCCGCCATGCAGGAACACCGCCGGGACGCCGTTCGGATTTCCCGATTGCTCGAAGTACATCCGATGGGGTGCGTCGAGATCGAGCATTCCGGATGCGAACGGCTCGATCGGGGGGAAAAGCGGCAGCAGGGGCGCGTTGGGCGCTCGTTGGTCCTGGGGCATGTGCGGCGGCGGGCTGGAGGGCGTCCGAAGAGCTTAACAGATGGTCCGGGAACGCCCGCGGCCACGCCGCCCGGTGCGTAAAAGCGCTTCGCGGGAGCAAAAGCCGGTAGACTATGCTGCATTGCAACAACAACAATTACGAGGCCCGCGTTGGAAGCAATGCTCTATCAGATCTACGACTGGCAGCGCGCTTCGCTCGAGCCATGGCGCCTGTTCGCGCAGGCGGCCAACGAGATCTACGGGCACCCCGATAGCCCGCTTTCCTACCTTCCCGGCAGCCGCAACGTCGCCGCCGCTTTCGACCTCATGACGCGGCTCACCCAACGCTACGAGCGGCCCGAGTTCGGCATCGCCGCGGTGCGCGTGGGCGAGCGCGAATTCAAGGTGCGCGAAGTGCACGAGGCGCCGCAACCCTTCTGCCGGCTTGTCCATTTCGTGAAGGATCGCGCTCCGGCGCAGCCCAGGGTGCTCGTGTTCGCGCCGCTGTCGGGGCACCACTCCACGTTGCTGCGCGACACCGTGCGCACGATGCTTCCCGACCACGACGTGTGGGTCACCGATTGGCTCGACGCGCGCGAGATTCCGATCACCGTGGGCCCGTTCACCTTCGACGACTACGTGGCATACGTGCGCAAGTTCATCGCCCACGTGGGGCCCGAGTGCCATGC
>JALYSB010000079.1 GCA_030855025.1 Pseudomonadota bacterium
TCGCGAAACACGTCGCTCCAGCGGGTGGGATCCATGGTGAACGCGGCCGCCTTTCCCACACCCTGCTTGCGGATGAGGGGTTTCGTGAGGCGCTGGGGATGGGTGACGTAGTCGAACCCGAAGCGGCCCTTCACGCACAGGCGCTCGTGGTTCGAGGGACCGTCGCGGCCGTCCACGCGCACGATCGCGTTGTCTTTCACGTGGTAGGTGAGCTGGCAGCCGACGCCGCAATACGGGCACACGGAATCGACGGTCTTGTCGGCAACGACCGCGTAGGCCTGCTTCGCGGGGGCGAGCGCGCCGGTCGGGCACGCCTGCACGCATTCGCCGCAGGCGACGCACGTCGAAGCACCCATCGGATCATCGAGGTCGAAGACGATCTTCGAATCGGGCCCGCGGAAGGCGTAGCCGATCACGTCGTTCACCTGCTCCTCGCGGCACGCGCGCACGCAACGCGTGCATTGGATGCACGCATCGAGGTTCACGTCCATCGCCGGATGCGAGACGTCCCTCTTCGGCTGCGCACGCGCCTCGAACCGCCCGTGAGCGACGCCGAGCGCCTCCGCCCAGTAAAAGAGCTCGTTGCTGCCGGGCTTCAGGTCCTGCGTGGGGACATCGGCGAGCAGCAGCTCGACCACCATCTTCTGCGAATGGATAGCGCGCGGCGAATTGCTCTGCACTTCCATCGCCTGGGCGGGAGCACGGCAGCATGAAGGCGCGAGCACGCGCTCGCCCTTGATCTCCACCATGCACGCGCGGCAATTGCCATCGGCGCGGTAGCCCTCCTTGTAGCAGAGGTGCGGGATGTCCACGCCGTGGCGCGAGGCTGCCTGGATGATCGTCTCGCCGGCGAAGGCCGAGATGGTGTCGCCGTTCAGCTTGAACTCGATCGTTTCCGCCCCGACCGGATCGTTCATTTTCATGTCAGACCTCGTGCGGAAAGTGCTTGGCCACACAGCGAATCGGATTGGGGGCGGCCTGCCCCAGGCCGCAGATCGAGGCATCCGCCATCGCCACCGAAAGCTCCTCGAGGAGCGCATGGTCCCACTTCGGCGCTTCCATGAGCCGCGCAGCCTTGGCAGTACCGACGCGGCAGGGCGTGCACTGGCCACACGACTCGTGCTCGAAGAATTGCATCAGGTTCAGCGCGGCATCGCGCGCCTTGTCATGCTGCGACAGGATGATCACCGCGGCCGAACCGATGAAGCAGCCGAAGGGTTGCAGCGTGTCGAAATCGAGCGGGATGTCGCCCATGGAGGCGGGAAGGATGCCGCCCGAAGCGCCGCCGGGCAGGTACGCATACAACTGGTGGCCGTCCTGCATGCCGCCGCAGAATTCGTCGATCAGCTCGCGCACGGTGATGCCCGCGGGCGCGAGGTGCACGCCGGCCTTCTTCACCCGGCCCGAGACCGAGAACGAGCGCAGGCCCTTGCGCTCATGGCGCCCGTGCTTGCTGAACCACTCGGGGCCCTGCTCGATGAGATCGCGCACCCAGAGAAGCGTCTCCATGTTGTGCTCGAGCGTGGGCCGGCCGAAGAGCCCGACCTGCGCGACGTAAGGCGGGCGCAGGCGCGGCATGCCGCGGCGCCCCTCGATCGATTCGATCATCGCGGACTCCTCGCCGCAGATGTAGGCGCCCGCGCCGCGCCGCAAATGGATACGCGGCAAGGCTGTCTTGTTGCCGGCTCGTCCCTCGACCGCGGCCGGCGGGCTCGCGCGCAGGGCGTCGAGCTCGCGCTCGAGCATCACGCGGCACGCGTGGTACTCGTCGCGCAGGTAGACGTAGATGTCGTCGATCCCGACCGCCCACGCCGCGATCAGCATTCCCTCGATGAAGCGGTGCGGGTCGCGCTCCAGGTAATGACGGTCCTTGAAGGTCCCCGGCTCGCCCTCGTCGATGTTGACCGCCATGAGCCTCGGGCCCGGCTCGGCGCGCACGATCTTCCACTTGCGCCCCGCCGGAAATCCCGCGCCGCCGAGGCCGCGCAGGCCGGCGTCCTCCATCACCTTGATGACGGCGTCGACCTCGCGCTTGCCGGTGACGCACTCCACCCAGGTCTTGTAGCCCCCCTGGGCCACGTAGTCGGCGAAGGTGTGCGGGTGCAGCGCGGGCGCCGAAGTCTTCTTCGCGTCGAGGCATTTCTTCACCTCCGCTTCGGTGGCGTGGCCGAAGGCGTTTTGGCCGATGCACACCGCCGGCGCCTCGGCGCAGCGGCCGATGCAGGGCGCGGCCAGCACGCGCACGTTCGGACCCACGAGGCCGGGAAGCTTCTCGAGCAGCTTGTCGGCGCCGGCCATGCGGCACGACAGCGTCTCGCACACGCGCACCGTCACCGCGGGAGGCGCGTTCTCGCCCTCCTTGACGATGTCGAAGTGGTGGTAGAAGGTCGCGACCTCGTACACCTCGGCCATGGACAGCTTCATCGCCTCGGCGAGCGCGTTGAGGTGCGCGGCCGTGAGGCAGCCGAAGCGGTCCTGCACGCGGTGCAGGTTCTCGATCAGGTACTCGCGGGCGCAGGGCACGCCCTCGACCAGCTGCGCAACCTCGGCGCGGGCGACGGGATCGACAGCGCGGCCCTTGGGGGTCGACCGGCCACGGCGGATCTTCGAGACGGGGATGACGATTTCGGTCATTTGGACAGTTTATCGGCAGTGGGGCCGCCCGGCGGAAGCGGTCATTCGGGCCGACCGGCATAACTGCGAGTCGCGGCCAGGGCCCCTGCGGGAGGTGCGGGAGGGCCCGGAAATCAAGGTATAGGGTAGCGGAGGGGGGCCGCCCTTGGGCTTGATCGCAGTCAAGTCCCCGGCCGCGAGGACCGGGGCCCGCATCAACGCGCGTCGAGCAACGCCTTGATGCGGCTTTCGTACGCCGCGTAGGGTTGCGAGCCGTCCATGCGCTCGCCCACCACCGAGTCGCCGCGGGTGCGCCCGATGAGGAACGACGGTGTGGAATTGACGCCGACCGAATCGGCGTCGGCCATGTCCTTGCGAATCGACTTGTCGAACTTGAAGCTCGCGATGCAGGCGCGCAGCTTGGCCTCGTCGAGCTTCAGCTTGCCGGCGGCCTCGATCATCGACTCCATGTCGAGCATGCTCTGCCCCGACATGAGGGCGTGGCGCATCTCCCAGAACTTGCCCTGCTCGCCCGCGCAGCGCGCGGTGCGCGCCGCGGGGACCGCGCGGCGATGGAACGGCAGCGGATAGTCGCGCACCACGTAGCGCAGCTTGCCGGTATCGATGAAATTCTTCTTGATCTCCTCGAAGGCCTGCACGTGGTAGCGCTGGCAGAACGAGCACTCGAAGTCGGAGAACTCGACCATGGTGACCGGCGCGTCGGCCCGTCCGATGGCGTAGGGCCCGTCGACCTTGAGCGTGGCCGGCTGCGGCGATTGCGCCGATGCGGCGCCCGCCACGGCGAGCAGGAATCCCGACGCGGCCGCGCGCGCGAAACGGATGGTGGACATGGCGTGACTGTATCTTAAAATGCCGCATGTGCCGCGCCCTGCTCTACCTTGGCGAGCCCGTCCTGCTGGACAACCTGCTGTTCCAGCCGGACTCCGCGCTCGTGCGCCAGAGCTACATGCCCAAGATGCTGCACATGCTGAACCTCGCGGGCTTCGGCATGCGCGCGTGGGACCCGGGATCGCACGATTCCGCAGCGCCGTTCTCCTATGCGTCGGACTCGCTGCCGGTGTTCGACCGCAACCTGAAGAACCTTGCCACGAAGGTCGCCGCGGGCTGCGTGCTCGCCCACGTGCGCGGCGTGGCCTACAGCACGCAGGTGGAGATCTCGCTCCAGAACGTGCACCCGTTCCAGTTTCCGGGGGTTCCCCTGGCGCTGGCGCACAACGGCGACCTCGCGCGCTTCGCCGAGCTGCGCCCGCGCCTGGCCGCCCACGTGAAGCCCGAGCTCGCGCGCCACGTGCGCGGCACGACCGACAGCGAATGGATCTACGCGCTCGTCGTGTCGCAGCTCGAGGATCCGCATGCGCCGCCCACGGGCGACCAACTGGTCGCGGCGCTGTCGCGCGCGCTCGCGATCATTCGCGAGGAACGCAGGCGGCTGGGGATCGACGTCTCGTCGTCGGTGAACCTGTTCCTGACCGACGGCCGCCAGGTGGCCGCGGCGCGCTATTGCTTCGACTTCGGGCGCTATCCCACCGGGGATCCCACGCGCATGCACGAGGCCAACCTGGGGTTCCTGTCGCTCTGGTACACGGCGGGCCGCGATTACGGGCTGCACGACGAGGAATGGAAGATGACCGGGGGCGCGGAGAACGCCGACTCGATCCTGATCGCCTCCGAGCCGCTCACGAAGGACGTGGCCTCGTGGGTCGAAGTGCCCGAGTACAGCCTGCTGCACGCCGAGATCCTGGACGGGCGGCCCCGGGTGGCGATCCACTACCTCGACTGAGGGCTCCCTCTGCCTTGGGAGAGGGTCAGCGCGAACAGCTCCGCGCCGTTGCGCCACGCAATCTGCTCCGCAACCTCCCGCGGTAGCTGCCCGAGCCATTCGCGGTAGCCCGCCATGAGCTGCGGGTACGACTGCCAACGATCCACGACCCAGGTGTCAGAGCCCACCAGGAATCGCGTGGGATGGCGGCTGAAGAGATCCCTCCATCCCGCCGCGAGCTTGCCGGCGTCGGCCACGTCAGAGCGGTAGGACAGCTCGCCGCGCAGCGTCGGGTATTTGCCCAGGAGCTCCTCGACGCGCGCCAGCGGCGTGGTGAAGCCGGTATGCGCCCAGATCACGCGCGCCTTCGGGTTGTGGGCGAAGAGGATCTCGAGCGCCTCCTCGTCGCAGTGCGCATGCAGCACCAGGCCCTTGTCGACGGCGAAGTTCACGATGTCCCTCACCACCGCCGTGGCGGCGTTCTTCCCGTAGACGTGGAACTCGCCGACGCCCCGGTAGTAGCCGCGCTTCTCCTCCTCGCGGATCATGCGGAGGATCTCGGGGTTGCCGAACCAGGTGCCGTAATCGTCGCGGTTGCGGTAGACGCGGATGAACGGCACCACCTGCACGCCCAGCGCGGCGTTGCGGCTGCGTGCCTCGTAGAGCGCTCGCGTGCCGTCGTTGGGGCGGCTGTTGGCGAGGACCGCTCCCACGCCGCTCTTGCGGAAGAGCTCGAAGGCCGAGCCCACGGAATAGCGCGTTACGGCGTCGTCGTTGTAGTGCAGGTGCGCGTCGAATATCGGGCCTGTCCAGGGCTCGGCCCGCGCCCCGAGGGCCGCGGCGAACGTGAGTGCGGCGAGGAGGAGGAGGCGCGGCATCAGAGCGGCGACGCGGTCGCGAGCTGCGCGGCGTAGGCCGTCTCGAGGGCCTTTTCGGTGCGGCGCGACGCGTCGAGCTTCGACTGGCTGATAAGGCGCGTCAGGGCCCGGTTGGTGCGCGCCATCGCCGCGAGGAGGCTCGCCTGCACCGCCAGGCGCAGACGCGCCGAGGCGCGTGAGCGGCCGAAGTAAAGATTGCGGAAGGCATCGGCCGGGAATTCCAGCAACACCGCTCCCTCGCGCGCGAAGGCGTGGCTCGCGTGCATCGACTGGCGCAGCACGCCGAGGTGGCCCACCAGCTGCCCCGGGCCCGGGACCGCGACGCGCCGCTCGCGGCCCTCGCGCATGGCGACGATCTCCGCGGCGCCGCGAACCACTACGAAAGCGCTCCTTGCCTCGCTGCCCGATGCAAAGATGCCGTGGCCGCGGGGGAGCTCCACGTACGACCCCGCGCCGGCGATTTCATCGACCTCCTCGGCCGCGAAGCGCTCGAAGAGCGGCAGCCGCGGCAGGAACGCGGCGGCGTCGAATGATGGCTTGCGTGTGCGCGCCACAGCCGCGAGCGGATCGCCCGCCGCGACCCGGCGTGCCGGGCGGTCTTCGTCCGTGGGGCAGGCGAGCAACTGCTCGTTGAGCGCGCCCACCTTTTCCGCGAGGATCACCGTGATCGCGTGCTGCAGGCTCAATGCCGCCGGCTGGCATTGCGACACCAGCGCCCGGAAATCCTCGTGGGCGATGAACCAGCCTTCCACGTGCGACGCGGCGCGGACGGTCGCCGTGCAGGTGCCAAGCTCGATCAACGCCATCTCGCCGAAGACGTCGCCGGGACCGAGCCGCGCGACGGTGAGGCTCTCGCCGCCCGGCAGGGTCACCACCGCCTCGACGGAGCCCTCGCGCACCACGTAAGCCCCGCGCGCGGCATCGCCATGGCGGACCAGCCGCGAACCGGAAACGAACGATACCGGGCGCGCGACCGACATCAACAACTCACGCGCTTCGGGGTCCAGCCGCTCGAGGAAAGCGCTCAGAGCACGCTCTTCAGGAGTTTCCCCATCTCCGCGGGGTTGCGGGTGACCTTCATTCCGCACGCCTCCATCACGGCGAGCTTCTCCTGCGCGGTGCCCTTGCCGCCGGAGATGATCGCCCCGGCGTGGCCCATGCGCTTGCCGGGCGGCGCGGTGAGGCCGGCGATGAATCCGACCACCGGCTTCTTCATGTTGTCCTTGACCCAGCGGGCGGCCGTCTCTTCATCGCCGCCGCCGATCTCGCCGATCATGATGACGGCCTCGGTGTCGGGATCGTCGTTGAACATCTTGAGCACGTCGATATGCTTGAGCCCGTTCACCGGGTCGCCGCCGATCCCCACGGCGCTCGACTGCCCGAGCCCGAGCGCGGTCACCTGCCCGACGGCCTCGTAGGTGAGCGTGCCCGAGCGCGAGACGATGCCGATCCGCCCCTTGCGGTGGATGTGGCCCGGCATGATGCCGATCTTCAACTCGCCGGGCGTGATGGTCCCGGGGCAATTCGGCCCCAACAGCATCGTGCGCTTGCCCTTCATCTTCGCCTTGGTGCGGATCATGTCGCGCACCGGGATGCCCTCGGTGATGCAGATCACGAGGTCGAGATCCGCCTCCACCGCCTCGTCGATTGCCGCGGCCGCGAACGCAGGCGGCACGTAGATCACGGAAACGGTGGCGCCCGTGGCGCCCTTCGCTTCCTTCACCGTGGCGTAGATCGGGATGCCCTCGAAGTCTTCGCCGGGCCTTTTCGGGTTCACGCCCGCGACATAGCAGTTCTTGCCGTTGGCGTACTCGACGCCCATGCGCGTGTGGAACTGGCCAGTCTTGCCGGTGATGCCCTGGGTGATGACCTTGGTGTCTTTGTTAATGAGGATGGCCATGTCGCTCTCGGATAATTGGGCCCCGGGCCATCGCCGCAGCAGCGGCGCCCGGGGCGACGGCTATTTTCCCTTGGCGGCGGCGACGACCTTCTCGGCCGCGTCACCCATGTTGCTGGCGGAGATGATCGGAAGCCCCGAATCGGCGAGGATCTTCTTGCCCAGGTCGACGTTGGTGCCCTCGAGGCGCACCACCAGCGGCACCTTGAGCGATACCTGCCGCGCCGCGGCGACCACGCCCGTGGCGATGACGTCGCACTTCATGATGCCGCCGAAGATGTTGACCAGGATCGCCTTCAGCTTCGGGTTCTTCAACATGATCTTGAAGGCCTCGGTCACCTTCTCGGCGGTGGCGCCGCCGCCCACGTCGAGGAAGTTCGCCGGGCTGCCGCCGTACAGCTTGATGGTGTCCATGGTGGCCATCGCGAGGCCGGCGCCGTTCACCAGGCAGCCGATGTCGCCATCGAGCTGGATGTAGTTGAGGTCGAATTTCGACGCCTCGACTTCGGCGGGGTCCTCCTCGTCCAGGTCGCGCATCGCGACGATGTTCTCGTGGCGGAAGAGCGCGTTACTGTCGAAGTTGAGCTTGGCGTCGAGCGCCACCACGCGCCCGTCTCCCGTGGTGATGAGCGGGTTCACCTCGGCGAGCGAGCAGTCGGTTTCATCGAACACCTTGTAGAGGCCCTTGAAGAGGTCGCGCGCCTGGGGCACTAGCGCCTCCGGGATGCCGATCTTGCGGGCGAGGTCCTCGGCTTCGGCGTCCTTCAGCCCGGTGAAGGGATCGATCGCGACCTTGTGGATCTTCTCGGGCGTGTGCTCGGCGACTTCCTCGATGTTCACGCCACCCTCGGACGACCCCATCATCACCGCGCGCTGCAGGGCGCGGTCGACCACGATCGCGAGGTAGTACTCCTTCTTGATGTCGGCGCCTTCCTCGATCAGCAGCCGGCGCACCACGCGGCCCTCGGGGCCGGTCTGGTGCGTGACGAGCGTCATGCCGAGCAGCTTCGTGGCGAGATCGCGCACTTCCTCGATCGAGCGCGCGACCTTCACACCGCCGCCCTTGCCGCGGCCGCCGGCGTGGATCTGGGATTTCACCACCCAGACCTTGCCGCCGAGCGACTTGGCGGCGTTGACTGCCTCATCCACCGAGCGCGCGGGGATTCCCCGGGGAGTCGGAAGGCCGAAACTGCGGAAGACTTCCTTGCCCTGGTATTCGTGGATGTTCATTTTCCGCTCCGCCGGAAGAGGGCCGGTAGTGAATCGTCGCCGATTCTAACAGCGGGTACCCCTCGGGATTCCTTGACCTGAGGCAGGAGAATGCCTCAGTGGTGATCACCCTCGTCGGCGGGCTTCACAGACTCGGCCCCGCGGTACCACTTCGGGTAATAGTGCCCGACGACCGGGCTGGTGACCGCGAGCGCGTGGCAGCGGTCGAGCTGGAACGGCTTCTTCGCCGGATCCGGCTGCGCCCGCTGCCCCGCCATCGTCTGGAAGGCCGCGGTCGCGAGCGAGCCCGCGAGCTCGGTGATGTGGGTGCAGCCGCGCACGCCGCCCAGCAACTCCTTGACCTTCTGGTGGTACCCGGGCCGGATCGCGAGCCCGACCAGCAGGCGGTAGGCGGGGACGATCTGGTCGCAGTAGCTCACGTATGGCATCGCATCCATCGCCGCTGCCGCGTCGACGATGGTGAGGGTCCGGTCGACGGTGATGCGCAGCCACATGCCGTGGATCGGCTCGCCGGCGGGCCGCACGCCGGCGGCGAGCTTGAAGTCGTAGGGCTTGGTGTCGACCAGGTGGCCCTCGATGTCGTAGAGCCCATCCTCGCGCTTGTAGCCCTGGATCTCGATCGCGCGGCGGTGCAGCGGCTCCCGCGCTACGGTGGGATTGAGTCCGGGCCCCGGCTTCATGATTGCCGGGGCAGGCTGAGCCGGCGCGAGGAAAGACCGGCCGTCATCAGGCCGTTGCGAGCTTCGCAGCCCTGCGGGCCTCCCGGATGGCCTCCGCGAATTCCGCGCCGTTCTGGTAGCGAACGTCGTGGTCCTTCGCCAGCGCCTTGTCGATGATCGGGACCACCCACGTGGGCAGCGACGGGTTGTAGTCGCGGATCGCCGGGTGGGGCGTGTTGGCGATCGCGAACATCAGCTGCGTCATCGACTCGCCTTCGAAGGGCAGGCGCCCCGAGAGCATCTGGAAGAGCGTGACCCCGAGGGAGAACAGGTCCGAGCGCCCGTCGATCTTCTTGCCCGCAAGCTGCTCGGGAGACATGTATGACGGCGTTCCCAGCACCATGCCGGTCTTGGTCTTGGACGAATCGGTGATGCGCGCGATGCCAAAGTCGGTCACCTTCACCGTGTCGCTCTCGGGCTCGTACATGATGTTCGCGGGCTTGATGTCGCGATGCACCACGCCCATCGAGTGCGCATAGCCCAACGCGTCGGATACACGCTCCACGATCGAGAGCACCTTGTCGGGCGGGAACAGATTGGGCTGCTTGGTGTACTGCACCAGGTCCTTGCCCTTGAGAAACTCCATCGCGATGTAGCACAGGTCGTGCTCGTCGCCCGCGTCGTAGATGGTGACGATGTTGGGGTGCGTGAGGCGCCCCGCCGTCTCGGCCTCGCGGAAGAAGCGCTCCTTGGCCTCGGCGAGCTCATCGGCCTCGAACTCCGCCGACAGCGCCATGGTCTTGATCGCGACGACGCGGCCGATCTTCGGGTCCTTGCCGCCGTAGACCACCCCCATCGCGCCCTTGCCCAGCTCCTTCTCGACCTGGTAGCGGCCGAGCATCGGCTTTTCCTGCGCGCCGCCCTGCAGCACCATGGTGCTCGCGTTGGTGCGCGCCGCAGCGGAACCCCCGAGGATGATGGTCTCCGAGAGGTTCTTCGCGCGGTTCATGCGCTCGTCGATGTCGCGGAACTTGGGGTTGAAGGTCGCCATGTAGCGGAAGCAGCTCTCCGCCTTGTTGAATTGCCGGCGGCGCTCGAAGTCGAGCGCGAGCGAGTAGATGTTCTCCATCACCTCGTCGTTGAGCGGCGCCTTGCGGAACTTGTCGAACGCCATGTCGAGCTGGCCCTGCTGCTGGAAGGCGAGTCCGAGCATGCGGTTGGACTCGGCGCTCGCGACGTCGGCCGCTTCCTTCCCGCGCTCGGTCATCAGGAACCGCTTGGTGGTGAGGAGCGCGTGCCCGACCACGAGGAGTGTGGCGGGCAGCATGAGCTGCAGCCACAGTCCGGCGCTGGTCATGAGCCCCAGGTGCGCGGCGAAAAGCGTTCCCAGCAGGACGACGGTCAGCACCGCGCCCATTCCCGCGCCCAGGCGCGGAAGCAGCAGGATGATGTAGAGCGCAACCGCCAGGTAGGCGCCGAGCGTGGCCATCGGCGCCCACGTCGGCTGCACGAAGAAATGCTCCTGCAGGATCGACGACACCGAGTGGGCGAGGGTCGTCACCGGGTTCATCTGTGCCGAGATCGGCGTGACCTGGCTCGCCCCGATGCCGGTGGCCGTGGCCCCGATCAGCACGATCTTGTCCGCGTATTTCGTCGCCGGGATCTTGCCCGAGTAAACGTCGTAGAACGAATCGATCGGGAAGGCGGGCTGCCGGTCGCGATCCTTGTAGAAGTAGGTGTACATCTGCCCCGCGTCGTCGGTGCGGATGGTCTTACCGCCGACCGAGACGCTCTCGCCCATCTTCGCCTTCACGTCCTTCGAGGTGAGGTTCAGGCTCTTCGCGGCGAGCATCAGGGAGAGCGATGGGTACTGCTGGCCGTAGTAGTCGATGACGAGGGGCTCGAAGCGCACCGCGCCGTCCTCGTCGAGGCTCGAATTCAGGTGGCCCACGCCCGCCGCAGAGGCCCCGATCAGCTCGATGGGAACCAGCGCGCCCACGCCGTGCAGGAATTGCCCGGCGGTGCCGGTAAAGCCGCCGATGGAGTTTTTCGAGACATATTCCGGGAGCGGCTTGTCGGGCTTGCCCGGCGGCGGCGAGTAGGTGAGCTGCTCGAAGACCATCGGCACCAGCACGTTGTTGGCCTTCTTCATGCTCGCGGCGAGCCGCACGTCGCTGTTGAGCGCGACCGACGCCTCGGTGAGGAGCTTGCCGATCTCGCCCACTTCACTCGGGGGCAGGCTCGCGAGCGCCGCCGGCGTCTGGCCGCCGATCGGGGACACGCCGGGAACGTCGGCCGCGAGGGCGCCGGGATAGGCCTTGTTGTAGATGTCGAGCATTTTCTCGACGTAGGCGAGCCCCGGGTCCTTCTGCGGTTCGAAGAAGAACACCGTGTTGCCGATGACTTTCGCACGCGAGGCGGTGAGCTGGTCGATGAGTTTCGCCTGGACTTCACGCGGCCACGGCCAGCGGCCGATGTTGGCGATCGACTGCTCGTCGATGGCGATCACCGCGATCTTGTCGCTCGGCGTCTTCGACGTCATCTTGACGCCGAGGTCGTAGGCCCAGCGCTCGAGGCCGGGAATGAATCCGGACATGCGCGCGAAGGCGAAGAGGGCAATGACGATGACAAGGCCGAAGAACCAGTCGGCCTTCCAGAATGCAGTTTTCACTGAACTCTCCCCGAGTTCTCCCCTGTACTCCCATCTTACATGGGAGGCCCTGCCAATTCACCGCCCCAGGTCGAGCTCCGAACCGATGCCGCGCGCTCGCGCCAGGCGCGCCAGCTCGGCCGCGATGATCAGGTCCTGGATTGCCATGCCCTGCGACTCGAAGAGCGTCGTCTGATCGGACGATGTCCGGCCCGGCCGCAGCCCGGCGATGACTTCGCCCAGCTCGGTGAGGGCGCCCACATGCAGGCGGCCTTTCTCCAACGACGGCAGCAAGTCTCCCGCTTCCTTCAAGGCGCTGGCGCGCGAATCGACCACCACCGGGTCGCACTTGCGCACCGTGGCCTCGTCGATTTCCTGTCGCAGCAGCGAGTTGGAGCCGGCTGCGTTGATGTGCATCCCGGGGCCCACGGCGTCACCGGAAAACACCGGTGTCGCAGAGGTCGTGATCGTCACCACGATGTCGCTGCCCTTCACCGCGTCGTCCGCCGAGGTGGCGGGCACCACCTCGATCGCGAGCCGCTCGCCCATCTTCGCGCAGAACTTCGCGAGCTTCTCCGCGTTGCGCGACCAGACCTTGACGCGCTCGATCGGGCGCACCGCCACCAGCGCCTCGATCTGGCTCTGCGCCTGCCATCCCGACCCGAACACGCCGGCCACCTTCGCATCCGGGCGCGCGAGCCACTTTGCGGCCACTCCGCCGGCGGCGCCCGTGCGCATCATGCCGAGATGGTTCGCCTCCACCACCACGTCGAGGTTGCCGCCCTCGGCATTGAAGCCGTAGACCAGGAACCGGATGCCGTCGCGGCTCGAGGTGTAGGCCTTGTAGCCGAAGATGCCCGCCGAGGGGACGGCGCCCTGAAGGATGTGAAGGGCGGCCTTGGGCAAGCGGGTGCGCTCGCGCGGCACGTCGATCGCGTGCCCCGTGGAGTACTCGCGATGCACGCGCTCGACCAGATCGATCGCCAGCTTCATCGTCAGGAGCTGCTCGACGTCGGATTCACGCAACAGGATTGCCATGGGACCTCAATGACCCGCGAATGCCGAGCGACCTCAGGGAACGAGGATCGTCGAGCCCGTGGTCTTGCGGCCCTCGAGGTCGCGGTGGGCCTGGGCGGCGTCCTTGAGCGCGTAGGTCTGGCGCGGGCCGACCTTCACCTTGCCCGAGGTCACCATGTCGAACAGCTCCTTCGCCGCGGCCACCAGCTCGTCGCGCTTGGAGACGTAGCCCATCAGCGTCGGACGCGTCACGTAGAGCGAGCCCTTGGCCGCGAGGATGCCGAGGTCGGTCGGAGGCACCGGCCCGCTCGCGTTGCCGAAGCTCACCATCAGGCCGCGCACCTGCAGCGAGTCGAGCGATTTCGTGAAGGTGTCCTTGCCGACGGAGTCGTAGACGATCGGGACCTTCTTGCCGCCGGTGATCTCCAGCACGCGCGCCTGGAAGTCCTCGGTGGTGTAGTTGACGGTGTGCGCGGCGCCGTGGTCGCGCGCGAGCTTCGCCTTCTCCTCCGAGCTCACGGTGCCGATCACGTTGATGCCGAGCGCCTTGGCCCACTGGCAGGCGATGAGGCCGATGCCGCCCGCGGCCGCGTGCCACAGGACCGTATCGCCCGCCTTGGGCACTACGTGCAGCCGGCGCAGCAGGTATTGCACCGTGAGGCCCTGCAGCATCATGCTCGCGGCCTGCTCGAAGCTGATGCCGTCGGGGAGCTTCACCAGGCGGTCGACGGGATGCACCTTCAATTCGGAATATGCCCCGACCGGGCCGTTGGCGTAGGCCACCCGGTCGCCGGACTTGAGCTCAGCGACACCCGCGCCCACGGCCTCGACCACGCCCGCTCCTTCCAGGCCCAGGCCCGAGGGCAGCGGCATGGGGTAGAGGCCGCTGCGGTGGTAGGTGTCGATGTAGTTGAGGCCGACCGCCTTGTGGCGGATGAGAACCTCGCCCGGCCCCGGCTGCGCGACGTTCACCTCTTCCCACTGCAGGACTTCGGGACCG
>JALYSB010000080.1 GCA_030855025.1 Pseudomonadota bacterium
AAGATGGGGGTCGCGCGCGGATGGCCGAATTTTTCGAACGCCTCACGCGGGGCACCCGACAGCGTGTACAACATGAACGCCTCGCCATCCTCGCCGATGCCGGTGTGGAAGAACGCGCCGAACTGCGCTCCGGCGAGCTGGGTCGCCGAATCGGTGATCGATTGCAGCAGCTCCTCGAGATCGAGGTTGGCGGCGAGCGTGGTCCCGGTGCGGTTCAGCAGCTCGAGCACGCGCGTTTCCTCGTGCAAGGCGAGCTCCGCTTCCTTGCCCTTCGAGATGTCCTCGATCACGCCGATCATGCGCGTGGTATCGCCCGCGGCGTTGCGCAGCAGAGTGACCGTGGCGCGGCCCCAGATCGTGCTGCCGTCGCGGCGCCTATAGCGCTTGTCGATCGCGTAATGGTCGATCCTGCCTCCGAGGAGGTTGTGCACCAGGTCCGCGGTCCGGGCGATATCGGCGGGATCGGTGATGTCCCGAAAGGTGAACGCGCGCAGCTCCTCTTCGGTATATCCGAAAATCTCGCAGAACTTGCGGTTCATCTCGACGAACTTGCCATCCAGCCCGATGATGACGATGCCAACGGCGGCCTGTTCGAAGGTCGCCCGCAGCAACTCCTCGCTGGCGCGCAGGGCCTCCTTCGCCACCACCAGCTCCTGCTCGGCCTTGACGCGCGCGCGCAGGATGCTGCTCGCATTTTGCAGCGCGACCGAGCGCAGCAGCTCTTCGTCGATGTCGCTCTTGTCCATCGCTACCGCGCGAGTTGGCGCTCTGCCAGCGCCGTCCCCTCGACGCGCGCGCGGATCTTCGCGAAGGCTTTCTCGCGGGTGGTCGAGAGGTCGTCGCAGAAGGGCGAGAAGCCGCAGTCATCGGTGGTGCCGAGCTGCTCGACGGGGATGTACTCGGCGGCTTCGAGCACCCGATCACGCACCTCCTCGGCGGTATCGAGGTGCGGGTTGATGGGCGCCACGACTCCCACGAACACGCGCTGGTCCGGCTTCATGTACTTGCGGATGATCTTGAGAACGCGCACGCGGTCCGGTTCGCCGGCGAGCGCGACATAGAAGTTGCCGGCTTTCAGCTGGAAGAGGCTAGGCAGCAGCTCCGCGTAATCGACGTCCGCGCTGTGCGTGGAATCCCGGTCCCCGCCGGGGCAGGTGTGCACGCCGATGCGACTGCGCTCGTCGGGCGAGAACCGCGCGAGGGCAAGGTTGTTCAGGTCGATGAAGCTGGTCAAGAGCTCCCCGGTCGGGTCGATCTTGTGCGCAAGGCGCCCCTCCGTAAAGTCGACCTGGACCCTGACCGCGCCCTTGACGAAGCAGGCGCGAATCTCGCGCTCGTGCTCCGCGAGGAGGTCCTGGATGAACTGGTCGCGCGTATAGCCCGGGATGCCTTCAGCGGGATACATGAGGCTCAGGGCCGACGGGGAGATCACCGCCTGCTTGAGCGGCGCCTTGGCGTAGCGACGGGCGACGTCGAGGTAGGAGTCGGCGTGTCGCAAATACCGGAACGGACCTTCGGTGAGGCGTAGCATGCGGCGCGTATGGCCGGCGGCGAACGGAATCGCAAACCCGTCGGGTTGGGTGTTCGCGGCGCCGTGGACGCTATAGGTCCAGAAATTGTGGTATTTGCGCTGTTCGCCGTCGGTGATCACCGGCGAGCCGGTGGCCTCGAATCGCTCCACCGTGTCCTTGACCGCTGCCTCGTAGAGGGCGTCCAGCCGCGGGTTGTCCGGGCCAAGCTCCTCGACCGCACGAATCAACTCAGGGGGTCGCGGGATGCTTCCGATGGGCTCAGTGGGGATCATTGTGAGTTTTCGATGGACCCAGGTCCTCCTAAATGATGGCTGTACGCGCCTACGGAATCTGTAGGACTGCACTTACAGCCGTCGTCCCGCCGCTCAGTAAGATGGCGGCCATGTGTGCTCGAGACGCACCGCGAGCTCGACCGGCTGATCGCCCGCGCTGCGCGAGCCCGATGTCGTCGAGAAGTCAAGCCCGACTGAGGGCGTGCGCTCGAACCAAAGCCGGCCGCCGGAGGTCGAACCTCCGAGGACATCCCGTCTTCACCGCATCGGAGGTCCGAACATGGTTCGCATGCTGAGCATCCTCGTTACGCTCATGGCCCTCGTCGGCCTCGTTGCCGTCGACGGCTCCGCGCTCGCGCAGCCCAAGGAACGCAAGGAGCACAAGGAGAAGGATCGCAAGGAGGAAGGCGACTCCAAGGGGAACAAGGACGGCAAGGAGAAAAAGGCCAAGAAGGAGAAGCACCATGACGCCAAGGGCCTGGTGGGCGACAAGGTCAAGAAGAACGGCCGGCACAAGTTTCACGAGAACGGCAAGCACTCGGCCCACGTGGACGTCAGGGACGGCAAGATCAGGGGCGTGAGCGTGAAGCACGCCGACAAGGGCGACGTTCCTGTCAAGAAATACGTCACCAAGAAGAAGATGGCCGAGGCCCCCCTGGGCGGCATCCAGCGCGTTTCGCTCAACCTCGCCCAGTACGGCGGCGCGGAATACCTGGGCACGACGTGGATCGGCTTTGCCTACTACGACGACTGGGGCGACGAAGTCATCTACTGGTTCCCGTACGACATGGTCTACGACCCCTACACGGGCGCCGTCGAGTACTTTCCCGTCTAAATCGCTACTTCTTGCGGGCCGCCGCTTCCGCTTCGCGGGAGCGGCGCCCGTAGTCGTCCTCCGCCCGGCGCACGCACCGGTCGCGGTCCTCCTTGTCGATCACCCGGTTGCATTCGGCGATCTGCCACGCGCGCGCGGAATCATTGCGTGCGTCCGACGCACAGCCGGCGAGGGCAAGGGTGATCAGCAGGAGGAGGGTTCGACACATCGGTAACGCATGGTAAGCCAGACCGCTTCACGGCGGGGATAAGGTGGCGGCCAATGAGAACCCTCGCCGATCGCGCAGATCCGGCGCAAGCCGTAACGGTCATCCTTCCGAGCGCGATTCCGGCAACAGCTTGCTGAGCGCGGTGACGACTTCTCGCACCCCCGCGATGGAGCTCTCTCCCGGCGCCTCGGCCAGCAGCAACAGGTCCGCCTTGAGCTTGCTCGGATCCAGCTGCTGACTCACGGCGATCAAGACGATCGCGATCACCTGCGCCATCGCGTCGCTGTTCAACTGTTCCATCGATTCCTCCATCGGTGCTGGGTGCTCCGATTTATATCGCATCCAATCGGAGAATGCCGCCGTATGTCCTGTGCCAGACGCACCCGCCGTTCAATCCGAATGCGGGTCATCAGCCAAGGAACACACATGAAATCGCAAAAAATCGCAGTTGCCGTAGCTGTAATCTTCGCCGCATTGTCAGCGGGCGCGCAGACGATGGTAGGCGGAGCCGAGATGCTCGCGAGCAAGGACATCATCGACAACGCCGTGAACTCGAAAGACCACACCACGCTCGTCGCCGCGGTCAAGGCCGCCGACCTGGTTCCGACGCTGAAGGGCGCCGGCCCGTTCACCGTGTTCGCGCCGACCAACGACGCATTCGCCAAGCTTCCCGCCGGCACCGTCGATACGCTGCTCAAGCCCGAGAACAAGCCGATGCTGACAGACATCCTCACCTACCACGTCGTCCCGGGCCGCCTCGATTCGCGCGCGCTCCAGCAGCGCATCACCGAAGGCAACGGCAAAGCATGGCTTACCACCGTCGAAGGCGAGAAAATCACCGTCACCTCGAGCGGCGGCATGATCGTGCTGACCGATGCGAAGGGCGGCATGTCGCACGTGACCACCGCCGATGTCGCGCAATCGAACGGCGTGATCCACGTGATCGACACCGTCGCGATGCCCGCCGGCAAGGGTGCCTCGATGGGCGCCCGCCCGATGGGCACTGGCAAGCGCAGCATGAACCGGGACATCGCCGAAACACTTGCGATGGAAAAGAACGGCCGATAAGCCGGCAGGTACCCCCGTACGAAAAGCCCCGTTCGCGGGGCTTTTTCATTTCTCCCGGGTCAACCCCGGCTGAACGCGGCGCGTTTGTACCAGTCTCATGAGGGACGACCCGCCTTCCCCTTCGTCGTCCCGGAGGAAAACAACCATGCGCTACGCCCTGATCGCCGCTCCCGTCACCGCCCTCGTGCTCCTGTGCTCCGCCGCCACCCCTGCCAATGCCCAGGTAAGCGTCAGCATCGGCATCAACCTGCCCACGTATCCCGTGCTGCACCGGGTGCCGAACTATCCCGTCTATTACGCGCCGCGCCTCAACTCGAACTACTTCTTCTACGACGGTTTGTATTGGGTCTACGAGCGCGACAACTGGTACACGAGCCCCTGGTACAACGGGCCGTGGGAAGGCATCGATCGCTTCGACGTGCCGGTCTACCTCCTGCGCGTGCCCGTGCGCTACTACCGCAGTGCGCCGGTGTACTTCCGCGGATGGCGCGCCGATGCGCCGCCGCGCTGGGGTGACCATTGGGGCTCGTCGTGGGAGGAGCGCCGCAGCGGCTGGGACCGCTGGAACCGCAGCTCCGCGCCCGCACCCGCGCCGCTGCCCGTCTATCAGCGCCAGTACACCGGCAGCCGTTATCCGCAGCCGGCCCAGCAGGTCGTGATCCAGACCCAGAACTACCGTTACCAGCCGCGCGAAGTCGTCGTGCAGCAGCGCTTCCAGCAGTACCGGGCGCAGGCCCCGGCCGCGCAACCGCAACGCGAAGCGCCGCGCCGCGCCGCCACGCAGCAGCAGCAGTACCAGCAGTCGTCGGGTGCGCGCCAGCAGCAGCCGCAATACCAGCAAGCACCGGTTGCGCGTCAGCAAGGCGAGGTGCGCAGCCCGCCTCCGGGCAACGCGAAAGGCTGGGAAGGGGAGAGCCGCCCCCCCGGCAAGGCGAAGGGTTGGGATAAGGAGCGGCAGGAGCCCTCGCCGCAGGCCCCCGCCCAGCGGGCGCAGGCCGACCGCCAGCAACCGGCTTCGCAACCGCAGCGGCCGCAATACCAGCAGGAGCGCGCGCCCCAGGGCAAGGCGAAAGGCCGTGACAAGGACAAGGAAGACAAGGAAGACCGCGGCCAGGGTCGCGACAAGGACAAGGAAGAACGCGGCAAAGGGCGCGACCGCTAGCCCGCGCTTTTAGTTAAGCTATCCCCTCCAACCGAGGGGATAGTCCATGCTGAACCGCTCCACGGGGCGCGAATGGAAGCCGACCGAGCACGCCGGCGTCGATCGCGCCCTCTTCCGCTACAACGACACCGGCGGCCGCTCGTCCTTCGTGCGGTTGAAGAAGGGATCGCGCGTTCCCACCCACGCGCATCAGGGTACCGAGGAAGTCGTGGTGATTTCCGGCCAGGTGAGCCTGGGCGAAGTTGTCATGAACGAGGGTGACTACCTGTTCACGACGCCGGGCGAAGAGCACGATGTGGTCGCGATCACCGACGCGGTGATTTTCGTGTCATCCCAAAAGGCGACGCCGCTCAAATAACCGGGGGGCGCCGCCGCGCGACCCCGGTCTCATGCTCGAATGCGTGCGCCATCTGCAGCACGCCGAAGTCATCGCGATAGCGCCCGACGATCTGCAGGCCCACCGGCAGGGGCGCGGAATCATCGGTGAATCCCGCGGGCACCGAGATCGCCGGATGGCTCGTCACGGTGATGTAGTAGCAGGTCTTCATCCAGTCGACGTAGTTGGCGAGCTTTACACCGGCGATCGTGTCGACATAGGGCTGCGAGACCGGGAACGGCGGCACCTGGTTCACCGGCATGCAGAGGAATTCGTAGCGCTCCATGAACTCGCGCATGCGCCGGTAAATGTCGGAGCGCAGCGCGATCGCGCGGCCGACGCGCGGTCCGTCGAGCTTGAGGCCCTCCTCGATATTCCAGATGACCGTGTCCTTGATCCGGCCGCGATGCTTCTTCAGCAACTCGGCATACCGCATTGCGAAACTGTTCGCGCGTAGCACCTCGAATACTTCATCCGCACCCTGGAGATCGGGCGCGGCGTCCTCCACGATGCAGCCAAGCGCTTCGAACACCTTGCGCTGCCTTTCGAGGACGGTCGTCACACGGGGATCGACTGGAAGCCCGCCCAAGTCTTTCGACCACGCGACTCTCACCTTCTTGAAATCGCGACCGAGTGGTTTCGCAAACACCGATCCCGGCTCGGTAATGCTGACCGGCGATCGGATGTCCGGGCCCGCCATCGCGCTCAGCAGAAACGCCGCATCCTGCACCGAGCGCGCGATCGGGCCCAGCACCGACAGCGTGCCCCACACATCCAGGGCCGGAAAGTACGGCACCCGCCCCGGCGTCGGGCGGAATCCCACGACGTTGCAGAAGTTGCCCGGGTTGCGCAGGCTTCCCCCGAGATCCGATCCGTCCGCGAAGGGCAGCATCCCGCACGCCACCGCCACCGCCGCACCGCCCGAGGATCCGCCGCAGGTCTTGTCCAGGTCGTACGGGTTGAGCGTGCGGCCGAAGACCGGATTGAAGGTCTGGCTGCCGGCGGCGAACTCCGGGGTGTTGGTCTTGCCGAGCGTGATCGCGCCCGCGGCCTTCAGTCGTTCGACCACCGCGTGGTCTTCGGCGGGCACGTTGTCGGCATAGATCGGCGAGCCGAACGTGGTGCGGATCCCTCGAGTGACGAGCATGTCCTTGTACGCGATCGGCAGCCCCGCGAGCGCAGCCCCCCTCTCCCCCGGGAGAGCACTGCGCCTGCGGTCCCACCGCTTCGCCTCCTTCAGCGCCGCCTCGGGCAGGAAGGTGACGATCGCGTTGACCTTCGGGTTCACGCGCTCGACCTGCGCGATGAAGGCCTTCATGACCTCCACGCGCGACACCTTTCGGGCGCGGAGCAGGCGCGCAAGCGCTCTCGCAGATTTGAAGACCAGATCGTCCATGGGGAATTAATATGTCACATGGGGCAGCGCATCTCCAACTACCAGACACCCCGCCGGCGCGAAATTCCGCTGCCGCCACGATGGGTCACGCTCCCCCGCGTCATCGAGAAGACGCCGCTCGCCCAGTTCGTCATTCTCTCGATGCTGCTGCACCTCATGTTCATCCTCGTGTTCGGCGCGCCCACCGGGGGAAGCCGCGACGGCCGCGCGATGTGGGGCGCCTTTCGGGTCGCGCTGCAAAGTCCGGCCCGCGAACCCGCGCCCGCGCTGCCCGTGGAGGAAAAACTCGTCGCACCGGCACCCGTCGTACCGGCGCGTCGCCCCCGTGAAGACGGGGTCCCCGTCACTCCCATCGAACCCAGCGTCGCGAAGGAAATCGAGCGGACCGCCGTTCCCGAGTCGCGCCCGGAGCCGTTCGCATTTCCGCCGCTGCTCGACCGGATCGTCACGCCCGAGCGCAGTCTGGAAATGGCCCCGCCGCTGCAATTGCCGAAGCCGAGCGAGGCTGCGCCCGCGCCACCGCCGCCGGAAGTCCGCGCGCCTCCGGTGGAAGCCGCGGCGCCGCCACCCCCCGTCGAGCGCGCGCCCGTAGAGACACCCGCCCTTCCCGCAGTCACGCCCACGCCGCCCGTCGAGCGCCCGACCGTCGAGATTCCCGCCGTTCCCGCCCCGCGCATCGAAACCCTCGCGCCGCCCCGCATCGAGCCCGTCCCGAAGCCCGTCGAGACGGCACCCTCGCAGGAAATCCCCGTATCGCCGAAACCGCCGCCGACAATCGAGCGCGTCGAGCCGCGATTCCCGCCCACGACGCGCCCGGAGCCCGTCGAAGCGCCGGCGAAGATCGAGCGCGAGATCCCGAGGAGCGCTCCATCTGCCTTGGGAGAGGGCCGGGGTGAGGGTCTGATTCCCCGTCGAAACGAACCTTCCCGCGAGTACGATCCGACGGCGCCGAGCATCGATCTCGACGCCGTGCGCAGCCGTGCCGGCGAGATCGCGCGCGAGGGCATCGGCCGGCGCGGGCTCCCCGCCTTTCCGATGCCGGCACTGCCCGAGCGCAAGACGAAGATGGAAACCGCCATCGAGAACGCGCGCAAGCCCGATTGCCGCACCGCCTACCAGAACCTGGGCCTCGCGGCGATCGTGCCGCTGATCGCCAACGAGTTCGGCGAGGGCAAGTGCCGCTGGTAGGGTTCCACCCTGATTCCGCGCCGGGTGTACGCTTGAACGTCCACTCTCACAAAAAGGGGAACAACGCATGAAACACACCGTGCTTTCCACGCTCGCCGCCGTGGCGCTGTCCGGATGCGCCGCGATGTCCCAGGACTCGATGCACGCCGGGACGTCGTCCAAGGAGATGAAGATCGCATTCGACATCACCGACGCCAACCCACAGGCGCTCATGACCAAGCTCACCGTGATCGACCTCACTCGCAAGCAGCTCATCGAAAGCGGCGTCACGCCGAGGATGGTGCTCGCATTCCGGGGCGATGCGTCGTACTACACGCAGACCAACCTGAACCTGGTCAAGGAAGCCGACCGCGCCGATGCCCTCAAGATCGCGGCCCAACTGCGCGCGCTGCGCAAGGCGAGCGGCGTCGAGGCGCTGGAGCAATGCAACGTGCCACTCGCCGCCCGCAAGCTCAAGCCCGCCGACGTGATGCAGGAAGTGACGCTCGTCCCCAACGGCTGGATCTCGCTCGTCGCGTACCAGCAGAAGGGCTACGGCTACATCGCGCCCTGATGTTGCACCCGCGGAGGCGGGTGCCCGATTTCGGCTGGTAAGCTTCGCCCATGACTACCCCCACCGACATCAAGAGCATGGCCGTGTTCTGCGACTTCGAGAACGTCGCCCTCGGCGTTCGCGAAGCGAAGTACGACCGTTTCGACATCAGCAAGGTCCTCGAGCGCCTGCTGCTGAAGGGCAGCATCGTGGTGAAAAAGGCCTACTGCGATTGGGAGCGCTACAAGGAATTCAAGGCGCCGATGCACCAGGCCTCCTTCGAGCTGATCGAGATCCCGCACGTGCGCCAGTCGGGCAAGAACTCCGCCGACATCCGCATGGTGGTCGACGCGCTCGACCTGTGCTACACCAAGGCGCACGTGGACACCTTCGTGATCGTGAGCGGCGATTCGGATTTCTCCCCGCTCGTGAGCAAGCTGCGCGAGAACGACAAAACCGTGATCGGAGTGGGGGTGAAGAAGTCCACTTCCGACCTGCTGGTCGCCGCGTGCGACGAGTTCATCTACTACGACGACCTGGTGCGCGAGCAGAAGAAATCGCATGCGCCCGCCCGCCGCGCGCCGGCAGCGACGGCGAAGAAGCCTTCCTCTGCCTCGGGTGACGGCCGCGGCGAGGTCCGCTCCGATTCCCCCGACAAGCAGCAGGAGGCCCTCGACCTGGTGCTCGACACCGTGGAGGCGCTGGTCGACGAGCGCGGCGAGGACGAAACCATCTGGGGCTCGATGGTGAAGCAGACACTGAAGCGCCGCAAACCCGGTTTCAACGAGACCTTCTACGGCTTCCGTTCGTTCAACCACCTCCTCGAGGAAGCCCAATCGCGAGGGCTCCTGGACCTCGAGCGCGACGAGAAATCCGGCGGCTATGTGGTCCGCGAGGTGCTGGAGGACTAGGCCCGCCCTCGAATTCAGGCCAAGCGGTACAATAGGCCTGCAGGATCATCAAGTAGTGAATCAGTCCCCTCCTACCCGCCTCCCGGCGGCGTCCGAAGTGGCCGTCCATTCCCTCCCTTGATAATCGTGACCCGTCTCCGGCTCGGGTATGGCCCGGATAATCGATATGGAAGGAATTAGAGATGGCTTCTGGCACCGTCAAGTGGTTCAACGACGCGAAAGGCTTCGGCTTCATTACCCCCGACGATGGCGGCAAGGATCTCTTTGCCCACCACTCGGAGATCCAGGGCAGCGGCTTCAAGTCGCTAAAAGAAGGTCAGAAGGTCGAGTACGAGCCGACGCAGGGCCAAAAAGGTCCCGCCGCCGGCAAGATTCGACCCCTCTGATGACCGACGCCGTCAAAGTCACCGGCATCGTCAGGTCGTTCAACGACTCCAAGGGCTTCGGCCTCATCACGCCCGACCTCGGCGGCCCGCCGATCTTCGTGCATCAATCGGCGATCCGCACGCCGGGGGTCAAGAAGCTCAAGGCCTCCCAGCGGGTGGAGTACGAGGTCGAGGAGCGTCCCGAAGGTTTGGCGGCAGCGAACCTCCGCACGCTCGCCAACTAGGGCTCCGGGCCCCCGTCTCCTCGAGACGGGGGCCCGCTTTCATAGCAGTCCCGCCAGCTCCCGCAGGAGCTGCCCCGCGGGCACCTCGCGACAACCCCGCGCATTCTGACCACTCCATAGCGGCGAGAAATCTCCCGACCCCTGGGCCTCCGCCTTCGCACGCAACGGGGCCATGGCCGATGTCGCAAGGGGAAACGCGGGCGCCTGCGAGCTGATGGGGCCCAACTCGCGAATGACGCGATTCACGATGCCGCGCGACGGCCGCCCGGTGAAGACGTTGGTGAGCGCGGTGTGGCGCGCCGATTCGCCCTTCAAAGCGGCGCGATGCATCGCAGTGACAGTGGCCTCGGGGCAGAGCATGAAGGCCGTTCCGACCTGCACGCCCGAGGCACCCAGCGCCATCGCGGCCGCCACGCCCTCGGCATCCGCGATGCCGCCCGCCGCGATCACCGGAACTTTCACTGCACCGACAACCTGCGGCAGAAGCGCGAAAGTGCCCATCTGGGTGGTGAGATCGGTCGTGAGGAACATGCCGCGGTGTCCGCCGGCTTCGAGTCCCTGGGCGATGACCGCATCGACGCCGTGCGCTTCCAGCCACCGCGCCTCGTCGACGGTCGTGGCCGAGGAGAGGATCTTCGAGCCCCAGCCCTTCACGCGCGCGAAGAGTTGTGCTGTCGGCAACCCGAAGTGGAAGCTCACCACCGCGGGCCTGAAGGCCTCGAGCACGTCGGCAGCGGCATCGCTGAAGGGCAGGCGCCCGGGGCCCGCGGGAATCGTCTGAGGGTCGATGCCGAACTCGCGGTAATAGGGTGCGAGGACATTTCGCCACGCGACTTCCCGGGCCGCGTCGGCGACCGGCGTCACGTGGCAGAAGAAGTTCACGTTGATGGGTTTGCGGGTGCGCGACTGGATGAGCTCGAGCTCGGTACGGATCGCTTCGGGCGGGAGCATTGCGCAGGGAAGCGACCCCAGGCCGTCAGCCTCCGACACCGCCGCGGCAAGCGCACCCAGATGCACGCCCGCCATCGGCGCCTGGATGATGGGAAGCTCGATGTCGAACAGTTCGGAGATGTCCATCAGTGGCATTTCACCACGGTCAGCGCCTGATTGCCCGCACGACGGGGCACTCGCAGGCGACGCATTCCGAAATGTTTACCGATCGCCTTATGCCGCGGCTGCTCTGTTCGGACTATCGCTGAACCACTCGGCTTCATCCCCGTCCAACAGGACGATTTCACGGCGAGGAGATGGGCCATGGGACTGCTCGACGTTCTCAACCAGTACCAGCAGCAGCCGAACCGGCCGCCGCCCCAGATTTTCGAAGACTTCGACCAGGTCGCCCGCGAGGCGGACCCGGACGACCTCGGCTTCGGCCTCGAGGAAGCGTTCAACTCGGACATCACGCCGCCTGCCGAACAGATGATCGGGCAGCTCTATGAACGCTCCGACGACGACCAGCGCGCGGGCCTGCTGAACGAGATCCTCGGATCCCTCGGCGGCGGTGCGACGGGTGGCGCCGCGGGCGGGATGCTCGGCGGGTTGTTGCAGCGCATGGCGCAGGGCAACCGCAAGTTTTCCCCCCAGGAAGTGCGCGACTTCGCGCCGCGCGACATCGAAATGGCGGCCGCTCAAGCCGCGCAACAGGACCCCAATGTCATACAGAAGATAAGCCGCTTCTACGCGCGGCATCCGCAGTTGGTGCAGACCCTGGGGCAGGCCGCGCTCGGCATTCTCATGTCGGGGATGGCACGCAGGCGACGGGTGATGTAGGCCCTTTAATCACAATCATTATTGGAGAGATGACCATGACGACGAACAGAAACGAAGGCACCCCGAATCGCGATCCGATCAGCGGCGCCCCCGGCGCGCACCCGGTTGGAACCGGCTTGGGCGCAGCGGCCGGTGGAATGGCGGCGGGCGCAGCAGCTGGCACCGTTGCGGGCCCTGTGGGCACCGTGATCGGCGCGGCGGTTGGCGCGGTGGTTGGCGGCTTGGCCGGCAAGGGCATCGCCGAGTCGATCGACCCCACCATCGAAGAAGCCTATTGGCGCGAAGAGTATGTGAACCGCCCCTACGTCACCAAGGGCGCGACCTTCGACGACTACGGCCCGGCGTATCGCTACGGCATGGAAGGCTACGGCAAGTATCCCGGCCGCAAGTTCGATGAAGTCGAGGGCGACCTCAGCCGCGACTGGCAGCGCGCCAAGGGCAAGTCCAGCCTCGCGTGGGAAAACGCCAAGCACGCCACCAAGGATGCCTGGCATCGCACGAGCGACGCGATTGAACGCGCCACGCCGGGCGATTCCGACCGCGACGGGAAGTAATTCGAGAAGTAGTTTTAGGGATGCCGGCGGCCCAGGCCGCCGGCATTTCATTGGCATCACGAGCAGCACGCTTTCCCCGACAAATAGTGCATGAGCGAACGGGGCTATCGAGAACAGGCGCTGAAGATCTACCCCTGGATTTGCGGGCGGTGCGCCCGTGAGTTCAAGGGCGCAAGCCTGCGCGAGCTCACGGTCCATCACCGCGACCACAATCACGCCAACAATCCGCCCGACGGCAGCAATTGGGAGCTGCTGTGCCTCTATTGCCACGACAACGAGCATCAGCGGCAGCTGGAAGCGGCGGCGGGCGCGGGCAGCCGCCCCTCCGCGGACGTTCCCGTGTCGACGCACAAACCCTTCGAAGACCTCAAGGCGCTGCTCGCGAAGAAGTCGCCCCCCAAGTGACCGGGGGGCATTTTGCGGGGTCAGTGGTGGTGGCCGCGGCCGTGGCCGCGCGAGCCCACCTGGCCGCGGATTTCGCCGCCCGGCGAGAGGGAGGTGTGCACGTTCACGTACGCGACTCCCGACTGCATCGCGTCGATGAACGTGGCGAGGTCACCGGCGGCTAGCTGCTGGGTGGTCGCCGACGCCAGCACATTCGCCGCGGTGAACCTCCCCGACACCGTGCCGGACTGCGGGCAGGTCGGCGTGCCGGTGGGCCCCGCGGTCGTGCCCGTGCCGCAAAGCCAGACGACGATGGCGCCGTTCACGCTCTTCTGGGCGAAGTGGATGTGGGCCTGGGTGATCGCGCCTTGGAGTCCCGTGTAGGCAAGCGTGTACTCGACGGATTGGCCGTCGCGGGCGACGCGGGCCTCGAACATGCCGTCGGCGCGCGTGGCGACGGCCGGAACTTCCTCGTAACCGATGAGCTCGGCGCGCAACGGGCCGCCTTGGGCTTGCACGAATGCCGGAAATGCTGCGAGCAGGGCCGCGGCGATTTCAAGTTTCCTCATGTTGTCGCTCCTTCAGTAGGCGTTGGTGCTGCAGGATGGCGCACATCCGCCAAGGTAAACGCCTGGCGCCCAACAATATTCCGGCCTGCCTTGAAAAGAGCTCGGAAAGCCATGTGGGGCCGAACCCGCCGCGCCGCTAATCGTGCGCCGGCTTGTTTTCTTCGCGCTTCTCGTGCAATGCCTTCAGCATCTCGTCGGGATCGGCTGGCTCCTGCAGCGCTTCGGCCGATTCATCCCGGCGGTCCTTCACCATCGGCAGGTCGTGGCGCA
>JALYSB010000081.1 GCA_030855025.1 Pseudomonadota bacterium
GGCGCTCGGCCTGGTCGCCCTTGCCGAGGGCTCCGACCGAGTAGCCCTTGTCGATCATCGCCTTGGCCTCCGACGGGACGCCCGCCTGCATCGCGAGCTGGGCCATCTCCATGTAGTCGTTGGCCCCGGCGATGTTGCCGGTGGCCAGCCGGAGGCGGTACACGTTCACGCCGAGGCGGTCGGAGAACCCCGGTTTCTTCTGCACGCGCGACAGCAGGTCGGTCCAGTACTGCTGCTTCGGATAGTGAACGACCAGCTTCTCGATCGCGTTCACGTAGCCCGCGGTGTCCTTCTGGCGCAGGTAGCAGTTGGCGAGGATCTGCAACTCCTCCTCGCTCGCGCGCTTGTTGCTGTCCGCGTCGGCCTTGTCGCCGAGGAGCCGGTTCACGCTCCCGCAATCGTTGCCGAGGAAGTAGCTCTGCAACAGGACGGTGCGCATGGCCGGCTCCGAGCCGCCTTCCTTGAAGTAGCGCTGGGTCCACTGCGCGGCCTTGGCGTACTCCTTCTTCTGGTAGTGGGCCACGGCCACCGCCTGGAGCATCTGCGTGGATTCACGCCCCGAGACGCGGCCCGACTCGAGCATCGGCTCGTAGGCGCGGATCACGGCATCGTTGTCCCCTGCCGCGAGCGCGGCGCTGCCCTTCATCTGCTGGATGATGAAGTTCTCGTTGGCGGTGCGATTGGGAACCGCCTCGGCCTTCGCCACCTCGGCGAGCGCCTCGCGCCCCTTGCGCGCCTTCACCAACGCCTGCGCGGCCTGCAGCGGCCGGCCGACCTCGGGGCGTACCGACCCCGTCTGGGCGTGGGCCAGCGGCGCCGTTGCTGCGAAGGCGGCAAAAGCCAGGGTGCATAGGACGGGACGCAGGTGGTCGATCATTGCGCAATCTCCAGGCATCTAGTCGAGGAACTGCTCGGCCCCGATCAGGCCAAGCTTGGTGATGCCCAGGCGCTGCGCCGAAGCCATCACGCCCGCGACATGCTTGTAGGTCACGAGCTTGTTGGGCCGCAAGTGGAACTCCGGCTGCACCGCTGCCGTCGCCGCGCCGCGGAAGCGCGACTCGAGGGTGGGGCGGTCGGCGATCGTCTCGCCATTCCACAAGACCGTGCCGTCGAAGTCCACCTCGATGGTGACGACCTCGGGCGGTACGGGAGGCGGCGGCGGGGTGCCCACCGGCATGTTCAGCTTGACCGCGTGGGTCTGCACCGGGATGGTGATGATCAGCATGATGATGAGCACCAGCATCACGTCGATCAACGGCGTGGTGTTGATGTCGAGCATCACTTCCGGATCCGCATCCGCGCTGCCAGAGCCGACTGTCATGGCCATGGTCGTTTCCTTTTCTCGTCAGCCGCCGGCGGCGGTCCGGGCCGGAGGCTCGGTGATGAAGCCGATCTTGAGGATCGAGGCGCGCTGCAGGGTGGCGACGACGCGGCCCACTGACTCGTAGCGCGTCTCCTCATCGGCCCGGATGTGAACTTCGGGCTGCGGCACCAGGACCGCCACCTTCTTCAGCTTTTCGAAGAGGGCCTTGGAATCGCGCATGTACTCCATGTTCCAGAACACGTCGCCATCCTTGTTGACCGCGATGACGATGTTTTCGGGCTTGGTCTGCGTGACCTCGTTGCGCTCCTTGGGCAGGCTCACCGGAATCTGCTGGACCACGACCGGGATCGTGATCAGGAAAATGATGAGCAGTACCAGCATCACGTCGACCAGCGGCGTGGTGTTGATGGCTGCCATGACCTCCTGGTCGGCATCCGCGGCGCCTTGCCCGACGGTGATCGCCATGGCCTACCTCGTCGCGGCCACGGGCCGGTTGGCTGAAGCTTTCGCCGTGCCGCTCAGCAGCACCATGTGCAAGTCCGCCGCGAAGGCGCGCAGTTGCTCGAGCGCCACCTTGTTGCGGCGCACCAGCCAGTTGTAGCCCAGAACCGCGGGCACCGCGACGGCCAGGCCGATGGCGGTCATGATGAGCGCCTCGCCCACCGGACCCGCGACCTTGTCGATCGACGCCTGGCCGGCGATGCCGATGGCGGTCAACGCGTGGTAGATGCCCCACACCGTTCCGAAGAGGCCGACGAACGGGGAAGTCGAGCCGACGGTCGCAAGGAATGCGAGACCGTCCTGCAGCCGCGAAGACACGTTGTCCACCGCGCGCTGGATCGACATCGACACCCAGGTGTTGAGGTCGATGCTCTCGAGGAGCTTTCCCTCGTGGTGCGTGGACGCCTTGATGCCGCTCTCCGCGATGTAGCGGAACGGGCTGCCTTCCTTGAGGCTCGCCATGCCTTCCTGGACCGAGCCGGCTTGCCAGAATTTCGCCTGGACGTCTTTCGCCTGGCGGAAGAGCTTCATCTGCTCGTAGACCTTCACGAACATGATGTACCAGCTGCCCATCGACATGATGACGAGGATGACCAGCGTGCCCTTGGAGACGAAGTCACCCTGCTTCCACAGCGCTTCGAGCCCGTACGGGTTCTCGAGGACTTCCTTGCCGGGCTCGCCGGCGCCGGGAAGCGGCGTGGGTGTTGCAGGCTTGGGGGCATCGGCCGCCGGGGCTGCGGGCTGCGCCGCAGCGGGTGCGGCGCCTGCGGCGGGCTGCGCGGGCGCCTGGGCGTGCGCGTCGGTGGGCGCCACGAACAGCGCCGTGGTCGAAGCGCACGCGATCAGCGCGGCCACGAACAGGGCAGGCAGGCGTTGGAGTTGTTTCATTTTAGATGTCTCCTGATGGTGAAAGCAGCTGGTGACCACGAATGTTCAATCCGTCAGTTTGAAGTCGACTTCGTATTCACCGATGAAGCCCACGGCTTCCGGCGCGTAGCGGCACTGGGACATCGCGCGGATGACTTCACGGTCGAACTGGCGGTTCGTCGAGCGCACGATCTTCACTTCCGAAACGGTGCCGGCCGGGGTCACGTAAACGTGGGCGATCACGCTTCCGGCGACGCCTTCGCGCTGCAGCTGGCGCGGGTAAACGGGCCGGGGGCATGAGGTCGCCTTGTACTCGCGGCGCACCGCGGGCTGCGGCGCGGGCGCGGGGGGTGCGGGCGGCGCGATCACCGCGGGCGGGCCGGGAGGCGGTGGCGTCGTCGTCACCGTGGTGATGGTCGGTGGGGGCGTGACCACCGGAACCTGGATGTTGATTTCCGGGGGGGGTATGAACGGCGGCGGCGGCGCGGCGAGCTTGGGCGGCGGCGGCGGCGGGATGTCCGGCGGCGGCTTCTTGATCTCCTCGATGATCTTGGTCTCGATCGGGGCTTTCAGCACCTCGACCACCTTGCGGGCAAGCCCGGTGACCAGCGCGTAGCCGATTGCGAGGTGAAGGATCGCGACCAACGCGATACTGGGGGCGTGCTTCCCCCAGCTGCGCTGCTGCTCCATGTAATCCACTCGAGAAGTCTCCTCACAGCACCGCGAGCGTCCCCGATGGACGGAACGCCTTGGGAATTCCCCTCGTGGGAGAACCCGGGATGATCGGATCGGTCGCGGCGCCTGCCCCGGCCGATTGCAAAACGCGCGAGTTTACCTTATTTGGGAAAGCCGAGTCACGCCACGGTAACAAATTGCCACCGGGGTCCAAAATCGCCTATTTGACACCCAGTTTCGCCAAAGTGTTCGCCCTGCGGGCCCGGGCTTGGGCGTCCACCGCGTCATACAGGCTGCCCCCATGGCTATCCATGGCCACCAGCAGGGGGCCGAACCCTCTGACCCTGAATTTCCACAGTGATTCGGGGTTCAAATCGTCCAGGTCCACGTCCTCGATGGCTTCGACCCAGGTGGTTTCGAGCGCGGCAGTGCCCCCGATGATGGCGAGGTAGGCGCCCCCCAGCTCTGCAAACGCGGCGAGGGAATCGGCCGCCAACCCTCCCTTGCCGATGATGATCCGGAGACCGAGGGACTCCAGCACCGGACGGGTGAAACGCTCCATGCGGGCCGAAGTGGTCGTTCCCACACACACCGGCGCGTATCCCGTGGGGTGCGCAGGCGATGGCGTGACCTTCCTCACGTTGGGCGCGGTATGGATGGCCGCGTGGCCCCGGAGGTCGAAGCGCGTGGTGCGGCCCTTGTCGAAGAGCGCAATCAGGTTCGCGTCGCGAATGCCGAAGAGCGTCCCCTCGAGCGTGGCGGTGTCGTTGATGCGTAGCGCGCGCACCTGGACCTCGCCGAGGGGGGGCCGAAGGACGTGGTGCGTCATTCTTGGGAGTATGCGATCACTTGCAAAGGCGTTCTTCTATATATATAGACAGGCGCGGTTAGAACCCGAACTCCACGCCGCGGGGCGTGAAGGCGGCCGAGGCACGCCGCGCCGAGTGACATTGCATGTTGACCGCGACGGGATTCATCGTGATGTGGGTTGCGGCGATCTCCACATGCACCGCAAAAGCGGTCGAGTCGCCGCCGAGCCCCTGGGGACCCACGCCCAACTCGTTGACCGCTTCCGACAGGCTCGCCTCGAGCGCCGCACCCTCGGGATCCCCGCAGGACGTTCCGAGGGGACGAGTCGCCGCGCGCTTGGCCAGCGCCACGCACAGGTCGGAAGTGCCGCCGATCCCCACGCCCACGATGGTGGGCGGGCAGGTTTTGCCGCCGGCATCGAGCACGCAATCGATGACGAAGGTCTTGATGGCATTCACACCCTCGGCGGGGATCGCCATCTTGAGCCACGAGTTGTTCTCCGAGCCGCTGCCCTTGGGGACCATCTCGATCACCAGGCGCTGATCGTCATCGCTGAAACGCACGTGGACCGCCGGAACACCCAGCCCGCACGAGGTGTGCTCGTTGCGCCGCGTGATCGGGTGAACGACCGAGGAGCGCAGCGGATGCTCGCGCGTGGCGCGCTCGCATCCACGTCGAATGGCGCGCTCGAGCTCCGCGCCCTCGACTTCGATTCGCCGGCCGATGGTCACGCTGTAGATCGGGATGCCGGTGTCCTGGCACAGCATGTTCTCGGTTTCCTCGGCCACGCGGATGTTGGTGATCATGGTGCCGAGGACGTTTCGCGCGGTCGCGTCGGTCTCCCCCGCCGCGAGCCGCGCGAACCCGGCCTTCACATCGGGCGGCAGGATCTTGAGCGCGCGGATATACAGCTCGCGCGCGACATCCTCGACCTGCCCGATGTCAATTCTGAGCGAGGCCACGGTCCTTGATCACCTTTGCCCACTGCACGCTTTCCTCACGGATCGCTTGCGCGAACTCGGAGGGCGAGTTGGCCACGGGAACCATGCCCTGCTTGGCGAGGGTCGCCTTGAAATCCTCCGACAGCAGGATCCGCGCGCTGTCCCGCTGGATGCGCTCGATCACATCGCGCGGCGTGCCGGCAGGGCCCAGCAAGCCGAACCAGCCGGCGTTCTCGAAGCCCGGCAGCACCTCGGCGGCGGCGGGCACATCGGGAAGGTGCGGGCTGCGCACGCGGCTGGTGACGGCGAGCGCGCGCACCCGGCCCTGCTGGATGTGGGCGATGGCCGCACTCACGTTCGGCGTCGCGACATGAATCTGGCCGCCGATGAGGTCGGTCATCGCCGCGGACTCGCCCTTATAGGGCACGTGCGTCATGTCCACGCCCGCGGAGTAGGCGAAATTCTCCGCCGCAAGGTGGGTTTGCGTGCCGATGCCGGCGCTGCCGAAGTTCACCTTCTTCGGATTCGCCTTGGCATACGCGATGAGCTCCTTCAGGTCCCTGGCCGGGACTGCGTTGCTGACAACGATGACCTGCGGCCCCGTCGCGACGTTGGTGATCGGCACCAGGTCGTTGGCGGGATCGTAGGTCAGTGCCTTGTACATATGCGGGTTCGCGGTGACGATCGACCCCGAGGCCATGAGCAGCGTGTAGCCGTCAGCCGGCGACTTTGCGACCGCGTCGGCGCCGATATTTCCGCCTGCGCCCGCGCGATTCTCCACCACCACCGACTGCCCCCACGCGTCCCCGAGTTTCTGGGCCAGCAGGCGCGCGACCACGTCGGTGGCCCCGCCCGCGGCGAACGGCACGACGATCTTCACGGGCTTCGAGGGCCAGCCCTGGGCCGCAACCAGCGCGGGCATCAAGGCCAGCAGTGTCACCGCCGCCAGGCGGCTCCAGATTCGCTCACTCATCGATTCCTCCAGAAAGAAACGGGGTCTAGAAGTCCAGCATATTCCTCATCGGGCCAGCGCGAACGCGAGCCCGGCGGCGAGCGCGAACCCGGCGGCGAGGGTGGCGAGCGTCTTCTGCCAATTGCGCCACGGCAGGAACTCGAGGGCAAGCACCCTCAACCCCCCGGCGAGATGCGCCGCAAGGAATACAACGAGCAGCCACTCCCCGGCGATGACAAGCGGCTGCTCGGTCCAGCGCAGCAGGCCGTTCATTTCCTCCTCGCCCCGCAAGGCCGAGCCGAGGAACCAGAAATGCGCCGGCAGGAAGATCGCGAGCGCGACACCCGATACCCGATGGACGATGAACGCCCAGTAACCGGTATGGGATCGCACCGCCCTCATGGACCCACCACCGCGACGACCGCGCGCAGGCCCAGCATCGTGAGCGCGACGGCGACCACCGTGACCGCCACCTCGGCCGCGTCGCCGCGCCATCCCAGCCACTCGGCGGCGATGTTGCGCAGCCCGATGGCACCGTGCACCGCCGCCGCGAGGACGAACACCGTGTAGAACGTGCCCCACGCGAGGCTGCCGCGCGTGCGCCCGAGAATCTCGCCGGCGGAGAGCCCGCCGCGCACCGCATAGATGATCGTCGCGAGATGCACCACGACGCACAGCGCCAGGATCACGGCGGTGGCACGCTGCATCACCCAGAACTTCACCTCGCGCTGCGTGCTCATTCGCCGTCGCCCTCGGAAATCGCAAGGCGCCACGTGGCCCGCTTCAGGCCCGCGATGGCGCGCGTGGGCGAGAGCTTCTTCGGGCAGTGCTCGGTGCAGCTCATGAGCGTGTGACAGGCGTGGCAGCCGGCATCCCCCGCGACTGCGCGCAGCCGGTCTTCGTTGCCGGCGTCGCGCGGGTCGTTCACCAGCGTCCACGCGCGATTGAGCGCCGCCGGGCCGAGGTAGGCGCGATTCCATTTCACGACGTCGCACGCCGCGTAACACACTCCGCAGCCGATACACTCGATCCCGGCGTCGGCCTCGCGGCGCGCGGGCGACGCGGGATCCACGACCGCAAAGGAATCGTCGCGCGTCGCGCTTGGCTTGAAGTGGCCGCGGGCGCGCGCCCACTTGTCGAAGAATTCATCCATGTCGGCGACCAGATCCCTCACCACGGGCAGGTTCGCAAGCGGCGCGATCTCGAGCCGGTTGTCCAGGGCGACCTTGTCGACGTGCGTGCGGCAGGTCCATCGCGGCTTGCCGTTCACCGTCATCGCACACGAACCGCACATGCCCACGCGGCAGGCGAATCGATAGGCGAGCGTGGGATCGAGGTGGCGCTGGATGTGCGTCACCACGTCGAGCACCGTCTGGCTTGGCAGCCGCGGGACCTCGAAGGACTGGAAGGCGCCCTCGGCGCCGCCACGCCACACCCTCACTTCCATGCCGGCCCCCAGCGGCTCACGCGCGCTCGTCGAGCCGCAGTCATGCGGCCCGGATGCCGGGGCGGTCGGCCGCTTGCATCGCGGCGAGCCGCTGCTTTGCGAACTGCACGAAACCCGCGACCAGCCGCGAATGGAACCGCTCCTTGGGATAGACCACGGCGAGCTGGCGCACCAGCGGCGGCGACAATGCGATCTCCACCAGCTCGCCCAGGCGAACCTCCTTTACCACCGTGGCGCGCGACATGATCGCGAAGCCCAGGCCCGTGGCCACCAGGCCCTTGAGCGCCTCGGGGCTGCTCGCTTCCATCACGACCTGGAGGGCGTCCAGGGCGAGCCCGTTCTTCTCCAGGTAGTGGTCCACGACCTCGCGCGTGCCGGAGCCCAGCTCCCGGCTGATGTAGGCGTGCTCGGTGAGCGTGCGCGGAGCGACGCTCGTTGCCTTGGACAGCGCGTGCTTCGGGGAGCAGACGACGCGCAGCTCGTCGTCGCAGCAGAAGTCGTTCACCAGGGTCGGCAGGTGCGAGTCGCCTTCGATGAAACCGAGATCGAGGCTGCGTTCGGCCACGCGCGCCTGCACGGCCTCGGAATTGGCGACGAACAGCCGCGGCACCACCGCGGGATGGCGCGCCTTGTACTCGCCAAGCACCTGCGGCAGCAGGAATTCTGCGAGCGTGGTGCTGGCACCGATCAGCAGCGGCCCCGAATCCTGGCAGCTCATCTCCTTCAGGCGCGCATCGAGCTCGGCGGATTGGGCGAGGATACGCTCGGCGTACTCGAAGGCCACGATGCCCGCCGCGGTAAGCACGATGCGTCCCTGCGCCCGGTCGAACAGGCGGGCGTCGAAGTGCTCCTCGAGCTGCCGGACCTGGAAGGTGACCGCCGGCTGCGTCATGCAGAGCGCCTCGGCGGCCTTGGTGAAGGACAGGTGCTTCGCGACGGCGTGGAAGACCCGTAGCCGACGGTCGGCCATGATGAGGGGGATGGGTAAAAATTCATTGAAACACAAAGGCGAGCGGGAACGCTACTCCGTGGCGCGCTCATGGTAGAGCGGCGGCAGCGCGAGGCATCCATCGGGGTCGACCAGCACCGCGAAGAAGGGCCGATCGGCGTCGCGACAGCCCTGCGCGGCAATGTGCAGCGCCTCCAGCGTACCGTGGTGCTCCGACCGCGCGAGCGCTGCCGCATCGGGGATCAACACGACGCACGCTCGCGCGGGCGGCAGGTGCATCGCTTCCTCTACCTGCGGCCAGCCGCCGTCGGCGAGCGCCGCCACGCCGATCTCGAGCACGAACGCATCGGCCTCGACGGCGGCCGCTCGCGGGATGTCGGCGTCCCGGACGCGATACACGCCGGAACGCGCCGCATCACCGTAACGTTGCGCGAGCTTGCCCATGGCCGCGAGCATAAACCGAGGCCGCAGCGGGGGCGCAGCCCGCTGCCCAAAGCCCGCGCGGCACGTTTCCTTTGGACCCCTGCGCGGCGTGTCTTTTCGAAAGGAAACACTCCGTTTCAAGCACCGGCGCCATCTCTGCTAACAAAGCTTCCCATTGCACCGCGCGCGCCCTAAGATGGCCGCAGAGGTAGCCAACGTATTCCATATCGAGGAGGAGCGCGCCATGGCAAGCCCGACCGAAGGACCGCGGCATCCGACGAAGGATTCCCAGCCGCAGACGGACGCCCCCGCGAAGAGCGAGCGTCGCGACTTCCTGCGCAAGACGATGGCACTCACGGGCGCCAGCACCCTGGGCGGGGTGGCCGCGGCTCAGGCCGCGCCGCTGGAAGTTCCGGCCTCGAACCGCGAGATTGGCCGCACGATCGACGAGAAGGCGTACGGCATGCCCTCGAAGTTCGAAGGACACGTCAAGCGCAATCGCAGCGACGTGCTCAAGAACCGCCAGAACTGGTCGGACTGGAGCATGACGCCGCTGCAGCACCAGCCGGGCATCATCACGCCCAACGGCCTGGTCTTCGAGCGCCACCACTCCGGCACGCCGGACATCGACCCGCGCACGCACAAGCTTGTCTTGCACGGCATGGTGCGCCAGCCCCTCACGTTCTCGATGGAAGACCTGATGCGCTACCCGTCGGTATCGCGCTTCCACTTCCACGAGTGCTCGGGCAACGGCCTCACCGACTGGCTGAAGCCCGCTTCGGTCACCGTGCAGCAGACGCACGGGCTGCTCTCGGGCGTGCTCTGGACCGGCGTGCCCGCCTCGATCCTGCTGGACGAGGCCGGCATCGACCCGCGCGGCAAGTGGGTGCTTTTTGAAGGCGGCGACGGCGCGGCGCACGCGCGCTCGATCCCCCTCGAGAAGGTGATGGATGACACGATCATCGCCTACGCCATGAACGGCGAGGCCTTGCGCCCCGAGAACGGCTACCCGGTGCGTGTGATCGTCCCCGGATGGGAAGGCAACATCAGCGTGAAATGGCTGCGGCGCATGAAGGTGGGCGACAAGCCATGGCACCTGCGCAGCGAAACCGCCCGCTATACCGATCCCATGCCCGACGGCAAATGGCGCCAGTTCAGCATGGTCATGGAGTGCAAGTCGGTCATCACCTCACCCTCGGGCGGGCAGAAGCTCGGCAAGCCCGGCTTCCGCGAAGTCACCGGCCTCGCCTGGTCGGGCTCGGGCAAGGTGCGCGCGGTCGACGTTTCGTTCGACGGCGGGCGCAACTGGCGCGAGGCCGTGCTCGAGGAACCGGTCATGGACAAGTGCCTCACCCGCTTCAAGATCGCGTGGAACTGGGACGGCAAGCCCGCCATCCTCATGAGCCGCGCGGTCGACAGCACCGGGTACGTCCAGCCCACGGTGGCCGACCTCGCCAAGGTCCGCGCCATCGTCGGCTTCGTGCAGCACCACAATGCGGTCCAGCCCTGGGCGGTCGCGGCGAATGGGGAGGTGACCAATGTCATCGGCCAAGCGTAGGCAGGTTGCGGTTGCGGTGGTGCTCGCGCTCGGGCTCGGCGCATGCGCCACGATGATGGGAGGCGGCCCCAGCGGCCCGGTCGCGAAGACCGCCGAGGGCATCTGGCTTGGCAAGACCGCGGCCCATCCGGTGCAGCCCTTGCCCGACCGGCCGCGCTTCGGCCAGCCGGTGAGCGAAGCGGACCTGGTCGCCGTGAACATCGATGTGCGCACGACCGATGGCCTCGGGCTGCCGTCCGGTCGCGGGACCGTCGCGGCGGGCAAGCAGGTCTACGACGGCAAGTGCGCGGCGTGCCATGGCCCGGAGGCGAAGGGGGGCCCGGTATTCGGCACGATGGTGGGCGGCATCGGCTCGATGACCAAGAGCCCGCGCGTGCTGACGCCGGGCAGCATGTATCCGTATGCGCCGATCCTCTTCGATTACGTGCGCCGCGCGATGCCCATGGACCGGCCGCAAAGCCTCACCAACGACGAGACCTATGCGGTCACCGGCTACCTGCTGCACCTGAACGGCCTCATCCCGGCGGACGCCGTGATGGGTCCCGAAACGCTGGTGCAGGTCCGCATGCCCAATCGCGACGCCTTTCTGGTCGACGACCGCCCCGACTCGAAAGCGGTGCGGTGCATGAGCGATTGCAAGAAATAGGAGCTCGAGAGTCATGAGCAAGAACGGCGAGCAGTGGGAGGCCAGGCCTAATTTCCCGACGACCCACTACGTCGACGCGCGGATCTATTCGGACCAGCAGATCTTCGAGGAGGAAAACGAGAAGCTCTTCCGGCCCGCCTGGATCATCGCCTGCCACGAGTCGGAGATCACCGCGCCGTTCGACTACCGCCTGTTCACGCACCCGTCGGGCGTGCCGCTCATCGTCGTGCGCGGCGACGACAGCAAGGTGCGCGCGTTCTACAACATCTGCCCGCACCGCGGCAACACGCTGCTCTACGATCCGGCGGGCAACGCCAAGCGCGTGACGTGCATCTTCCACCAGTGGTCGTTCGACACGCGCGGCGCCTGCATCGAGATCTCGCGCGGCGAGCAGGGCTACCAGGACCGCTTCTGCAAGGAGGACGCGTCGCTGCGCGAGGTGCGCTGCGAGGTGGGCTTCGGCGGCTTCGTCTGGGTGAACATCTCCGACGACGCCCCGTCGCTCGCCGAGTTCCTCGGCGGCGCCATGGACATCCTCGCGCCGTTCCTCGAAGAGCCGCTGGAAGTCTTCCACTTCCACAAGGCGCACGTGCGCACCAACTTCAAGCTGTGGCACGACACCAACAGCGAGTTCTACCACGACTATCTGCACTACTTCAATCGCATCACCGGGATGATGCAGCCGGGGTATTTCGAGCGGAAGTACACGGGCTTTCCGAACGGGCACGCCACGGTGGGCTCGATGCAGATCAAGTACGACAAGTACGAAGGCTCGAAGGAGCGCGCCGTGGGTTGGCCGGGCCTCGCCACCGGCGGCTGGTACATGGTCGACGTCTTCCCCGGCATGACCTACAACCTGCGCACCTCGGTGCTGCGCATGGATACGGCGATTCCCATCGGCCCGAACGAGGTGCTGATCGAATTCCGCGGCCTGGGGCTCAAGCGCGACACGCCGCAAGAGCGCGCCGAGCGCGTCTTCGACCACAACATGATCTGGGGTCCGTTCGGCCGCAACCTCCACGAGGACCTGCTGGCCGTCCACGGCCAGGGGCGCGGGCTGCGCACCGGCACCGACGCGCGCTGGATCCTGCAGGGCCGCGAAGAGAACAGCACCATCCACGACGAGATCGGCATGCGCCACTACTACGCCGAGTGGGCGCGGCGCATGGGCCGGCCGGCGTTCGACCCGTTCCGCGAGGGCAAGTCCGAGCCCGTGCGCGCGGTGGCCTGAAGGGGCGATCGCATGGCGAACCCCGAGCAGCGCCAGGCGATCGAGGAGCTGGTCTACCGCTCCTGCCTCGCTTTGGACGATCGCGACTACAAGGGCTTCCTCGCGCTGTGCGACGAGGACTTCCGCTACACGATAACCACCTACAGCCCCGAGATTCGCAAGGACATGGTCTGGCTCGATCACGACCGCAAAGGCCTCGACACGCTGCTCACCAACCTGCCGCGGCACAACAGCGACCACTCGCCCATCACGCGCCACGCGACGGTATACACCGTGGACATGGAGGAGAGCGCGGCGACGGTGGTCTCGGCGCTGCAGGTGTTCCGCACGCAGCTCGACGGCGGCGCGAGCGAGCTCTTCGCCGTCGGCCGCTTCAACGACACCGTGAAACTGAACGGCGCGGCACCGAAGCTCGCGAAGCGCGTCGTGAAGCTCGACACCCGGCTGCTCGGTTACGGATACCACATCCCCTTTTGATGCGCATCCGGATCAACGCGCGCAATCGCGGCTTCCAATACGATGCCGCGCCCGGAGAGGCGGTCCTATATGCCGGCCTCGCCGCCGGGATCGACCTGCCGTATGAGTGCGCCACCGGTACTTGCGGCACCTGCAAGGCGAAACTCGTCGAGGGCTCCCTGCACGATGGATGGCCGGAGGCGCCGGGGCGCAAGTACGTAAAGCCCGGACAGGGCGAGTACCTCATGTGCCAGTGCGTGGCCGAGGGCGACCTCACGCTCGAGGTGGCCAAGTTCGTGAAGCCGTTCGAGCCCGGTGCCTGCCGCGTGGCCGCCGGCTCGGGCCGCCTGCGGGATCCGGCGTTGCTGGTGCACGACGTGATGGCGTTCGACGTCGAGCTCGAAGGCCCGCGCGACTTCGAGGCGGGCCAGTTCATGGTGCTCGCGGCGCCCGGCGTCCAGGGCCACCGGGCCTATTCGATGGTCAACTACGAGCGCGGCGCGAAGCGCCTCAAGTTCGTCGCCAAGAAGAAGCCCGGCGGCGGGTTCTCGGAGTGGCTTTTCGGCACGGCGAAGGACGGCGCGCAGCTGCGCGTGTTCGGCCCGCTCGGCAAGGCGACCTTCCAGCCCGGAATCGCGAACGACCTCGTCTGCATCGCCGGCGGCTCGGGCATCGCAGGGATGATGTCGATCCTCGCCCGCGCGGTCGGCGAGGGCTATTTCGACCGCCATCGCGGCTGGCTCTTCTTCGGCGTGCGCAAGCTATCCGACGCG
>JALYSB010000003.1:0-3117 GCA_030855025.1 Pseudomonadota bacterium
TGAGCAACGCGGCACACGTTGCGAGGCGCGAGATCGCCCTGGAGGCGCGGCCCGGAAGGACCTGTCCGGTCGCCTATCGTTATTCGCCGCGCGCCTTCGCTCGCGAGCCCGAGATTCGCGCCGAGACCGTGTACGTGGTGGGCGGCCTCTACGGCAATGTCGAGGCGCTCGAGGCCGTGATCGCGACGGCGGATCGCGAACCCGGGCCGGTTACGCTCGTCTTCAACGGCGACTTCCATTGGTTCGACGTGGACGACGCGGACTTCGCGCGCGTGACGCGCGAGGTCCTGCGCCATCCGGCCTTGCGGGGGAACGTCGAGACCGAGATCGCGGGTGACGATTCCGGCGCCGGCTGCGGCTGCGCCTATCCGCTCGACGTGAGCGACGCGGAGGTGTCGCGCTCCAACGAGATCCTCGCGCGCCTGCGGGCCACCGCGGCGCGCGCCCCGCAGTTGCGGGCCCGCCTCGCGGCATTGCCGATGCATCTGGTGGCGCGCGTGGGCGCCGCGCGCATCGGCATCGTTCACGGGGACGCGGCGTCCCTCGCCGGCTGGGGCTTTGCGCAGGACCGCCTCGACGATCCCGCGCATCGGCGCTGGATCGAGTCGGCGTTGCACGATGGACAGGTCGATGCTTTCGCATCCACCCACACCTGCCTGCCGGCGCTGCGCGCGTTCGACCGGGGAGTCGTCGCCAACAATGGCGCGGCGGGAATGCCGAATTTCGCGGGCGCGCGCTTCGGCATGCTCACGCGGATCGGCGTACGTCCTTTCGCCGGTCCCGAGCGGCTGTATGGCGTCGAGGTTGCAGGCGCGCAGGTCGAGGCGCTGCGCATCGACTACGATCACGTGCGCTGGATGGAGCGCTTCCTGGCTGGCTGGCCCGAGGGGACGCCCGCCCACGCGTCGTATTTCAACCGGATCCGCGAGGGCACGCGGTTCACGCTCGCCGAGGCCGCGCCGCCGCCTCGCGCACCGGGAAGGCCGACGTGAGCAAGGGCAAGCTCGCAGTACTCGCAGTCATCGTCGCCCTGGTGGCGGCGTTCTTCGCTTTCGATCTCCGGCAGTACTTCTCGATCGAGTACTTCCAGTCGCAGCGCGCGGCGATCGAGGCCTATTTCCAGGCGAACCCGGTCCGGACCGCGGTGATTTTTTTCCTGGTCTACGTGGCGGCCACCGGACTGTCGCTGCCGGGCGCGGCGATCCTCACGCTGGTGGCCGGGGCGATCTTCGGGCTGCTCTGGGGGGTGGTGATCGTGTCGTTCGCGTCCTCTATCGGGGCGACCCTCGCCTTCCTGGCATCGCGCTTCGTGCTGCGCGACTGGGTGCAGGCGAAATTCGGCGACAAGCTGAAGCCGATCAACGATGGCGTGGCGCGCGAGGGCGCGTTTTACCTCTTCGCGCTGCGCCTGGTGCCGGCGTTCCCCTTCTTCGTGATCAACCTGGTGATGGGCCTCACGCCGATCAGGACGCGGACCTTCTACTGGGTGAGCCAGCTGGGAATGCTCGCGGGCACGATCGCCTACGTGTACGCCGGCACCCAGCTCGGGCAGTTCCGCATCTCGGCCGGGCTGATCGCCGCCTTCGTGATCCTGGGCCTCTTCCCGATCGTCGCGAAGAGGGTGCTCGACGCGCTGAAGGCGCGCAAGGTCTACGCGAAATGGACGCGGCCGGAAAAGTTCGACCGCAACATGGTGGTGATCGGCGCGGGCTCCGCGGGCCTGGTCTCGGCCTACATTGCTGCGGCGGTGAAAGCGAAGGTCACGATCATCGAGCGCCACAAGATGGGCGGGGATTGCCTCAACACCGGCTGCGTGCCGTCGAAGGCCCTCATCAAGACGGCGAAGCTGCTCGCACAGATTCGCCACGCCAGCGACTACGGCGTGAAGAGCGCGTCGGCGGAATTTGATTTTGCCCACGCCATGGAACGCGTCCAGCAAATCGTCAAGGCGATCGAGCCGCACGATTCGGTCGAGCGCTACACCGCGCTCGGGGTCGAGTGCCTGAAGGGCACGGCGAAAATCACCTCACCATGGACCGTGGAAGTCGAGGCTGCGGATGGGGCCACGCGCACGCTCGCCACCCGCAACATCGTCATTGCCACGGGCGGGCGGCCGTTGGTGCCGCCGATCCCCGGGCTGCGCGAGTGCCAGCCGCTGCACTCGGACAACCTGTGGGAGCTGCGCAAGCTTCCCGCCCGCCTGGTGGTGCTCGGCGGCGGGCCGATCGGAAGCGAGCTCGCGCAGGCGTTCGCGCGCCTCGGCTCGAAGGTGACGCAGGTCGAGATGTTGCCGCGCATCCTGGGCAAGGAGGATCCGGAATTCTCCGCGATGGTCGCCCGGCGCTTCCAGCAGGACGGCATCGACGTCTTGGTCGGGCACAAGGCGAAGGAAGTGAAGGTCGAGGCGGGCGAGAAGGTGCTCGTGGTCGAGCATGAGGGCGGCGAGAGGCGCATCGCCTTCGACCAGATCCTCTGTGCGCTCGGCCGCGGCGCCAACACGCAGGGCTTCGGCCTCGAAGAGCTCGGAATCGCGCTCACCAAGCAGAAGACCGTCGAGGTGAACGAGTACCTGCAGACGGTCTATCCCAACGTCTTCGCATGCGGCGACGTCGCGGGACCCTACCAGTTCACCCATACCGCGTCGCACATGGCATGGTATTGCGCCGTGAATGGGCTCTTCGGCCGCTTCAAGAAGTTCAAGGTGGACTACTCGGTGATCCCGTGGGCCACCTTCACCGACCCCGAGGTGGCGCGCGTGGGCTTGAACGAGACCGAGGCGAAGGAGAAGGGGATCGCCTACGAGGTCCACACCTATCCGATCGACGACCTCGACCGCGCGATTGCCGACAGCGAGGCCCACGGCCTGGTGAAGGTGCTGGTACGGCCCGGCACCGACAAGATCCTCGGGTGTACCATCGCCGGCACCAACGCGGGCGAGATCATCACGGAGTTCGTCGCCGCGATGCGGCACGGGTTCGGCCTGGAGAAGATCCTCGGCACCATCCACATCTACCCCACCTACGCCGAGTCCAACAAATATGCCGCCGGCGTGTGGAAGCGCTCGACGGTCACCCACGGCCAGATGGCGCTGGCGCAGGCTTTCAACGACTGGACGCG
>JALYSB010000003.1:3127-51430 GCA_030855025.1 Pseudomonadota bacterium
GGCCTCGCCGCCGTGCTGGGCAAGCTCTTCGCGCTGAAGGACAAGCGCCGCTATTACCCCGCGGCTCCGGCCCCCGGAGACGATTGATGAAGCGCCTCCTCCTCGCAATCGCGCTGCTCGCCGCGAGCACCGCGGCCACCGCACTCGACCACTCCCACAAAGCGTGGGACGACCTGTTGAAGAAACACGTCCGCTACACGGAGGGCGGCAATGCGTCGATGGTGGCCTACGCCGGGCTTGCGCGCGACCGCGTGCAGCTGAAAGCGGTTCTCGCCGAATACTCCGCGGTGCCGAGGACCGAGTTCGACGCCTGGACCAAGCCGCAACAGCAGGCGTTCCTGATCAACGCGTACAACGCGTACACCGTCGAGAAGATCCTCTCGCGCTATCCCGATATCAAGTCGATCCGCGAATTCGGGTCGGTGTTCGGGAATCCATGGAAGGACAAGTTCTTCACCTTGCTGGGCCAGCCTTCGTACCTGGACCAGGTCGAGCACGAGATCCTGCGGCGCGAGGGCGTCTACGACGATCCGCGCGTGCACGTTGGGGTGGTTTGCGCCTCGATCGGCTGCCCGATGCTGCGCAACGAGGCGTTCACGCCCGAGCGGCTCGACGCCCAGCTCGAAGACGGGATGAAGCGTTTCCTCTCCGACCGCACGCGCAATCGTTTCAATGCGCAGGCGGGCAAGCTCGAGGTGTCGAAGATCTTCGACTGGTACGGCCGCGATTTCGAGCGCGGCCACAAGGGATACACCTCGATCAAGGCAACGCTCGCAAAGTACGCCGACCAGCTCGCCGACAAGCCCGAGGACCGCGCCGCGGTGCGGGGCCAGAAGGCCGACGTGGCCTTCCTCGATTACGACTGGGCGCTGAACGACGCGCGATAGGCTGCCGGCGGGGCCGTACAATCGAGGCCCATGGCGCGGCTTTCCATCATCGTTCCGGTTCTCGACGAGGCGCGCGCCATCGATGCGGCGCTGCGGGCGTTGCAGCAACTGCGCGCCGCCGGCGCCGAGGTGATCGTGGTCGATGGCGGGAGCCTCGACGCCACCCGCAGCCTGGCCTCGCCACTCGCGGATCGCGTGATCGACGCGCCGCGCGGACGCGCCTCCCAGATGAACGCCGGTGCGCGCGCGAGCCGTGGCGAGGTCCTGCTGTTCCTCCATGCCGACACGCTGCTTCCGCCAGATGCGCTCGATGCAATTTCGCGGCTCGACGGCGCAGGGCGGGACTGGGGTCGCTTCGACGTGGCCATTGCCGGCGCCGGCCCGCTGCTCGCGCTGGTGGCGCGACTCATGAATGCGCGCTCCCGGGCGAGCGGCATCGCCACCGGCGACCAGGCGATCTTCGTGCGCCGCGCCGCGTTCGAGGCGGTCGGAGGCTATCCCGCGATCCCGCTGATGGAGGACGTGGCGCTTTGCAAGGCGCTCAAGCGGCGCTCCGCTCCGCTGTGCCTGCGCAGCCGTGTCGAGACCTCGGCGCGCCGCTGGGAACGCCACGGGACGCTGCGAACCATCGTTCTCATGTGGCGCCTGCGGCTGGCTTACGCCCTCGGCGCCGATCCCCACCGGCTCGCACGCCGCTATGACGTCGAGCGCACCTCTTCCTGAGCCCACGCGCGTCGCGGTTTTCGCCAAGGCGCCGGTCGCAGGCCTGGTGAAGACGCGCCTCGCGCCGCTGCTGGGAAACGACGGCGCCGCGCAACTGCACGCGCGGCTGGTGATGCGCGCGCTGGCTACTGCCATCGAGGCGCGCCTGGGAGACGTGGAGTTGTGGTGCGCGCCCGACGAGCGCGATCCGTTCTTCGCAAGCTGCGCGGAGCGCTTCAGCGTGCGCCTCTGCCGGCAGGAGGGAGGCAACCTGGGCGAGCGCATGGGGTACGCGTTCCGTCGCTCCCTGGCGTCCGGGCGCCCGCTCCTGGCCATCGGAAGCGACTGCCCCGCGCTTACGTCACGCGAGCTGCGTTCGGCCGCCGAGGCGCTCGTCACGCACGATGCGGTGGTCGCACCGGCCGAGGACGGCGGCTACGTGATGGTCGGCCTCGCCCGAAGCGTGCCGGGAATCTTCGACGGCATCGCGTGGGGAACGTCTTCCGTGATGGACGAAACCCGCCGGCGGCTTGAGTCCGCGGGCGCGCGTTGGAAGCTCATGCCGATGCTCTGGGACGTCGACCGGCCCGAGGATTACCTGCGCCTCCAGGGTGCCGGCCTCGCGTTGCGCGAAGTCCTTTCGTGAAGCGGGCCACGGCGGCTGCGCTGCTCACCGCGGCTGCATTAGCCCATGCGCTCGAGCCGCAGCCGATCGCGCCCTTTTCCGCGAATCTCCCCGGCGCCGGGCTTCCCGGGGGCTGGAAGGCGCGCGGCGTCGGGCGCGCGCCACGCGCCGAGGTCGCGCTGGTGCTGGATGGGGATGTCGCGGTGCTTCAGGTTCGAAGTGATGCGGCGGCCGGCGCCGCGGCGCTGGCATTGCGCGCCGACACGAGCAGCCGTCCGATCCTCGCGTGGCGCTGGAAGGTCGATCGGGTGGTGCAGGGCGCCGACTTGTCGCGCCGCGAGGGCGACGATTTTGCGGCGCGCGTCTACGTGTTCTTCGATATCCCGGTGGCCGCCTTGCCCATCGCCGACCGAATCAAGTTCCAGGTGGCGCGGCTCGTCTACGGCGAGGAGTTGCCCACGGCGGGCATCTGCTACGTGTGGGACAACCGCCATCCCGCGGAGACTTCCGGCTGGAGCCCTTATACGGCCCGTGTCCGCACGGTGGTGGTCGAGAGCGGGAACGCGCGCGCCGGGCAATGGGTGCAGGCGCGGCGCGACCTCGAGCGAGATTTCCGCGCGGCTTTCGGTGCGCAGTGGGCGGGTCCGGTGCCCGCGGTCACCGGGGTCGTGGCGGGCAACGACACCGACCAGACCGGCGAGAGCGCGACGGCGCGCTTCGGGGACCTGCGGCTCGAGGCGCGACCGTGAAACGCGTGGTGCTCCTGGGCGGCGGGCACGCACACATCGAAGTGCTGCGCGACCTCCAGGCCAACCCCGATGGCCAGCTCCACGTCCTCGTGGTGACCCCGTATCCCTGGCTCATCTATACCGGGATGCTGCCGGGGCACATCGCGGGGCATTACGCGCTCGAGGAATGCACCATCGACCTCGCCGCCCTCGCACGGGCCGCGCGCGCGGACCTGCGGCTGACTACAGCGTCGCTGGTGAGCCCGGACGCGAACGAGGTGGTCTGCGCCGACGGCAGCGTCCACCCGTACGACGTGCTCTCCCTCGACGTGGGGTCGCAGCCGGTGTTGGGCGCGGCACGCGGTGTTCAAGCGCATGCGATCGTGGTGCGCCCGCTCGAGCGCGCGGTGCAGGGCTGGAACGAGGTCTATGCGCGCGCTGCGAAGGGCCGCCTGAAGGCGATCACCGTCGTCGGCGGCGGCGCGGGCGGCATCGAGCTGGCGCTGGCCATGAACCATCGCTTGCGCACCACGCTGGAGGAACCCGTCCCCCACGTGCGCCTCGTGTCCGACGCCGCGGGGGTGGGCCTCGCCGCGGGCGCGCGGCGGCGGCTCGTACGGCGCATGCGTCGCAATGGCGTCGCATCCCACGTCGGAGCCGCGGTCGCGGAGGTCGGCCGGGATTTCCTGCGGCTGGACAGCGGCCTCGAGTTCACCACCGACGCGGTGTTCTGGGCCACCGGGGCAGGGGCACATCCGTGGATTCGCGATTCGGGCCTCGCCACCGACGAGCGCGGCTTTCTTCTCACCAACGACCGGCTGCAGTCCGTATCGCATTCAAACGTGTTCGGCGCCGGCGATTGCGCGACCGACCCGGACCACCCGCGCCCGCGGGCCGGGGTTTTCGCGGTGCGCGCGGCGCCAATCCTCGCCGCGAACCTGCGCGCCGCGATTCACGGCCAGCCGCTGCAACCGTTCCGCCCGCCGGGTAATTTCCTCGCACTCATTTCTACCGGCGAGCGCCATGCAGTGGGAACCTGGGGCCCGCTGTCCTGGCAGGGGCGATGGGCGTGGCGGTGGAAGGACCGCATCGACCGGCGGTTCGTCGCGCAATACCGCGCCGCCAAGGCCTCCTAGGCGGCCTCCTGGTTGGCCGCTGCGGGCACAACGACCGGCAGGATGCGGACTACTTTGATCATGCGGTTCTGCACTTGGAGGATCTCCACCGGGTGGCCGCCGACGGCGATCGTGGTGCCCGACTCGGGAATATCCTCGAGCTGCTCGAGCAGCAGGCCGTTGATGGTCTTCGGACCTTCGAGCGGAAAATCGTAGCCCGCCTTGCGGTTGAGCACGCGCAGCGAGCAAGTCCCGTCGGCGATCACGCTGCCGTCGGCCTCCTTGTGGAAGCGCGCCGCGGACCCGATGGCCTGGCTGGTGAATTCCCCCACGATTTCCTCGAGGATGTCCTTGAGCGTGACCAGGCCCAGGATCTCGCCATATTCGTCGACCACCAGGCCGACGTGGCGCTGGTTGTCCTGGAAATTCGTGAGCTGGTCGAGCAGCGGTGTCCCCGCCGGCACGAAGTACGGCTCGCGCAGGATGGCGCGCAGCCCCTCGATATCGATTTGCTCGCGGCGTGTCGCATTGAGCACCTTGCGCACATGGAGGATGCCGACCACCTTGTCGAGGCCGCCCTCGCAGACCACCAGGCGCGTGTGGTGCGCGGTCGCGAGCTTGTTGCGCAGCTCGTCGACATCGTCCTCGAGATCGAGGGACTCGATCTGGCCGCGCGGGGTCATGGTGTCGTCGACCGTCAGGTCCTCGAGCTCGAAGAGGTTCAGGAATATCGACTGGTGTTTCTTCGGGATGAACTTGCCGCCCTCGAGCACCAGCGTGCGCAGCTCCTGCATCGACAGGTGGCCGGCGGGCTGCGTCCGGGGCTTGATGAAGAGCAGCCGGAGCAAGCCCTGCACGAACAGGTTCACGAACCAGACGATCGGGTAGGCCACGCGCAGCAGCGGCGTGAGCACATAGGCCGACGGCAGCGCGAGGGCCTCCGGATAGGTCGCCCCGATCACTTTTGGCGTGATCTCACTGAAGACGAGTATGAAGAAGGTGACGGCGAGCGTGGCGAGCGCCAGGACCAGCTCGCCCTCGCCGAAGAGGCGCCGTGCGATCTCGGCCACGAGGACGGCGGAGGCCGCGTTGATGAGGTTGTTGCCGAGCAGGATCACGCCCAGCAGCCGGTCGATGTTGTCGAGGAGCGCCTGGGTAAGCCGCGCGCCGCGATGGCCCTCCCTCACGAGGTGCTGCAGCCGGTAGCGGTTGAGCGCCATCATGCTGGTCTCGGCGACCGAGAAGAATCCGGAGAGCAGCAGCAGCACGCCGAGCACGGCGAACAGCCAACTGAGAGGGATGGAATCCAAGGCCGGTCTAGCCGCGCTTCAGGATGATCTCGAGGACGACCTTGCTGCCGATGTACGCGAGCAGCAGGGCCGTGAATCCCGCGAGCGTCCAACGCACCGCGGTGCGCCCCCGCCATCCGCGGAAGTGGTGGCCCGCGAGGAGCCCGCCGAAGATGAGCCACGAGATGATCGCGAACACGGTCTTGTGCGAGAAGGTCAGGCGCTTGCCGAACAGCTGCTCGGAGAAAAACACCCCGCTCACCAAGGTAAAGGTGAGCAGAACGAATGCAGCCAGGAGGATGCGGAACAGCAGCGCCTCCATCTCCAGGAGCGGCGGGAGGCTCTTCAGGAACGGCGGCAGCACGCCGCGATGCAGCCACTTCTCCTCGGCGAGCATCACCAGCGCGTGCACCGTCGCCACGATGAAGAGGCTGTAGGCCAGCATCGCGATCACGAAGTGCAGCGCGAACAGCGGGTCGCCGCCGTAGGTCACGATGTGCTGCGTCGGAATTACGGCTTGCAACAGCACCGCGAGGAGCGCTACCGGCGCGATCAGGCCGAGGATGCTCGCGAGTCCATTGAAGGCGAGGCTCGCGAGCCAGTAGATGAGCACCGTGAGCCACACCAGGAGCGAGATCGCGTTGGCCACGCCGAGGTCGAGCCCGTCGGGCAGGACCACGCGCCGGTAGAGGAGCATCGCGTGCAGCACCAGGGCCACGGGGACCACGAAGCTGTCGATCCGGATCTGAGCGCGGGCGGTGCCCGGGACGCCCGCCGCCGCCGGGCGGGATGCCCGCCAGGCGAGGCCCGAGAGCAGGAGCCAGCATCCGGCGGTGCTAAAATACAAAGGCAAATCAGGCATTTCGCTGCCGTTTACGTTTTGACCTTCCAGTCTACCAATTCCACATGCTCGACGCCCTGACGCAACGCCTCACCGCCGTAGTGAAGACCCTACGGGGTCACTCGCGCCTCACGGAAGACAACGTGCAGGAGATGCTGCGCGAGGTGCGCCTCGCGCTCCTCGACGCCGATGCGGGCTTGCCGGTCGTCAAGGAATTCGTCGCACGGGTGAAGGAGAAGGCGCTCGGCCAGGAGGTCGCCGGCAGCCTCACACCCGGCCAGGCCCTGGTGGGCATCGTTCACCAGGAGCTCGCGAGCCTCATGGGGGGGGCCAATGCCGCGCTCGATTTCGCCACGACGCCGCCGGCGGTGATCCTGCTCGCTGGCCTGCAGGGTTCCGGCAAGACCACCAGCGCGGGCAAGCTCGCCCGGCTGATTCGCGGCACCACGAAGAAGAAGGTGCTGCTCGTCTCCACCGACGTCTACCGGCCGGCGGCGATCGAGCAGCTCGCCACCCTCGGCAAGAATCTCGAGACCGACGTGTTCCCGTCGGATGTCTCGCAGAAGCCGGTGGACATCGCCGTAGCGGCGCTCGACTGGGCGAAGAAGCATTACCACGACGTGCTCATCGTCGATACCGCCGGGCGGCTCGCGATCGACGCGGCGATGATGGAGGAGGTCCGCGCCCTGCACGCTTCGCTCGACCCGATCGAGACGCTCTTCGTGGTGGACTCGATGCAGGGCCAGGATGCGGTGACCGTGGCGCGCGCCTTCAGCGAGGCGCTGCCGCTCACCGGCATTGTGCTGACCAAGCTCGATGGCGACGCGCGCGGCGGTGCAGCGCTCTCGGTGCGCCACGTGACCGGGAAGCCGATCAAGTTCGTCGGCGTCTCCGAGAAGATGGACGGCCTCGAGGCCTTCCACCCCGAGCGCATGGCCTCCCGCATCCTCGGCATGGGCGACATCCTGTCCCTGGTGGAGGAGGCGCGATCCAAGGTCGATGAGAAGGAGGCGCAGAAGCTCGCCGACAAGTTCAAGAAGGGAAAGGACTTCGACCTCGAGGACTTCAAGAGCCAGCTGCAGCAGATGAAGAAGATGGGCGGGCTGGGCAGCCTCGCCGACAAGCTGCCGGCGCAGCTGACCCAGATGGCGCAGTCATCGCCCGAGCTGCAGGAAAAGGCGCTCAAGCGCACCGAGGGGATCATCAACTCGATGACACCCGCCGAGCGCCGCAAGCCCGAGCTCCTCAAGGCCTCGCGCAAGCGGCGCATCGCCGCGGGCGCGGGCGTGCAGGTGCAGGAGGTCAACCGCCTGCTCGCGCAGTTCGAACAGATGCAGAAGATGATGAAGATGATGCGCGGCGGCAACCTCGGCAAGATGATGCGCAACATGAAGAACATGATGCCGCGGATGCGGTGAAACCGGGAGGGTGCGATGCGTTACGCGATGAGGCTGGTAGCGGCGCTGGTTTGCAGTGCGGCGGGCGTGGCATTCGCCCAGAATCCCTGCGGCGATTGCCGCAGCGGCGCCCTCACGCAGCACCAGGCCTGTAACGCGGCGGCGAAGGACCCCCCCGCGTCGCAGGCATGCGGCAAGAAGATGAGCGACCTCATGCAGGCCTGCCAGGTCGGCGCCTGCGCGAAGGATGTCGCGAAGATGTACGAGGGATACTGCGCCGGATGCCTCAAGCAGGCCGACACACCGGCCAAGAAGAAGAAGTGCGAGGAGACCATCTGCAAGCAGGCCGCGCAGAAGTGATGCGCGGGCTCGCGGGGCTGCTCGCCTCGTGGGCATTCTGCACCGCGGCGCAGGGGCTGGATGCGCACCAGCAGCTCGCGCGTGAGATCTATCGCGAGCTGGTCGAGATCCGCACGGTCCATCCCGACGGCGACAACACTGCTCTGGCTCGCACCGTGCAGCGCCGTCTCCTCGAGGCCGGGTTCGACGCTCGCGATGTCGAGGTGGTCGAGCCCGCGCCGCTCAAGGGCAACCTGGTCGCGCGGCTGCGCGGCACCGGTGAGCGCCGGCCGATGTTGCTCCTGGCGCACATCGATGTGGTCGACGCGAAGAAGGAGGACTGGTCCGACGGCCTCGATCCTTTCAAGCTGACCGAGCGCGACGGCTACTTCTACGGACGCGGGACGATCGACGACAAGGCGATGGCGGCGTATTTCGTCGCCAACCTCATCCGGCTGAAGCGCGAGGGCTTCCGGCCGCGACGCGATATCGTGGTGGCGCTCACTGCGGACGAGGAGGGCGGCACGCACAACGGTGTGGGTTGGCTGCTCGAGAACCGCCGCGCGTTGATCGACGCCGAGTTCGCGCTCAACGAGGGCGCGGGAGGCCTCCTCGTGGGAGGTGTTGCGCGGCAGTTGCGCGTGCAGGTGAGCGAGAAGTCGTACCTGTCTTTCGAGCTCGAGGCGACCAACGCGGGCGGCCACAGCTCCGAGCCGCGGGCCGACAACGCGATCTACGATCTTGCCCGCGCTCTCGAGCGTATCGCGCGCTTCGAGCTGCCGGTGCAAATGTCGTACGTGCTGCGCCAGCTCGCCGAGAAGGAGGCGGGCCTGGTCGAGCCTCGGTTGGCCGAGGTGCTGCGCGCGGTCGCGCGTGGCAATCCGTCGCAGGAGGACCTGCGGGCGATGGCCGCGCTCCCCCACTACAACAACCAGATGCGCACGACTTGCGTGGCCACGCGCGTGGACGCGGGCCACGCGGACAATGCGTTGCCGCAGCGCGCGCGCGCCACCATGAACTGCCGCCTGCTGCCGGGCGAGAAGCCCCAGTTCGTGCAGGACGAATTGCAGCGGCTCGCAGGACCCCGCGTGACGGTGCGCACCAAGAACCCACCCTACGATCCGCCGGCCACGGATGCGCGCTCGCCGGTGATGGAAGCGATCGCGCGCGTCGGCGTCACGGTCTGGCCGGGCGTGGAGACCGTGCCCGTCATGAGTGCGGGCGCCACCGACGGCTCGCGCCTGCGCAGCGCGGGCATCCCGGTTTTCGGGGTCATGGGCACCTTTCTCGAGCGCGGTGAGAACCGGCTGCACGGGCGCGACGAGCGTCTCGGCGTGAGGGCTTTTTTCGAGGGCCTGGAGTTCCACTACCGGCTCGCCAGGGCCCTCGGCGCGGGGGAGTAGGGAGCTGGGCTAGAGGGCTGTTTTTACGGTATAATCCGAAGCTTTCCCGATTCAACGTTACCGGTTACCAACCGGAAAGGAAACCGATGGTTGTCATCAGAATGGCGCGTGGCGGAGCCAAGAACCGCCCCTTCTACAACATCGTCGTCGCCGACTCGCGCATGCCGCGCGATGGCCGCTTCATCGAGCGCATCGGCTTCTACAATCCCAAGGCCGCGGAGCACGAGCAGAAGTTTCGCCTCGCGCTCGATCGCGTCGCCCATTGGGTCGGACATGGCGCGCAGCCGTCCGCCGCCGTGATCAAGCTGATCAAGCGTGGCAAGAGCGAAGTCGCCGGCAAGCAGGAAGCCCCCGCCGCCGCCAAGTAAGGCCTCGGTCCCCGCGCCGGCTGACGGGCCTCGCCCGTCGCTGGCGGAGGAATCGAGCCTGGTGGTGATGGGCCGGATCGTCGGTGCCTTCGGCGTGCAGGGTTGGCTCAAGGTCAACCCGTTCACCGAATCCCCCGGCGGCCTGGCGCAGTTCGCGCGCTGGCAGGTGCGCACGCGTAATGGATGGCAGGAGATGGACGTCGAGGATTTCGCCGTTCATTCGAAGGGCCCGGTCGCAAAGCTCGCGGGCTGCGACGACCGTGGGGGCGCCGAGCGGCTGCGAGGCTCCGATGTCGCGGTCACGCGCGCCGAGCTGGGCGAGGCGGACGAAGGATCGTTGTACTGGGTCGACCTGGTCGGCCTGGAAGTGGTGGAGGAGGGCGGGGAGAGCCTGGGCCAGGTCGAGGCGCTCTTCGAGGCGGGCGACACCAGCGTCATGGTGGTCAAGGGAAGCCGGGAGCGCATGATTCCCTTCATTCCCGACTACGTGAAGGCCGTCGACCGCGAGGCGCGGCGCATCACGGTGCACTGGAAGGCGGATTACGACACGTGAAGCAGTTCGACGTGGTCACCATCTTCCCCGAGATGCTCGAGGCCATCGCTCGCCACGGCATCACGCGCAGGGCGCTCGAGGAGGGAGTCTTCGAGCTGAAGACGTGGGATCCGCGCAGTTTCGCGACGGACAATTACCGCAGGGTCGACGACCGGCCCTACGGGGGCGGTCCCGGGATGGTGATGCTCCCGGAGCCGCTCGAGGCTTGCATCGAGGGCGCGAAGGCGCGGCAACGCGCCGCCGGCGTCGAGGCGCCGAAGGTCGTGCTGATGTCGCCCCAGGGCGAGCGGCTGGACGAAGGGTTGGTGAAGGAGCTATCGCTGGAGGCGGGCCTGGTGGTTATCGCCGGGCGCTACGAGGGCGTCGACGAGCGGCTGGTGGCGAGGTCGGTCGATCGCGAGGTCTCGATCGGCGACTACGTCACTTCCGGCGGCGAGTTGCCCGCGATGGTGATGATCGATTGCATCGTGAGGCGGCTTCCGGGCAGCCTCAACGACGCCGAGAGCGCTTCCCAGGACTCGTTCTCGGCGGGGCTCCTCGACTGGCCGCACTACACGCGGCCCGAGGAGTGGAGGCAGGCGCGGGTCCCCGAGGTGTTGCTGTCGGGAAACCACGCGGCAATCGCGCGTTGGCGCCGCAAGCAGGCGTTGGGGCGCACTTGGGATCGCAGGCCCGAGCTGCTCGACGAAAGCGGCCTGTCGCGCGAGGACCGGCAATTGCTGGATGAATACCGCAGGGAACGGCAGGCAACGCAGCAGCAGCAGTAACGCACAACAAACCGCGCGCAATTCCGAAGCGATTCGGCTCTACGCGAAAGCCCAGACGGGCGGAAACCAAAAGGAAAGCGAAATGGATCTGATCCAGAAGCTAGAGCAGGAAGAAATCAAGCGCCTGAACCGCAAGATTCCGGTGTTCGCCCCGGGCGACACCGTGATCGTCAAGGTGCAGGTGGTCGAAGGCGACAAGAAACGCGAGCAGGCCTATGAAGGCGTGGTCATCGCGAAGCGCAACCGCGGCCTGAACTCGTCGTTCATCGTGCGCAAGATCTCCAGCGGCGAGGGCGTCGAGCGTACCTTCCAGATGTATTCGCCGGCGGTCGCCTCGATCGAGGTAAAGCGCAAGGGCGAGGTGAGCCGTGCCAAGCTCTACTACCTGCGTGGCCTCACCGGCAAGAAGGCGCGCATCAAGGAGAAGCTGGTCAGTGCCGAGCAGCGCGAAGTGCTGCCGCCGATGGAGGAAGAGGAAGCCGCCGAGGCGAAGTAATCGGCTCCTCGCAAGAAGAAGGGCGCCCTCTCGGGCGCCCTTTTCATTTGCACTTCTTCAAGTCTGGCCCTCAAGCCATGACAGTTCTCGACCCGTTGCGCTCGTCAGAGCGCTCGCGTCGAGAACGTATCGCAGTCCTGCATCCGCCCGGTCTCCATGCCCTTGCGGAACCAGCGCACGCGCTGCGCCGATGAGCCGTGGGTAAACGACTCCGGCACGACATGGCCCTGCGTCTGCTGCTGCAGGCGGTCATCGCCGATCGCCGAGGCTGCGTTCAATCCTTCCTCGAGGTCGCCCGCTTCCAGCAGGTTCGCGGCCGCCGCGCGGCGAGCCCACACGCCGGCGAAGCAGTCGGCCTGCAGTTCGAGGCGCACCGACGCCTGGTTGTATTCGCCTTTCGAGACGCGCCCGCGCATCGCCTCCATCTGCTTCATGATCCCCAGCTGGTTCTGGACGTGGTGCCCGACCTCGTGGGCGATCACATAGGCTTGCGCAAAGTCGCCGGGCGCCTTGAAGCGTGTCTTCAAGTCGCGGTAGAACGACAGGTCGATGTAGAGCCGCTCGTCGTTGGGGCAGTAGAACGGGCCCATCGCCGACTGTCCCATGCCGCACGCCGACCTCACCGCCTGGGTGAAGAGCACCAGCTTGGGCTCGCGATACTGTTTTCCGAGGGCCTTGAACTCCTGTTGCCACACATCTTCGGTGCTGCCGAGAACCTTGGAGACGAACTGTCCCATCTCGTCGGCGGGGGCGCCCTGGGGCGCCGCCTTCTGTGGCCCTTGGGTGGTTTGCGGCGCCACCTCGTTGGCCATGTTCAGGACCGCCGAAGGGTCGAGGCCCAGGAACATGGCGATGACCGCGATGACGACTCCGCCGATGCCCAGGCCGCCACCGACGCCGATGCCGCGCCGGTCTTCAACGTTGCCGCTGCCGCGCTGTCCGCCGAGTTGCATGGTGTTCTCCGAATCGAATGAAATCTCTCCCGGACAGACCCCCGGCGGACAGCCAAGTTGCATTCGTGGAGTCCTACACGCGCGGGTTCCTACAGCGGAGCGGCCATCCAGAGGGGAATGGTCACCATGCAAAACACGGTGCCGGCGGTGATTTGGGTCGCCACCGCGCGCCCGTCGCCGGTCATGCGCACCGCGAGGATGTAGGCGTTGGTGGCGGTGGGCAGCGCCGCGCACAGGATCAGCACTTGCCCTTCGATGCCATGCAGTCCCAGGGCGCGCGCGAGCGCCCATGCCATCGCGGGCACGACCACCAGCTTGACCGCGAGCCACCACGCGTGCGCGCCCACCGGGCCCTGCCCGCGCTCGAAGCGCATGGCGGCGCCGACCGAGAGCAGCCCTGCGGGAAGCGCCGTCTGGCCCAGGAGTGCCAGCGTCTGGTCAGCAAATCCCGGGAGCGGGAGCCCGGCGAGATTCCATGCGAATCCGGCGAGGCTCGAGACCACCAGCGGGTGCTGCGCGAGTTCCTTCAGGAAGCCGCGCTCGCTGTGCGCGGCGAGCACCGCTACGGCACCAAAGTTCGCGAGCGGGATCATCACGCCCAGGAGCAGCGCCGCCAGCGCCACGCCCTCGCCGCCGAACAGGCTTCCCGCGATCGCGAGGCCGATGTACGTGCTGAAGCGATAGCCGCACTGGGAACCCGTCGCGTGCAGCTGCTGGTCGAGATTGAAGATCGGCTTGGCGAGGAGCGAGAGCAGAAAACCCGCCACGGTGAACGCACACGCCGCGGCCGCAAGCCAGCCGGTCTGCGTGAAGTCGATTTTTGCCAGCGCGAGCGAGCGGAACAGCAGCGCCGGGAAGAGCACGTAGTAGACGAGCTTCTCCAGCCCTTCCCAGAACCCGCGCCCGTAGTCGAAGCGGCGGGCAAGTGCCAGCCCCACGAGAATCAGCACGAAATTGGGCAGGATGAGGAGCGCGGCGCTCACTCGGGCACGTCCTGGGCTGCGAGGGGCTCGAGCCTATCACGCAACTTGCCTTGACCCGGGGTCGCACTGTCTCCTAGCATCGAGGTCTGAGACCCGCGACCGGAGAGACGGACGATGATTCATTTCGTGGTGCACGACCAGGACGACTCGGTGGGCGTCGTCGTGGTCGAGGGCGTGAAAAGCGGCCAGAAGCTCACCGGCTGGATCATGGACCAGGACAAGGACCTCACCATCGATGCGAAGTCCGACATCCCCATCGGCCACAAGCTGGCGATCAGGTCGTTGGCGAAGGATGCTACGGTGATCAAGTACGGCGTCGACATCGGGCGCGTGGTCGCGCCCATCCAGGTGGGCGAGCATGCGCACGTCCACAACATCAAGACCAAACGGTGGTGATCTGACATGGATCTCAAGAATTCGGCATTCTGGGGCTACAAGCGCGAGAACGGGCGCATCGGCGTGCGCAACCACGTGATCATCCTGCCGGTGGACGATCTCTCCAATGCCGCATGCGAGGCGGTCGCCAACAACATCAAGGGCACGATGGCGATCCCGCATCCGTACGGCCGCCTGCAGTTCGGCGCCGACCTCGAGCTGCATTTCCGCACGCTCATCGGCACCGGGGCCAACCCGAACGTCGCCGCCGTGGTGGTGATCGGCATCGAGGACGGCTGGACCGCGAAGATCGTCGAGGGCATCGCCGCCACCGGGAAGCCGGTCGTGGGTTTCGGCATCGAGGGCCACGGCGACCACGACACGATCATGCGCGCCTCGAAGGCCGCGAAGGAATACGTGCAGTGGGCGAGCGAGCTGCGGCGCGAGGAGCGCCCGCTCAAGGACCTGTGGGTCTCGACCAAGTGCGGCGAGTCCGACACGACCTCCGGCTGCGGCGCCAACCCCACGGTGGGCAACGCGTTCGACAAGCTCTATCCGCACGGCGTGACCATGGTCTTCGGCGAGACCACCGAGCTCACCGGCGGCGAGCACCTGGTGGCCGCGCGCTGCCGCGACGACACCGTGCGCGCCAAGTTCATGAAGGTCTTCGACCAGTACCAGGAGATCATCAACCGCCACAAGACGAGCGACCTCTCGGACTCGCAGCCGACCAAGGGCAACATCGCCGGCGGCCTCACCACGATCGAGGAGAAAGCGCTCGGCAACATCCAGAAGATCGGGCGCAAGTGCGTCGTGGACGGCATCCTCGACAAGGCGGAGATGCCGACCCATCCCGGCCTGTGGTTCATGGATTCGTCCTCGGCTGCGGCGGAGATGGTGACGCTCTGCGCGGCCGCGGGCTACGTGGTGCATTTCTTCCCCACCGGCCAGGGCAACGTGATCGGCAACCCGATCCTTCCGGTGATCAAGCTCTGCGCCAACCCACGCACCGTGAAGCTCATGAGCGAGCACGTCGACGTCGACGTATCGGGATTGCTGCGCAAGGAGATGACGCCCGACCAGGCGGGCGACGCATTGCTCGATTGCATGTTCCGCACCGCAAATGGCCGCCTCACCGCGGCCGAGGCGCTCGGCCATCGCGAGTTCGTGCTGACACGGTTGTATGAATCGGCCTGAATGGACGATTCCCTCCCCGGGCCTGCGTCGACGCCCGAGGTAAAGTCCACCCGGTTCTACATTTACGCGACCGTTCTGGCCGGTGCATTCGCTCCTGATGCTCTCGCCGCCGGGGCTGCCGGGGGCTCTGCAGTCGCGTGGTGGGCCTGGCCGGTGGCGCTCTTTTTCGCGTGTTTCCTGCTCGGCATCATCGCCGTGCCCGCGGGCGTGGGCGGCGGCGTGCTCTTCGTGCCGATCGTCGCGGGGTTTTTTCCGTTCCACCTCGATTTCGTACGCGGTGCGGGCCTCCTCGTCGCGCTCTCGGGCGCGCTGGCGGCGGGGCCAAAGCTGCTGGAAGGAGGGCTGGCGAGCCTGCGGCTCGCCCTGCCGCTCGGCCTGGTCGCGTCAACCAGTTCCATCGCCGGCGCGATGCTGGGACTCGCACTGCCCACCGCGGCGGTGCAGGTCGCGCTCGGCACCGCGATCCTCGGCATCGTCGCCGTCATGGCGTCGGTGAAGAACTCCGAGCATCCGAAGGTCGGTCCTCCCGATGGGATCGCGCGTGCGCTGCACATGCACGGCATCTTTCGCGACGGCGCGACCGGCCGCGAGTCCGCGTGGACGGTCCATCGGACCCCGCAGGGCCTCGTGCTGTTCGTGGGGATCGGCTTCCTGGCGGGCATGTTCGGGCTTGGCGCGGGCTGGGCGAACCTGCCGGCGCTGAACCTCGTCATGGGCGTGCCGCTCAAGGTCTCGGCCGGGACCTCGAGCTTCATCCTCACGCTGGTCGATTCGTCGGCAGCCTGGATCTATATCAACCAGGGCGCGGTCCTGCCGATGATCGCCGCGCCGTCGGTCATCGGCATGATGCTCGGCGCGCGCATCGGCGCCCGCGTGCTGCACGTCGTCAGGGCCGCCGTGATCCGCCGGCTCGTGCTCGCCTTGCTCCTGTTCGCGGGCCTGCGCGCGCTCGCGAAGGGTTTGGGAATATGGAACTGAACCCAGCCCCGGACGACGACGCCGTACGGCGCGGCTACGCCCGCTGGCTGCGCCGGGGCACGTGGCTCGGCGTGGTGGTGCTGGTGGCGGGGTTCGCGGCCTACCTCTTCGGCGCAACGCCGCACGTGCCCATTGAGCAGCTGCCGGCGCTGTGGGATCGGCCCGCCGCCACTTACCTGGAACAGACCGGGCTGCGCCCGGGTTGGCACTGGGCCTCGCTCGTCCATCGTAGCGACATGCTGGTGCTGGCCGGCGTGGCGCTGCTCGCGAGCTGCTCGATCGCCAGCCTCGTCGCGGCGATCGGTTCCTTCCACCATGGCGGCGAGCGCGTCTTCGTCGCAATCTGCATCCTGCAGATCGCCGTGCTGGTACTCGCCGCCTCGGGGCTGCTCACCGTCGGCCCCTGAACCACTGTCGGCTTGCGGACCGCTGCCCCTCAGGAAAGGCCGGCGTAATACGCGCGCAGGATCTCCAGCACCTGGTCATGCGATGGCAAGCGACGTTCCGCACTGCGGAACCTGCTTGCGGGCGCCGATCCGGTGGATCTAGGCAACCGGCCGACAGGCCGCCAACGAAAAAACGCGGAGGAGATCAGACCTCGTTCTGCGATGCAGAATCTATCGCCGGGCGAGTCGCGCCCTCGACGATCACCGCCGCGACGGCCAGGCGGTCGAGCGCCGCGGCGTCGAGCCCGAGCTCGGCCGCGAGCACCGCGCGCGTGTCCTCGCCCAGCTCCGGCCCGCTGCGCACGATCGCCCCCGGCGTGCGCGACAGTTTGGGCACTACCCCGTGCTGGGTGGTGTGGCCAAGCTCGGGATGCGGGACGCGCACCAGCATCTCGCGCGCCCGGTAGTGGGGATCCTCGTAGATGTCGGCGATGGTGTACACGCGCGACACCGGCACCTGGGCCTCGAGCAGCAGGCGCTCGACCTGTGCTGCGTCGTGCAGGCGCGTCCACTCGGCGACCGTGGCGTTGCAGGCTTCCAGGTTCGCGCCGCGCGCGCGGATGCTGGAGAAGCGCGGGTCCTGCAGCAGCCCGGGCCTTCCCATCGCCTCCACCAGCCGCTTGAAAGTGGGATCGCTGTTGGCGGCGATCAGCACGTAGGCGCCGTCGCGCGTCGGATAGAGGCTGTTGGGCGCCATCGTCGGCAGGTTGGGACCGACGCGCGCCGGCACGTAGCCCAGCTTCTCGTAGGCGTTGGTGTACGCCTCCATCTGCGAGAACGCGGCCTCGTAGAGCGCCACGTCGACGACCTGCCCCTTGCCCGAGCGGTTGCGCTCGATGAGCGCCATGCTGGCGCCGAAGGCGGCGTAGACGGCGCTGAGGTAGTCGGTGGTGGCGAGCGCCACCCGCGCAGGCGGCCGGTCGGGGTCGCCGGTCATGTGGCGCACGCCGCCGAGCGCCTCGCAGATCGCGCCATAGCCGGGACGCTGCGAGTACGGGCCGGTTTGGCCGAAGCCGGAGATGCGCACCATCACCAGCCCCGGATTGGTCTTCGCGAGCTCGTCGTAGCCGAGGCCCAGGCGCTCGAGCACGCCGGGGCGGAAGTTCTCCACCAGCAGGTCGACGCGGTCGGCGAGCGCGCGCACCAGCGCCCGCCCCTCCTCCTTCTTCATGTCGATCGCGACCGAACGCTTGTTGCGCAGCAGCGTGGCCGCGTAGAGCGACACGTCGCCCACGTGCTTGCCCATGCTGCGCATCGAGTCGCCCGCGGGCGGCTCGACCTTGATCACGTCGGCGCCGAAGTCGGCGAGCAGCCGGGCGCACGCAGGTCCGGCGATGGTGGAGCAGAGCTCCAGCACCTTCACGCCCGCGAGGGGGCCGAATGCCGCCGCGGGCGGCGTCATTTGCCGAGCTGCATCGCTTCGATCATCGGGCGCATGTTGGCGTACTCGGCCTCGTAGAATTTGAGCGAATCGGCGTGGGTGAGGAAGTGCGGCTGGCTCTGGGTGCGTGCCAGCGCGCGCTTCCACGCCTCGCTTTGGGTGAGGCGTTTGAAGGCGCTCTCCCAGAAGGCGACCTGCTCGCGCGAGAGGCCCTTGGCGCCGACGACGCCGAGCGAAGAGCGGAACTCGCTGTCGATACCCTGCTCGCGCCAGGTGGGTACCTCGGCCAGGGCGCCACCCAGGCGTTCGCCCGAGCTCAACGCGAGCAGGCGGATGCGACCGGCCTGGTACTGGGAGATGATGTTCGGCGTGGTCGACGCGACCACTTCGAGGTGGCCACCCAGCAGCGCCACGATGGAATCCGACGAGGACTTGAACGGGACCACGGTTAGCCTGCCGATGTCGATGCCCGCGGCCTGTAGGGGCTTTGCCACGCCGACGTGGATATGGTTGCCGATCGAGGTCGCCACGGCGATGCGCTGGCTCGCCGGGTCGCGCTTCAACGCGGCCACCAGGTCCTTTGCGGAGGTGAGCGGCGAATCGGCGCGCACCGCCACCGCGACCGTCTCGTCGAGCAGCACCGCCAGCGAGGTGAAGTCCCGATGCGGCAATACGTCGAGGGAGCCGCCGATGAAGCTCGCGAGGTAGCCGTGGGTGTTGAGCGCCAGGACATGAGGGTCGCCGGGCCGCGCGGCGAGCACGTCGAAGGCCACCTTGCCGGCGCCGCCGGGACGGTTCACCACGATGAAGGGCTTGTCGCCGAGGATCTTCTGCTCCTCGAACAGCTGCTTCATCACGCGCGCCACCTGGTCGAGGGCACCGCCCGGGCCCGCCGCGACGATGAACTCCACTTGCTTGGTGGGCACCCAGTCGGCCGCCTGGGCGATCGTGGCCAGCATTCCCGCGGCCAGGAAGGCCGCCATCCTTATCGCGCTCATCGGTGGGTCTCCAGGTTGGTGGTGCCTTCGAGGCGCCGCGCAGCTTCGGCGCCGTTCTCGCGAATGCGCGCTTCCGCCGCGGCGGCCGCGCGCTCGACGTTGCCCGTGCGCACCGCGTTGAGCGTGGCCTTCCACAAGGCAAGGGAACGCTTGCGGCGCTCGTGCGACTGCAGCCCGAGCCGGGTGTAGCGGAACATCTGCAGCGAAAGCGAGGTGAGGATGTCGCGCACACGGTCGTTGCCGCAGGCGGCGGCCGAAAGCAGGCTCGCCTTGAAGACCGCCTCGGCGTAGCCCCTGGCGTCGCCGGGTGCGAGGCGCTCCATGCGCCGCACGGCATGCGTGAGCGCATCGATGTACTCGGGATCGCGCTGCTGCGCCAGGCGCCGCGCCACCACGATGAATAGCTGCGCGCGAATCTCGAAGAGATCGGCCACCTCGGTGACGCTCAGCTCCGTCACCTGCGCGCCGCGGCGCGGATGGATGCGCACCAGCCCTTCGCGCTCCAGCAGGCGCAGCGCATCGCGCACCGGCCCGCGGCTGGTGCCGAACTCGCCGGCGAGATCCGTCTCGCGCAACCAGGTTCCGGGAGCGCGCGTGCCGTCGAGGATGCTGTCGCCGATTCGCGAGGCGACCTGTTGGGGCAGCGTCCAGATCACCGGCGCGGCCGAAGCGATCCAGCGCAGCGCGGTGAGGCCGACCGCCTGATCGAGGCAGAGTACGGCGCCCGCCGCGGGTGCCGGGGCAGCCGCGCGCATGGCCTTCGTCACGGCCGCACCCCGGCTTTCAGCTTCGGGCCGAGCTGCGAGCGCAGCCGCGGTTGCAGCGCTTCCATGAACTGGCAGAGGTAGGGCCGCGTTTCGCGCGGATCGATGAGGTCCTCCACCGCGAACGCCTCCGCGGTCCTGAAAGGCGAGGCGAGCGTGCGCAGCTCCGCCTCGATCTCCGCCTCGCGCTTCGCGGGGTCCGGGGCGGCGGCGATCTCCTTGCGATATGCGGCCTTCACGCCGCCCTCGATGGGGAGCGACCCCCAGTGGGCGCTCGGCCAGGCGATCTTGAAGTTGAGCCCCTTGCGATCGATGGTACTGCCGCCCGCCACGCCATAGCACTTTCGGACCAGCAGCGTGAACACCGGCACGTCCACTTGGCCCAGCAGGTAGCGCTGGGTGATGCCGACGCGCATGATCGCCTGCGCCTCGGAGTCGGGGCCGATGAGCAGGCCCGGCACGTCCACCAGGAAGAGCAGGGGGATGTTGAAGCAGTCGCACAGCTCGATGAAGTGCGCCTGCTTGCGCGCGGCCTTCACGTCGACGATGCCGCCGGTCATGGGGTTGTTGGCCACGATGCCCACGGGATGGCCATCGAGGCGGGCGAGCGTGGTGATTGCGGCCTTGCCGAAGCCGGGCTGGATCTCGAAGGCACTGTCGCGGTCAACGATGAGCGCGATCGCCTTGCGCATGTTGTAGGCCTGCCGGTCGCTGCGCGGCACGATGTCCAGCAGCGCTTCCTCCATGCGCTCCGGCGGATCCCCGCATCGCACCACCGGCGCCGCCTCGTACACATTGGTGGGCATGAAGGAAAGGAACCGCCGGATCTGGCGGAAACAATCTTCCTCGTCGGCCGCCACGTTCTCGATGGTGCCGGCGGTGTCGGCGGCGACCTGCGCCCCGCCGAGCTCTTCCTTGTTCAGCTTCGTCCCGAAGGCGCGCTCCACCACCGGGGGTCCCGCGGCGAAGATTTGGCTGGTGCCGCGCACCATGATGGTCCAATGGGCGAGCATCGCGCGCCCCGCGGGGCCTCCCGCCACGGTCCCCATGACGGCGCACACCACCGGCACCAGGCCCAGCAATTCCGCCGAGCGCTCGAAGCCGTCCTGGCCGAATCCGGGCACCACGGTGTAGCCCTTGCGCTTCACGGTGTTCACCGTGCCGCCGGTACCGTCGATGAGGTTCACCAGCGGGATGCGGTATTCGTACGCAAGATCCTCGACGAAGCCGCCCTGGCCGCCCTTGCGGCGGTCGCTGCCGAACCCGGTACCCGCGCGGATGGTGTAGTCCTCACCGCCGATCGCGACGGGCCTGCCCTCGATCCTGCCCAGACCCATCACGTACGGCGCGGGTTCGAACCCTGTGAGGACACCGTCCTGGTAGACGGCCTTGCCGGCGAGCTTGCCCACCTCGCGGAAGCTCCGGGGGTCGAGCACTCGGTCGATGCGCTCTCGGATAGTGAGCTTGCCCGCGCGGTGCTGCCTCTCCACCGCTTCGGGCCCGCCACAGGCCTCGGCGAGCGTCCTGCGGCGCGCGATCTCTTCGGCTTCTGGACGCCAGCTCATGATCACTCCCCCCTTCGGAGGGCCGATGATGCCAGATCCGGTCGATTGTTAACAATCCGACGTGAACGCGCCCGGCGGCGCGCCAGCCCTACTCGGCCTTGGCCCCCGACAGTTGCGCGATGCGCTTCCAACGGGCGAGCTCCGCGGCGATGAGCTCGCCGAACTTCGCGCTCGAACCGCCGACGATCGCGAGGCCGCCGGTCGCGGAGAGGCGGTTGATCACCTCGGGTGACTTCAGCACCTCGTTGATCTCCGCGTTCAGCTTGTCCAGGACCTCCTTCGGCATCCCGGCCGGCCCCATCACCCCGAAGAAGAGGCCGGCGTTGTAATCCGGCAGGCCCGCCTCGGCGAAGGTGGGAAGGTCGGGAGCGAGGGGCGAGCGCTCGGCGCCGGTGATCGCGAGCGGCAGCACCTTGTCCGACTTGAGGTTGGGTGCGGCAAGCAGCACGGTGTCGATCAGCATGTTGATCTCGCCCGCGAGGAGCGCGGTCACCGCCTGGGCGTTGCCGCGGTACGGGACGTGCGTGAACTTGACTCCCGCGACGCTTGCCAATAGCTCGGTCGCCAGGTGGATCGAGCCGCCGATGCCCGAAGACCCGTAGTTGAGCTGACCGGGACGCGTTCTTGCGTGCTGCACGAACTCGCGCACGTTGGTCGCGGGAAGGGACCGGTTCACCATCAGCACCAGCGGCAGCGTGCCCACGTTGGCGATCGGCGACAGGTCGCGCTCCACGTCGAAGCTGAGCTTGGTGTAGACCGCCGGGTTCACCGCGATCGCGCTCGATACGGTGAGCAGCGTGTAGCCGTCCGGCGCCGAGCGCGCCACCGTCTCGGCCGCGAGGCTTCCTCCGGCCCCGGTGCGATTCTCGACCACCACAGCCTGCCCGAGGCGATCGCCGAGGCCCTTGGCGACGACGCGCGCCACGATGTCGGTCGCGCTGCCGGCGGAGAACCCGACGTACATCTTGATCGGCTTGTAGGGATAGGGCCCGGATTGGGCCCATGCGCCCGGCGCGGCCGCGGCCAGCGTGAGCGCGAGAAAGGTCACGAGTCTCTTCATGACGGTCCTCATGGGGTTTCGATCACCGCGACCACCTGGCCCTCGGCCACGGGATCGCCTTCCTTCACCAGGATCTCGGCAAGCGTGCCGCTCGCCTCGGCCATGATGGGGATCTCCATCTTCATCGACTCAAGGATCATGAGGGTGTCCTCGTCGGTCACGCTTTCGCCCGGCTGCTTAACGATCTTCCACAGCGACCCGGTGATCTCGGACTTGATTTCCTTTCTTGCCACGGCGCTCCTCCCTCTTCCTCGATGGATTTTTCGTTCGATTGCGAATTCAGATGACGCCGCGCGCGCGCAAGCCCTCGATCCGCGCGGCGTCGTAGCCGAGCCGGCCGAGGATCGCGGTGCTGTGCTCGCCGCGCGCGGGCGAGGCGCGCTCCACCGGGCAGGCATGGCCGCTGATGGCGAGCGGCAAACCGAGCGTGATTACGCCCCGCCCCGCATTGTGTACCGTTCCGCGCGCGGCGAAACCGGGGTCCGCGAACGCCTCCTCGCAGGTGAGCACGGCGGACACGCAACAGTCGAGCGGCGTGAGCGTCGCGACCCACTCCGCAGCGTCGCGGCGCGCGAAGGCGGCGGCGAGCCGCGCGCGGACTTCGACCGCGTCCGCCTCCGACGGCTGGCGGCGGTCCTTGAGATCCGCGACCCCGAGGGCATCGCAGAGCGCGTCCCAGAATTTCTTCTCCTGCGCGCCCACGGCGATGTAGCGCCCGTCGCGCGCGGCGTATACGTTGTAGCGCGGCTGCCCGCCGGTGTGGGTGCCGCTCCCGCGCGCGTGAACCGCGCCGCGCTCGTTCAGCTCCGCCGCCGGGAGCACGCAGTGCGCCATCACCGCGTCGGCCATGCTGACGTCGACATGCCGGCCGTGCCCGGTTGCGCGAGCGTCGACGAGGGCGGCGAGGATCCCCATGGCCGCCGTCAGCGTGCCGCCGAGAATGTCCGAAAGAAGGAAGCCGGGGATGACCGGGGGGTCGCCGTCGCGCCCGGTCTGGTCGAGGACGCCGGTGGCGGCAAGGTAGTTGATGTCGTGTCCCGCCGCGTCCCGGCGAGGTCCCGTCTGCCCGTAGCCGGTAATGGCGCAATGCACGATCGCGGGGCGGCGCGCCGCGAGCACGCCGTAGCCGAGGCCGAGGCGCGCCATCACCCCCGGGCGGAAGCTTTCGAGCACCACGTCGGCCTGGTCGAGCAGCGCGAGGAAGATCTCGCGCCCCTCCCCGCTCTTGAGATCGAGCGTGAGCCCTTCCTTGCCGCGATTGGCGAGATCGCGAATCGCCGGGCGCACGTAGTCGCCCACCTTCGGATCCTCGATCTTGATGACCTGCGCCCCCAGGTCCGCGAGGTGCTGCGCGCAGAGCGGACCCGGCAGCAGGCGCGACAGGTCGAGCACGCGAATCCCGGCGAGCGGCGGCGGCCGGCAGGCGTCGATCGGGAGCGCCGCCATGGCCGCTAGATGATGAACGTCTGGAAGCGCTTCAACGTGCGGATCGCGCTGCGGATGTTCTCGCGCCGCAGCTGTTCGGCGAGCTCCGCGTCGCCGGCGCGCATCGCCGCAACGAAGGCTCGGTGCTCGGCGAGGCCCTGCGCCGCGCGCCCCGGCAGGATCTGCACGCGGCGCATGATGACGCGCGACTTCTCGAGGATGCTGTCGAGCATGCCGGCGAGCACAGGGTTGTCGGCGGCCTCGATGATCTGCCTGCGCAGGCGGAAATAAGCGGTGAAGTAGCCCTCGATGTCGCCCTTCTCCACCAGCGCCTCCATCGGCCCGCCCTCGCGCAGCAGCTCGACCCACTCCTGCCACACCTCGGGCGATGTCTTCTGGGTCGCGAGGCGCACGCACATGCCTTCGAGCGCTTCGCGTGCGTCGTAAATCTCGAACACCTGGGTCAGCTCGAGGCGCACGACTTCCGCGCCGCGATTGGGGATGCGGCGGATGAGATCCCGGAATTCGAGCTCGTTCAGCGCCTCGCGTACGCGGGCGCGGGACACCCCGAACTCCTTGGCGAGCGCGGCTTCCTGCAGCTTCGCCCCAGGCGCGATCGCGTGACTGGAAATGCGCTCGCGCAGAGCCTGGACCATGTCCACCTCGGCCGGCGGCTGGCGCGGGCGCGCGCGCCTTGCTGCGGGCGCACGCCTTGTTTTCGACTCGGTGGCGGGATGTTTCATGATGCGTTGCAACAATTTTGTTCTCACGTTTGTATACGTTTATGTTGACACATTTTCGGTCGCGGGCGTACTTTTGCGTGTGCGCGGCGCGATTCCGCAGCCGGGTAACCCTTTCGTGGAGAGATGCATGACCCCAAGGTCGTCCGGCCCGCTCGCCGGCATTCGCGTGCTGGAGCTGGGCTCCAGCGTGGCCGGCCCCTTCTGCGGGCGTCTGCTCGCCGACTTCGGCGCCGAGGTGATCAAGGTCGAGGTCGCCGAGGGCGACGCGGTGCGCAGCATGGGCAAGCGTCTCGAGGGCAAGTCGCTCTACGCGGCGAGCATCTTCCGCAACAAGCGCCTCGTCTCCATCGACCTCAAGACGCCGCGCGGGCGCGAGTTGGTCGCGGCGCTCGCGGACAAGTCCGATGTCGTGGTCGAGAACTTCCGTCCCGGGACGCTCGAGCGCCTGGGACTGGGCTACGACGCCCTGAGCGCGAAGAACCCCGGGCTCGTGCTGGTGCGCATCAGCGGTTTCGGGCAGAGCGGTCCGTACGCGCAGCGCGCGGGCTACGGCGCCATCGGCGAGGCGCTGAGTGGGCTCCGCCACCTGACCGGCGACCCCGATCGCCCGCCCGCGCGCATCTCAGCCTCGGTGACCGACGAGGTGACCGCGATCTACGGCGCGCTCGGCGCGATGATGGCCCTCTTCTCCCGCGCCACCACCGGCCGCGGCCAGGTGGTCGACGCGTGCCTCTACGAATCCGCGTTCAGCCTGATCGAGCCGCACATCCCGGCCTTCGACAAGCTCGGCATCGTCGCCAACCGCACCGGCTCGCGGCTGCCCGATTCCGCGCCCAACAACACCTATGTCACGAGCGACAAGCGGTACATCCACGTGACCGCCATGGGCGACGCGGTGTTCGTGCGCCTCGTCGGCGCCATCGGGCAGCCCGCGCTTTGCTCCGATCCGAAGTACGCCACGCAACTCGCGCGCTCCGAGCACGAGGAAGAGCTCGACGGGATCATCGGCGCTTGGGTCGGCGCGCGGCCGCTTGCCGAAGTGGTCGCGGCCCTCAACACCGCGGGCATCCCCGCTGCCCCCGTGTACACCGTCGAGGACATCTTCAAGGACGAGCACTTCAAGGCCCGCGACATGCTGGTGCGCATGCCCGATGACGATTTCGGCGACGTGGCGCTCCCCGGCGTCGTGCCGAAGCTCTCCGCCACGCCTGGCGAGATCCGCCATGCGGGTCACCGCGTGGGCGAAGACACGGTCGCCGTGCTGCGCGAGGTGTTGGGGCTCCGCGCCGACGAGGTCGAGGCGCTCGAGCGCGACCGCGTCATCGCCACCGGGCCCGCCCCCTCCGATCGCTACGTGGAGAACGCCGCGTGAGCGCCAAGCCCGTTCCCGACCGCGAGGCGTTCAAGCGCGGCATCGACGCGGAGTTCGAGCGCCGCCGCACCAAGGCGCTCGGCATGGGCGGGCCGGAGAAGCTCGCCAAGCGCGCCAAGCCGGGCGTGCTCGACGCACGCGCGCGCGTCGACCGCCTTTTCGACGCCGGCACCTTCACCGAATCGGGCCTCTTCACCACCTCGGTCCATTCGCCCGAGGACGCCGAGCGCTCGCCGGGCGACGGCAAGATCACCGGCTACGGGCAGATCGCAGGACGCTGGGCCGCGGTGGTCTCCAACGACTTCACCGTCTTCGGCGCATCGAGCGCCGCCACCAACGTGAAGAAGATCGCGCACATGAAGCGCGTGGCGACGCAGCGCGGCCTGCCGATGGTGTTCTTCGGCGAGTCCTCGGGCGCGCGCATGCCCGACACCATGGGCGCCCGCGGCATGGGCCACGGCCTCGGCAACGATCCCACCCAGTACCAGCGCATGCGCGAGACGCCCTGGGCGGCTGCGGTAATGGGCATGTGCTACGGCTCGTCCTTCCTTTATACCTGCTGCTCCGACTTCCGCGTGATCCGCAAGGGCGCGGTGATGGCGGTGTCGAGCCCGCGCCTGATCGAGCTCGCGACCAACGAGAAGATCGACGCCGAGGATCTCGGCGGCTGGCAACTGCACACCGAGGTGACGGGTCTCATCGACCTCGCCGTGGACACCGACGAGGAAGCCATCGACGCGATGAAGCGCTTCCTCTCCTACCTGCCCTCGAACCACAACGAGATGCCGCCGGTCGCGGCGATCCCCGCGGGCTCGGGCGAGGCAATGGCGGACATCCTCGACCTGGTGCCGCCGAGCCGCACCCAGGTCTACGACATGAGGAAGCTCGTGGCCGCGATCGCCGACAAGGGCAGCGTCTTCGAGCTGAAGCCGAAATTCGGCAAGGTGCTGGTGACCGCGCTCGCGCGGCTCGGCGGCAAGACCGTGGGCGTCATCGCCAACAATCCCCTCTTCAAGGGCGGCGTCATGGATGCCGATGCCGCCGACAAGGCGATCGGCTTCATGGTGATGTGCGACTCCTTCAACATCTCGCTGGTGCTGCTGGTGGACACGCCCGGCTTCGTGATCGGCTCGGAAGCCGAGAAGCGCAAGGCCACGGGCAAGATCGTGAACTTCATGAACGCGCTGCAGCTGATCACCGTGCCGAAGCTCTCGGTGATCATCCGCAAGACCTTCGGCCAGGCCTACCTCAACATGGGCGGCGGGCGCAATTCCGACGAGGTCGCGGCATGGCCCACGGCGGAGGTGAGCTTCATGACGCCGCAATTCGCGGTGACCGTGGTGCACGGCACGCGCCCGGGCGAGCCGGGATTCGACGAGCGCCTCGAGCAGATGGAGAAGGACAACAACGCCTACGAGATCGCGCGCACCTACGCGGTGCAGAACGTGATCCGACCGCAGGACACGCGCGACTACCTTATGCGCATGCTCGACATCCATTCCCCGAAACTCACCGGCGGCATCGGCCAGCACCTGATGCGCGCCTGGCCCACGAGCTACTGACATGGCATTCGCGAAAGTACTGGTCGCCAACCGCGGCGCCGTCGCCTCCCGCGTGATCCGCGCGCTGCGCACCCTCGGCATCCGCTCGGTGGCGGTGTATTCCGAGGCCGACCGCGACATGCCCTACGTGCGCGAGGCCGATCAGGCGGTCACCATCGGCGCGCCGCCGCCGCGCGAGAGCTACCTCTCCGTGGAGCGCCTCATCGCGGCGGCGCGCGAGTCCGGCGCCGATGGGCTGCACCCCGGCTACGGCTTCCTCTCGGAGAACGCCGCCTTCGCCGCGCGCGTGCTCGCCGAGGGCTTGGCCTTCATCGGCCCGAGTCCGCGCTGGATCGACGCCATGGGCCAGAAGACCAATGCGCGGGAGCTCGCGCAGTCGTGGGGGCTGCCGGTAGGGCGCGGCACGCGCGTCGTGAGCGGCGATCCGGCCGAGCTAGCCCGCGAGGCCGAGGCGATCGGCTATCCGATCATGGTGAAGCCTGCCGCGGGCGGCGGCGGCATCGGCATGCTGCGCGTCGACAACCCGGCCGGGCTCGCTGACGCGGTCGCCAAGGCGCGCTCCGCGGCCGAGCGCGGCTTCGGCGTCGGCGACGTGTACCTCGAGCGGCTGGTCGTGAACCCGCGCCACGTCGAGATCCAGGTGCTCGGCGATCGCCACGGCCAGGTCGCGCACCTCTTCGACCGCGACTGCTCGGTGCAGCGGCGCAACCAGAAGGTGATCGAGGAGGCTCCCGCACCCGGCATCGCTGCAGCGCGCCGCCTCGAAGTCGCGGCCCAGGCCGCGCAGGCGCTCGCCGCCGCGGGCTACGACAACATCGGCACGCTCGAGATGCTGCTCGGCGCCACCGGGGAATTTAGCTTCCTCGAGATGAACACGCGCCTGCAGGTCGAGCACGGCGTGACCGAGGAGATCACCGGCGTGGACCTGGTGGCGGGGCAGATCCGCAGCGCCGCCGGCGAGCGCCTCGAAGACATACTGCCGGGCACCCTCGCCGTGCGCGGCCATGCCATCGAGGCGCGCGTGTGCGCCGAGGATTCGCTGCGCTTCTTTCCGTCCACCGGCACGCTCGCGGTGTTCCGCCCGCCGCAGGGTGAAGGGATCCGCGTCGAGACGGGCTACGGCGAGGGCAATGCCGTGACCCCTTTCTACGATTCCCTTCTCGCCAAGGTGATCGCGCACGCGCCCACGCGCGAAGAGGCGATCGCAAGGCTGGACGCCGCGCTCGCGCAGTTCGAGATCGCCGGCGTGAAGACCAATATTCCGGCGGTCCGAATGGTGCTGGCGAGCGAGGCTTTCCGCGCCGGCCGCGTGCATACGGGCCTGATGCAGGAGTGCCTGGACGCGGCGCGCGCCGCGAGGGCGGCGGCATGAGCGCCCACGGCCCCTGGCAGCCGGAGCTCGACGAGCTGGCGCAACGCCGCGAATGGGCCGATGCGCTTGGCGGCGACGAGGCCGTTGCCAAGCACACCACCGGCGGCCGCCTCACCATCCGCGGCCGCATCGAGGGCCTCGCCGACCCGGGCTCGTTCCGCGAGGTGGGCAAGCTCACCGGCACCGCGCAGTACGCCGATGGCAAGGTGCAGTCGGTGCTGCCCGCGCCCTACGTCATGGGCCTCGCGAAGGTCCGTGGCCGGCCGGTGGCGATCGGCGGCGAGGACTTCACCGTTCGCGGCGGGACCAGCTGGGGTAGCGACCGCAGGAAGGGCGGCCAGGGAGGATTCATCGAGGACCTCGCCGCCAACTACCGCATCCCGCTGGTGAACCTGATCGACGGCTCCGGCGGCAGCGTGGCCTCGATCAAGCGCCGCGGGCACGCGGTGTTCCCCGGCGTCCACGGCTTCGAGAAATCGGTGGAGCTGATGGGCATCGTGCCGGTGGTGAGCGCGGTGATGGGTGTGGCCGCGGGCGGACCCGCCGGGCGCGCGATCCTCTCCCACTGGTCGGTGATGGTGACGGGGCAGAGCCAGGTGTTCGCCGCCGGCCCGCCGATCGTCGAGCGCGCGCTCGGCCTCAAGGTCACGCGCGAGGAGCTCGGCGGCTCGAAGATGGCGGTGGACGCCGCGGGCACCATCGACAACGCGGCCGCCAGCGAGGAGGAATGCCTGAAGATGGTCGCGGACTTCCTCTCCTACCTGCCGCAGAACGTGTGGGAGATGCCTCCGGCCATCGCGTCCGACGACCCCGCCGACCGGCGCGACGAGATGCTCGCAACCATCATCCCGCGCAACCGGCGCACGCCCTACGACATGCGCAAGGTGATGCGCGCGATCTTCGACACCGGCTCGCTCTTCGAGATCCAGCCCACGTGGGGCAAGGGCATCGTCACCAGTTTCGCGCGATTGGGCGGGCGGCCGGTGGGCGTCGTCGCCAACAATCCGATGGTGTACGCCGGCGCGATGGACGCGCGCTCGGCAAGGAAGCAGGGACATTTCGTCGAGCTCTGCGACACCTTCCACTTGCCGATCGTCTATCTCGTCGACCAGCCGGGGTTCCTCGTTGGCCCCCAAGCGGAGGCGGCGGGAACGCTGCGCGACGGCATGCGCGCGGTGTACATCGGCGCGCAGGCCACCGTGCCGGTGGTGACGCTGGTGGTGCGCAAGTGCTACGGCATGGCCGGCATGGCCGCGTGCGACAAGGCGGGCATCAACTTCAAGATCGCGTGGCCGAGCGCCGAGATCGGCAACCTGCCGGTGCAGGGCGGCGCGCGCGCGGCCTTTCGCCGCGAGATCGAGGCCGCGCCCGATCCCGCGGCGCGCGAAGCCGAGATCGAAGCTGAGCTGATCGCGCTCACTTCCCCCTACCGCATGGCCGAGGCGTTCGCCGTCGAGGACATCATCGACCCGCGCGAGACGCGGCAGTACCTGTGCACCTTCATCGAGACCGCGTATTCAACCCTGCCGACCAAGCTCGGCCCCAAGCCGCGCTACGGCGTGCGACCCTGACGGAGACCCCATGGCCGCCAATCCCCTTCCCCGCCCGATCGCTGCGCCCGCCACGCTCGCCGAGCGGCTGGTGCGCGAGTTCTATTCGCTCCCGACCCGCGACATTCCCGAGGCGATCCTCGCGCGCACCGCGCTCTGCGTGGAGGACACGATGGGTGTGGCGATCGCCGCTCGCACGCTGGGAGTCGGCATGGCCGCCACGCAGGTGGTCCTCGAAGCCGGGGGACCGGAGCATGCGACCGTCTGGGGATCGGGCAAGGCGGTCTCGGCCGAGGACGCCGCGCTCGCCAACGGCATGCTCGCGCACGCGCTCGACTTCGACGACACGCACGCCGCGGCGATCATGCATTCGAGCGCGGTCATCGTGCCCGCCGCCCTCGCGCTCGGCGAAGCGCTCAAGGCGCCGGGACGCGAGATCCTCGCCGCCCTCGTGGTCAGCTACCAGATCGCCGCGCGCCTCGGCCGCCTCGCGCCGGGCCCCTTTCAGGACAACGGCTTCCAGGCGACCTCGGTGCTCGGAGTCTTCGCCGCGACCATCGCCGCGGCGCGCCTGCTCAAGCTCACGCCCGAGGAAGCGGTGAACGCACTCGGCACCGCCGGCAGCATGGCTTCGGGCCTGATGGCCTATCTCTCCGACGGCAGCGACGTGAAGCAGATGCACCCGGGCTGGTCGGCGATGTCGGGCATCCGCGCCGCGCGCCTCGCCAAGGCCGGCTTCCGCGGCCCGAGCGCGGTGTTCGAATACAAGTTCGGCGTATTCAAGTCGTTCGCGCGCGTCGACATCACCGGCAAGTGGGAGGTCGCGGACGGCGCGCCGTGGGAAGTCGAGCTGATGGCGCCCAAGCCCTATCCCGCGTGCCTCTGCGCCCATGCGGGGGTGCAGGCGATCCTCGCGCTGCGCGCCGCGGGAAAGATCGGCGCCGAACGCGCCGACGAGATCGTGAACATCCATTGCGATGTGCCCAACTGGTACGTGGGCCTCATCTTCGAGCCGGCGGCGGCCAAGGCCGTGCCGCGCACCGCCTACGAGGCGCGCTTCAGCGGCCCGTGGACGATGGCGCGCGCGCTCCTCGACGGCGGACTCGACGTGTGGAGTTTTTCTCCCGGAAAGCTCGCCGATCCGGCCGCGCTCGCCCTCGCGTCGCGCGTCACCTTCAAGGTCGAGGCGCTGCCGGAATTCCCCGCCTCGTTCCCGGCACGCGTCACCGTCACCCTGCGCTCCGGCGAGAAGCACGTGGAATACATCGCCCACAACCTCGGCACGCCGGGAAATCCGATGAGCGCGGCAGACATCGGGGCCAAGTTCCTCGCGTGCGCCACGCCCGGGCTCGGTGCGCAGGCCGCCGCCGCTCTCTCGGCGCAGATCGATTCCCTGTCACAAGACGACGGAGCGGCGCGCCTCTTCCAGGCCCTGCGCAAGCTCGAAATCGCCCAACGATAACAAGCCACACTCCCGGAGGAGCCATGCAACAGACCTTTCGTACGATCCTCGCCGCCCTCGGCATCGCCACCGGCCTCGCGTTGCCCGCCGCCGCCGCCACCGTCACCGTGGAGGGCATCACCGTTGACACCCTGCCGCAGGTGACCGGCACCTACCAGTTCGCCCACGGCTTCGGCCTCATCTACGGCGCGATGCCAGTGGCGCGCCAGCTCGGCATCGTCGAGAAGATGCTTCCCAACGCCAAGATCGAGTGGCAGAACATCTTCACCACCGCGCAGCAGCGCGACGCCATGCTCGCCGGACGCCTGCACTTCGGCTCCTGCACGCCCGGGCCCTTCCTGCAGTCGTGGGACAAGGGCGTCGACTGGAAGTGGGTGCAGACCACGTCGGGCTTCGATGGGTACCTGATGGTGCGCAAGGACGGCCCCAACAGCGTGCTCGATTTCGTCGGCACCTCGAAGAAGCTCTCCCCCGGCCCGAACACCGCGCAGTACTTCACCGTGCAGGAGATCCTGCGCAAGGCCGGCAAGGACGTGAAGGCGCTCGACCGCAACTGGGCCAACCTGCCGCACCCCGACGCCATGCAGGCGCTGATCGCCGGCCAGTTGGACGGCCACTTCGCCACCTCGGACTTTGCGCTCCGCCTCGAGGAGGCGGGGATGAAGAAGATCGCCACGGTGCGCGATACCTGGGGAGCGCTCTACGGCGTGGGCGCCTGCGCGCTCACCAAGACCGTGAATGAGCATCCCGACCTCACCCGTGCCTACTCGCAGGCGCTGAAGAAAGTGGTCGAGTGGATGAAGGCGAACCCCGACAAGGCGGCGGAAATGATGAGCAAGTCCACCGCCGGGAAGGTGACCGCCGCGGAATTCCTCACCTACCTCAAGTCCTCGACCTTCGAGAGCTACACCCAGAACGCCGACCTCAAGACGCAGGCTGCGGCGATGAAGGCCTTCGGCTCGATCAGCCGCGTGCCGAAGGGCCCGGAGGATTTCTACGCCTACCCGTCGGAAGCCGGAGCGAAGTGGTAGAAGACCTGGTGGTGATGGACCGCGTCTCGATCGAGTTTCCCGGGGCGCGGGGCCGGGCGAGCGTGCTCGCCGTGTCCGACGTATCGGTTTCGATCCGCCGCGGCGAGAAGTTCGTGCTGCTCGGCCCCTCGGGATGCGGCAAGTCGACGTTGCTCACCGCCATCGGCGGGTTCATCCCGGTCTCCGCCGGCGAGATCCGCGTGCATGGCGAGACGGTGAAGGGCCCGTCGATGAACCGCCTGCTGGTCTTCCAGGACTTCGGCCAGCTGCTGCCGTGGCGCACCGTCGCGGCGAACGTCGAGTGGGCGGTGGGCAAGCGCTGGCCGCAGAAGCCCGCGGCGGAGCGCCGCGACCGCGCGATGCAGTACGTGGAGCTGGTCGGCCTGGGCCCCCAGGCGCAGCAGTACCCCAACACGCTCTCCGGAGGGCAGAAGCAGCGCTGCGCGATCGCGCGGGCCTTTGCGGTGCAGCCCGAGATCCTGCTGATGGACGAGCCTTTCGGCGCGCTCGACGCGATCAACCGCGAGCGCATGCAGTTCGAGCTGAACCGCGTCTGGGCGGCCGAGAGCGAGCGCGTCACCATCGCCTTCGTGACCCACGATGTGAACGAGGCGGTGCACCTCGGCCACCGCGTGATGGTGATGAGCCGCGGCCCCGGCCGGCTGCGGGCGCTGATCGACAACCCCAGCGTCGGCAGCCCGCCGCACGACGGCGCCGCGTTGGCGCTGGTCGAGGAGCTGCGCGAGCAGCTGAAGGACCACTGATGCCATCGACCGAACCGGCTCCCGGCATGGCGCGGCGTCCCGGGTTCCTGCGGCGCCTGCTCGGCGCCGAGGCACTGAAGAAGGCGATCGTCCTCGTCCTGCTGTGCGTGGCGTGGGAAGCCACGGTACGCCTGCTCAACGTCAACAAGCTCCTCTTCCCGCCGTTCACCGACGTGGCCGCCCGCCTGGTGCAGGGCCTGGGCATCGGCGGCAGCGGCGAGCTCTGGGCCTACGTCTGGGAGACGCTCTCGGTGATCCTGCAGTCGTTCGCGATGAGCGTCGTGCTCGCCGTTTTGTTGACCGGCCTCGCGGTCAGCAACGCCTGGATGCGCCAGGTGCTGAGCGTTCTCACCGGCATCTTCCAGCCGCTGCCGTCGATCGCGCTGCTGCCGATGGCGATCCTGTGGTTCGGCTTCTCGCGCGAGTCGCTGGTGTTCGTGGTGGTGATGGCGATGATCTGGCCGATCGCCTCGTCGCTCACCGTGGGCTTCGCCACCATCTCGCCCACACTGCTGCGCCTCGGGCGCAACTACGAGCTCGGGCGCCTGGCGATGATGTGGGAGATCCTGCTGCCCGCGGCGTTGCCCATGATGATTTCGGGGCTGCGAGTGGGCTGGGGCTTTGGCTGGCGCACCGTGGTCGCCGCAGAGCTGGTCTTCGGCGCCACCGGCACTGGCGGCGGCATCGGCTGGTACATCAACAACAGCCGCCTCTTCATGAACATCGCCGACGGCTTCGCGGGGATCCTTCTCGTGATCATCGTCGGCCTGTTGACCGAGAGCGTCTTCCGGCTGGTGCAGTACTACACCACCCACAAGTGGGGCACCGAGAGCTTCTGACGCGCCTGGCGCCCTTCGCGGCATCGCTCCTGTGCGCCGTCTGGGCGCTCGAACTGGCGCGCATGGTGCACGAGGCAAGCGCGCTGGGCACCGCCGGCGCGGCATGCCTCGGCACATTCGCGCTGTACGCGTGTTTCAGGGCGAGCGTCCATATCCGCGCGCTCTTCCTCGCGATCCTGCTCGGCTGCGCGGCTTCCGCCTGGAGCCACGGCTCGGCCGATCCCCTGCTCGGGGGCCTCGCGCGCGCGCTGGTCTTCGGCGCCTTCTTCCCGGCGGTGATCCTGCTGCGCGCGACGGTCGAAGCGAGCCCGCGCCTGGACGGGCTGCGCGCGCGCCTCGACGGACTCGACCCCGCGACCACGGAGCTCCTCACGCTGCATGGCTCCCATGGCCTGGGCTCGGTGATCAACGTAGGCGCCTCCGCGGTGCTCGCACCCGTCGTCTCCGCGGGGGCCGGGGATGCGCGGCGGACCGCACTTGCGGCGACTTCGGCGCGCGGCGTGGCGATCGCGGCGATGTGGTCGCCGTTCTACCTCTCGGTCGCCTTCAGCAGCCAGCTCGTCCCGGGCGTGCCGCTGTGGCAGCTTGTCGCAATCGGCGGCGGCTGCGCGCTCCTTGGGCTCGGCATCTCGCAGGCGATGTTCACGCCCTCGGTCGGCCTAGCGGCGCTGCGCGAGAGCCTCGCCCGTCTGCGCCCGCTCGCGCTGCCCACGGCGATCGTGGTCGGCACGGTCATCGGGGCGACACTCGCCTTCGGCTGGAGCGGGCTGCACTCGGTGGCGGTGGTGATCCCGGCCCTGTGCATGGCACACACACTGGGGCGCGGCCCGGGCGCGACCGCGCTCGTCGCGCGGCGCACCTTCGCCGGTCTAGCGCATGTGGCGAACGAGCTGCTGATCGTGCTAGGCGGCACGCTCCTGGGCGCCGTCGTGGCATCCCTCCCCTCGGTGCAGCAGCTGGGCGCGAGCGTGACCCCCGAATTGATCTCTGGGCCGGCGGTGGTCGCGGCGCTGGTCGCGGTCATCGTGCTGCTGGGGCAGGTGGGGCTGCACCCGATGATCTCCTCGAGCGTGCTGGTGCCGGTGATCTGCCTCGGCAATTTCGGCATCTGCAGCGCGGTCGCGGTCGCCGCGGCGGTGTTCGCATGGGGGCTCAACGCGACCGTCTCCATTTTCACCATCCCGATGGCGATGGCGGCGAGCACCTTCGGCGTGCCGGTGCAGCGGCTGGTGAGCCGGCGCACGCTCCTCTACGCCGCGATCTACGCGGCCACCGCGGTCGCGGGCCTCGCAGCCCTCAACGCGGCGCTGCGGGGTTGGGGCTGCGCCTAGGCCACATCCGTGGGCTCGACGATCCGCTCGGGGTAATCTTCATCGCGCCGCAGATCCCTCACGCACAACCCGCCGTGCGGTCCGGATGGGGCGCAAGCGCGTTGCGACCGGCGGGAACAGGTGACATGAGCCGGATTGATTCTCGTATTTTTCACCCCCGGAGATTTACGGCCTTTCCGGTGCCTGCTACGCTCGACTTCAACCATTCGCGGCCTGGAGAAAAGATGTCCCGAATCACTGTGACGCCGCTCGCCCCCGCTCTGGGTGCGGATGTGGCGGGCGTCGACCTGCGAGCGGTGGATGCCGCGACCTTCGCCGAGATCAAGGACGCCTGGCACAAGCACCTCGTGGTGCGCTTCCGCGGCCAGGCCCTTACGGATCCGGAGCTGCTCGCCTTCAGCCGGCACTTCGGCGAGCTCGACCCCCCGGGCCCGAATCCCTATGGCGCCCCCTTCCTCGCCGAATTCCCCGAGATCAACGTGATCTCGAACGTGAAGCTGGAAGGCAAGCCCATCGGCAACCTCGGCGACGGCGAGGCGATCTGGCACTGCGACATGACGTACGTGGAGGCGCCGCCCCGCGCGGCACTCCTGCACGCGCTCGAGCTGCCGGCGAGCGGTGGCGACACCTTCTGGTCGAACATGTATCTTGCCTACGAGACGCTTGCCCCCGACCTGAAGGCGGCGATCTCCGGGCGCAAGGCCGTGCACGATTCGACCTATAACAGCGCCGGCATCATGCGCAAGGGGATGCTGCCCATAACCGACCCTCGCCAGGCCCCCGGCGCCCGGCATCCGCTGGTGATCGCGCACCCCGATACCGGCCGCCCGGCGCTCTTCCTGGGCCGCCGCCGCAACAGCTACATCGTGGGGCTCGCGCTCGAGGAGAGCGAAGCGCTGCTCGACCGGCTGTGGGCGCACGCGACCCGCGCGGAATTCACATTCCGGCAGGTGTGGCAGGAAAGCGACCTCGTCATCTGGGACAACCGCTGCACGCTGCACCGGCGCGACTCGTTCGACCCCGCCAGCCGGCGGATCATGCACCGCACCCAGATCAAGGGTCCGGCGATCGTCGCCCATGCCGCTTGAAGCGTTGCGCGCGGCCGAGGCGCCGCCGGAGAAGACGCTCGCCATCGAGCGCGTCGAGATCTTCGGCGTCGCCGTGCCACTCGTCGGCCCGGGCTTTCGCAACGCCTACCTCACCAAGAAATCGCAGAAGAGCGCGCTCGTCCGCCTCACCACCGCCGACGGCGCCGTGGGCCTCGGCAACATCGATCCCTCGCCGGGCTATTCCGCCGAGACCATCGAGGAGTCGCTCGATACGCTGCGGAACAAGCTGTCCGGCCTGGTGCGGGGAATGGACGCCGCCAACCCCCATCGCGTGGTCGAGGCGATGGACGCCGCACTTGCCGGCTTCCTCGACGCCAAGGCCGCGATCGAGATGGCGTGCGTCGACCTCACCGCAAGGCGCCTGGGCATCTCCGTGCACCAGTATCTTGGCGGCGCGCTCCGCGAGCGAGTCCGGTTCAACGCGTGGATCGGAATAGTCCCGCCGGATGAAGCAGCAACGGAGGCGCGCAAGTGGTACGACCGTGGCTTTCGCTCGGCCAAGATCAAGGTCGGAGGCGGCATCCACGCCGATCGAGACCGGCTGAAGGCGGTGCGCGAGGCGGTGGGGCCGGAGATGAAACTGCGCGCGGATGCGAACGCCGGATACAGCGTCGAGGATGGCATCGCGCTGGGCAAGCTGCTGGAGCCGCTCGCGCTGCAGCTCCTCGAGCAGCCGGTCGCCGATCACGACCTGGCCGGCATGGCGAGGGTGCGCCAGGCGATCGGCATTCCGGTCATGGCCGACGAGTCGATCACCGATCACGCGAGCCTCATCCGCGTGATCCGCGCCGACTGCGCCGATATCGTGAAGCTCAAGGTGATGAAGCAGGGCGGCTTCCTCAAGTGCCGGCGCATGCTCGAGACGGCGTCGGCCGCAGGGCTCGGTGTGGTGATCGGCCACGGCTTCGGCCTGGGCGTGAATACCGTCGCCGAGATCATGCTCGCCGCCACCAGCTCCGCGGTGCTCGAAGGGCTGGAATGCGTGGGTCCGCTGAAGACCGCCGACGACATCGTGACCCGAAAGCTCGACCTGGGCGCGGGTGAGATCGCGCTACCCGCGGGGCCGGGGCTGGGCGTCGAGCTGGACGACGAGAAGGTGCTCAGGTATCGATTCGATGAAGGATGACTCCATGATGAATTCGCTCGGCAGGCTCGTCGTTGCAGCGGTCTTCGCAGCACTTTCCCTTCCGCTGCACGGACAGGACTGGCCGACGAAGCAAGTCACGGTGCTGGTGCCTTTCGCCGCGGGAGGCACGGTCGACATCGTCGCGCGCCTGCTGGGGCAGCGCCTGGGCGCGGATCTAGGGCAGACCTTCATCGTCGATAACCGCGGGGGCGCCGGAGGCACCATCGCCACCACCGCGGCGGCGCGCGCCACACCCGACGGCCACACCCTGCTCTTCCACCATATGGGGCTCGTGTTCAACGCGGCCCTGCACGACAAGCTGCCCTACGACACGCAGAAGGACCTGGTGCCGGTCGCCTACATCGGCGCCACACCGAATGTCCTCGTCGTGAACAACAACCTTCCGATCCGCTCGGTGCAGGAGTTCCTGGCGGCGGCGCGCGCCAAGCCCGGCTCGATCAATTTCGGCTCTGGTGGGGTCGGCAGCGCGGGGCACTTGCCGATGGAGCTCCTGCGCTCGATCACGCAGGTCGACATGGTCCACGTTCCCTACAAAGGCTCGGGTCCGGCCATCGCCGACCTGCTGGCGGGGCAGATCCAGACGATGCTCCTCACGATTCCCGCGGTCATGCCCTACATCGCGGCGGGCAGCCTGCGCCCGCTGGCCACTTCCGGCAAGCGACGCTCGCCCGCGCTGGCGAACCTGCCGACGCTCGCGGAATCCGGCGTGGAAGGATTCGATTACTCGCCCTGGTACGGCGTGTTCGCCCCCAGCGGCACACCTCCCGCGGTCGTGACGAGGATCCACGCGGCGATCAACAAGGTCCTCGAGGACCCCGAAATCAACCGCAAGCTGGCAAGCCAGGGGCTCGAGGTCCAGGCGCTCGGCCGCGAGGAGTTCGTCCGTATCGTCAATGCGGATCTCGCGAAATGGGCGCAGATCATCCGCAGGCTGAACATCAAGGCCGACTAGGAAAGCACCGGGTCGATTGGAAAGCCCTCATGACTTCTCCTCTCGCCCCGAATAATTCTCGCGCAGGACCTCCAGGACCTCGGGCCGGCTGAACTCCACCGGCACGGCGCTCCCCTCGGCGAGCCACTTCCGCAGCTGCGTGCCCGAGACCTGCAGCCGGTCCGCATCCGCGTGCGGGCACGTGCGTCCCGACGCCATGCCGCCGCAGCGGTAGCACCAGAACGTCACGTCCATGCACATCGCCTCGGTCTCGAGCGCGCCCGGAGGGATCTCGTCGAAGATCCGGTGCGCATCGAACGGCCCGTAATAGCTGCCCACGCCGGCATGGTCGCGGCCGACGATCTGGTAGGCGCAGCCGTAGTTCTGGCGGAACACCGCGTGCAGCAGCGCCTCGCGCGGCCCGGCGTAGCGCATGTCGAGGGGATAACCCGCTTGCACGACGGTGCCGGGAACAAAATACCTCTCGATCAGCACGCCGATGGCGCGCGTGCGCACCTCGGCGGGAATGTCGCCCGGCTTGAGGTGCCCTAGCAGTGAATGCACCAGCACGCCGTCGCAGGTCTCCATCGCGACCTTCGCCAGGTACTCGTGCGAGCGATGCATCGGGTTGCGCGTCTGGAAAGCGGCCACGCGCGACCAGCCGCGGCGCTCGAACTCGGCGCGCGTCTCGGCGGGCGTCATGAAGAGCGCCCCGTATTTCGCCTTGAAGCCGCCGTCGGAGAGCACCGTCACCGGCCCGGCGAGGTTCACCTCGCCCTGCTGCATCACCATCTGCACGCCGGGGTGCTTCGCGTCGTCTGTACGGAACACCGACATGCACTCGTGGCGCTTGTCGATGCCGTACTTCTCGGTCACGGTCATCACCGCGAGCACCGAGCCGTCGTCCGGATCGACGAGCGCGATTTCAGACCCCCTGCCGAGGGTGTCCGCGGTGGCGGCATCGGTCGAAAGCGTGATCGGAATCGGCCAGAACGTGCCGTCGGCGGTGCGCATCTCGTCGCACACGCCCTGCCAGTCGGCGCGGCCCATGAAGCCCTCGAGCGGCGTGAAGCCGCCCATGCCGAGCATGACGATGTCGCCCTTCTCGCGCGAGCTCACCCGCAGCTTCGGCAGCGAGGCCGCCCGGCGTAGCTGCGCGGCGGCCTCCTCGCCTTGCAGTTGCAGCGGCCAAAGGCCGCGGCCGCCGTGGGGGGATACGAGTGGCATGGAGGCATTGGACCCCGGCCCGCGTGGGGGTGACAAGCCCGATATTGCTGATGTGCCGATAAAACGCTTCGATTGAGCGCCCTGGCGGCGGCGCCCCATAATGCTTGCGTGAAGATTTGCATCGTCTCCGATAGCCACGATCGCGCCGACCCCCTGGCGCAGGCGGTGCGTGAGGCGAAGGCGCTCGGGGCCGAGGCGGTGATCCATTGCGGCGACCTGATCGGCGCCCAGACCATCAAGCCCGCACTCGCGGAGGGACTCCCGATCCACGCCATCCACGGCAACAATCTCGGCGATCCTCAGGCGATGCAGTTCCAGTCTCGCAAGAGCGGGGGCCAGCTGCAGTACTACGGATCCGAGGCCACGCTCGATCTCGCCGGCCGCCGGATCGTCGTCGTCCACTACGACCACCACGGCTACGCGATGGCCTGCACCGGCAACTGGGAGCTGGTGTGCTGCGGCCATTCCCACCAGGCGGAGGCCCGCCAGGTGCCCAACGTGAAGGGTGTCTCAACCTGGCTCGTGAACCCCGGGACGGTGGCGGCGCTGGCGGCGCCGGCCACCTGGATCCTCGCCGACCTGGCCTCGATGTCCTTCGAGATCAAGACCCTGTAGCGCCATATACGGGCTCTCTATGGCCGCATAGCAAAGATTGTGGCCAGTGGAAGCGGCCGCCGATCGTAGAATCGTCCGCAACGAGGAGGAGGGAATATGTTCAGCACCAACCCGTTCGCGCCGGCGATGCAATCCCTGCCCGCCGGTTTCATGGAGTGGTACCTCTGCCTGATGGCCGCCGCGGTGATCGTCGGCGTGCTGGTCGATATCGCGCACAAAGGCAGCGCCAAGTATTTCTTCGCCAACATGAAGAAGTCCCGCGCGACGAAGGGCGCGCGCCCGGTCGGGGGCGGCGAGCTCGTGTCGATCGCGGTGCAGACCGCCGTGGTCGATGTCCTCGCTTCGGGCGAGTTCTGCAACCCGCGCCGGCGGCTCGCGCACCTGCTCACGATGTACGGCTTCCTGCTTTACGTGGGCACCACGGCCATCATGGTCTTCGTCTACCCCGGCACGCCCGCCCCCATCGTGCCCATGCTCTGGTGGATCGGCGCGCTTGCGGTCGCCGTGGGCGGCTACTGGTTCTGGTTCTTCATCCGCGCCGACGTGGCCGCCGAGGGCAATTCGCCCTTCCGCGTCATGCGCGCCGACCTCTTCATCCTGTCGCTGCTCGCGAGCGTGACCGTCGGCCTCATCTGGGCCTGGCGCGGGGGTGGCACGGGCTGGCTCTTCCTGCTCTACCTGCTCGCCACCACGGTGCTCTTCGGCGGCGTGACCTGGTCGAAGTTCGCCCACATGTTCTTCAAGCCGGCGGCAGCCTTCGAGAAACGGGTATCGAGGGCCGATGGTACGGCCGAGAATCTGCCCACGCAGAGCCGTGACGATCCCGAACAACAAAAACGACACTCCATGGAACTGTTGCGAGACGCTCCAAGGGACATGGGACTCGGCATCAAGCGCGAGGCGCCCCGCCACTACTAGAAAACCGACCCAGTCCAACAGAACAGAAGCTCAAGGAGCCAACTTATGCCTACCTTCGTCTACATGACGAAGTGCGACGGATGCGGACACTGCGTTGACATCTGTCCCTCGGACATCATGCACATCGACCCGATCTATCGCCGCGCCTACAACATCGAACCGAACATGTGCTGGGAGTGCTACTCCTGCGTGAAGGCCTGCCCCCAGAATGCGATCGATGTGCGCGGATATGCCGATTTTGCCCCGCTCGGTCACAGCGTTCGTGTCGACCGCGACGAAAAGAAAGGCACGATCGCCTGGAAGATCATCTTCCGGGACGGCACCGAAAAGAACTTCCTGTCGCCCATCACCACGAAGCCCTGGGGGACGGCGATCCCCAAGCTCGCGGATGTTGCCGCGCCCAGCAAGGAAGCACGCGACAGCCAGCTGTTGTACAACGAGCCGAAATGGATCCGCATGGACGAGGGCGGCTTGCGTACGCTCAAGGACGCCGGCCTCAAGCTGACGCAGGGCGTGTACTACTGATGGCCTACAAAACGATCATCGAAGACGGCATCGACATTCTGGTCGCCGGTGCAGGTCTTGGCGGCACGGGTGCCGCATGGGAAGCCAGATTCTGGGGTCAGAGCAAGAAGATCGTCATTGCCGAGAAGGCCAATATCGATCGCTCCGGTGCCGTCGCCCAGGGTCTGTACGCCATCAACTGCTATATGGGTACCCGCTGGGGCGAAAACAATCCCGAGGACCATGTCCGCTACGCCCGCATCGACCTGATGGGGCTGGTGCGGGAAGACCTGCTGTTCGACATGGCCCGTCACGTCGACTCCACCGTGCACCAGTTCGAGGAGTGGGGCCTGCCCATCATGAAGAACCCGAAGACCGGGCGCTATATGCGTGAGGGGCGATGGCAGATCATGATTCACGGCGAGTCCTACAAGCCCATCGTGGCCGAGGCCGCCAAGAAATCGGCGGACAAGGTCTTCAACCGCGTCTGCGTGACCCACCTGCTGATGGATGAAAGCAATCCGAACCGGATTGCCGGTGCCGTCGGCTTCAACGTCCGCACGGGCAACTACCACGTCTTCAAGTCGAAGACCGTGATCTGCGGCGCGGGCGGCGCCTCCAACATCTTCAAGCCGCGTTCAACCGGCGAAGGTGCCGGCCGCACCTGGTATGCGCCCTGGTCGTCCGCGTCCGCCTACGGGCTCATGATCGACGCCGGCGCCAAGATGACGCAGATGGAGAATCGCATCGTGCTGGCGCGTTTCAAGGACGGCTATGGCCCCGTCGGGGCCTACTTCCTGCACCTCAAGACCTACACGCAAAACGCTCTGGGCGAAGAATACGAATCCAAGTGGTTCCCCGCGTTGCAGAAAATGGTCGGCAAGGAGTATCTCGATCCGGAAGCTTCGCACCTGACCCATCGACCCATCCCGACCTGCCTGCGCAACCATTGCATTATCAGCGAGGTGAATGCCGGCCGCGGCCCCATCCACATGGTGACCATGCAGGCCTTCCAGGATCCTCACCTGGAAGAGGTCGGCTGGGAAAACTTCCTCGGCATGACGGTGGGCCAGGCGGTCCTGTGGGCCGCCACCGACGTGGATCCCAAGAACGAGAATCCCGAGTTGACCACGTCGGAGCCGTACGTCATGGGCTCGCATGCGACGTGCTCGGGCGCCTGGTGCTCGGGTCCCGAGGACGTTTCCCCGCCCGAGTATTTCTGGGGCTACAACCGCATGACGACGATCGAGGGCCTCTTTGGCGCCGGTGATGCGGTCGGCGGCACGCCGCACGCCTTCTCATCCGGCTCGTTCACCGAAGGCCGTCTCGCCGCGAAGGCCGCCTGCAAGTACATCGACGACGGGAAGGGCGAGGGCATCGTCGTATCCGATGAGCAGATCGAGCGCCGCAGGAAAGAGATCTACAAGCCTCTGGAGCATTACAGGATCTACCGCAATGCGGTCGTGGGGGGCACCGTCAACCCGCATTACATCAATCCCCAGCAGGGTCTGGACCGTTTGCAGAAGCTCATGGACGAGTATTGCGGCGGCTATACCGTCGGCTACATGACCAACGAGAAGCTCCTGAATATCTGCCTCAAGAAACTGAAGCTCATGGAGGAGGATCTCCAGAGCCTGGCCGCGAAGGACCTTCACGAGTTGCTGCGTGCATGGGAGCTGATGCACCGTCACCGGGCTGCAGAGTGCGTCACGCAACACACGCTGTTCCGCAAGGAGACGCGCTGGCCGGGCTACTACTACCGCGGCGATGTCATGAAGCTGGACGACGAGAACTGGCACGTGCTGACCGTTTCGCGTCGCGATCCGCAAACCGGCGAATACACCATGGAGAAAGCGCCCTGCTATCACCTGGTTGCGGACGCCGACCCGCCAGAGGCGCAAGCTCGCGTTGAACATCATTGAAAGGACCGATGAGGAGATACGCGCCATCGCCGATCCCCTTTGGCGCGATCTCCTCAAGCACTCCAACGAAGGCAAGTACGGAGAGTTCGTCAAGAAGTTTGCCAGGTCCCTGGCGCTTGCCATGGATCAAGTCGTGGTGAATCACCAGTTCGCAAACAGCGAACTGGCCAGGAGCCTCGCCGGGGATGCCGACTATCTTGGCATCATCCGCCGGGGAGAACATGTGACGGTTCTCTATCGGCAACGCAGCACCAAGAAGCCGGGCGAATGGCTTGGCAGGCTTGTCCTCGGCCACGAAGATGGCGAGGTCAGGATTTTCGCGGCGTCCATCTTCTGAGCGAGTGGGCATCCGATTCGACATGAGTGAAACCATCCACGACGGCAAGTTTGTCGAGCTCACCTACCAGGTGATCGACAGGAAATCGGGGCATGTCCTCACCTGCGTCGAATTCCCATTGGGCTACGTTCACGGACACAATGAAATTCTGGCCCCTTCCGTCCATAAGGAGCTCGAGAGCAAGTCCGCCGGCGATGTCATCGAAGTGCCGATCGACGGCAATCGCATCTTCGGGCCGAGAGACGAGTCGCTGGTTTTTTCCGATCACATCGAGAACGTCCCCGAGGAGTATCGGAGAATCGGCACCTCCATCCTCATGGAAAACGACAAAGGCCGGAACCGCAGCTTCATCGTGACGCGCATGGACGACGAGACACTGACGGTCGACGGCAACAATCCGCTTTGCGGCAGGGAGGTCGTCTTCAGGCTCGATATCCTGACGGTGCGCGACGCAACCGACGAAGAGATGAACGCCGGCGGAGCGATCTGCGCGGCGCCCAATATCGACCCGTCGCTCATGCGACCGGTTTGATTTCACGGAAAAAGGAGGACTGATGAGCGAACAAAAACCCATCACCAAGGTTCCTGACGGGCACACGCGTTTTTATACGACGCGTCAGAAGGCGCCTAACGAAAAGGGGTATGTGGGCTACGAAACCGTCTGGAAACCGTTCCAGAAGGAAGTCGCATACAAGACGCCGAAAAAGCCGTAGGCGCCTTGCCGTGGCCCAGGCGACGGATTGCTTGTGTTCCATTGGACCGTCGCGGGATCCGCCGACACCGGTCGCGCGCGAGCGCGGCCCCCGACTCGAAGCCGAAGAGGCTGCACCGCACGATATTTCGGGCGAGTGCTAGGATCAGCTTCCGGTTGCCGCTTCATCCATATACTGAAAAAGGGGGCCTTTCGATGACACGCCATTCGCGTTGGTTTGCCGCAGTCGCGCTGATCGCCGCTGCCGCCGGGCCGTGGGCCTGGAGCACGGCGGCCGCGCAGCAGAAGGTGCTGAGGTTCATCCCGCAGGCCGACCTGCGGATCCTCGATCCGATCGCCACCACCGCGTACATCACGCGCAACCATGGCTACATGGTGTACGACACCCTGTTCGCGATGGACGAGAAGTTCAACGTGACGCCGCAGATGGTGGACAAGCACGAGGTCTCGAAGGACGGACTGACCTACACGTTCACGCTGCGCCCCGGGCTCAAGTTCCATGACGGCGCGGCGGTGCGCTCGGCCGATTGCATCGCGTCCATCGAGCGCTGGGCCAAGCGCGACGCGCTCGGCCAGAAGCTCGCCGAGGCCACCGAGTCGTGGAGCGCGCTCGACGACAAGACTTTCCGCCTCAAGCTGAAAGCGCCGTTCCCGCTCACGCTCGAGGCGCTCGCCAAGCCCTCCTCGAACGTGCCCTTCATCATGCCGGAGCGCATCGCCAAGACCGACGCGTTCAAGAACATCGACGATCCCACGGGCTCGGGGCCATTCAAGATGGTGAAGGCCGAGTGGGTGCCGGGCAACAAGGTGGTCTACGTGAAGAACACCGACTACGTGCCGCGCAAGGAGGCGCCCTCGTGGGCCTCGGGCGGCAAGGTCGTGAAGGTGGACCGCGTCGAATGGATCTACATCCCCGATTCCGCCACGGCGGCCGCCGCGATGAATGCGGGCGAGGCCGACATCTGGGAGCAGATGCCCCCCGACCTGATTCCGCTGCTCTCGAAGAACAAGCAGATCACCGTGAAGAACATCGATCCGCTCGGTTCGATGGGCATGATGCGCTTCAACTTCCTGCACCCGCCGTTCAACAACGAGAAGCTGCGCCGCGCCGTGCTGTACGCGGTCGACCAGCAGGACTACGTGATCGGCATCGCCGGCAATCCCAAGAACGGCAAGCCCTGCTATTCGTATTTCACCTGCGGCACGCCGCTCTCCTCCGAGGTCGGGGCCGAGCCGCTGAAGGGCAAGCGCGACCTGCAAAAGGCGGCGCAGCTGGTGAAGGAGTCGGGCTACAAGGGCGAGAAGGTGGTAATCATCGACGCTACCGACCAGCCCATCGTGCATTCGCAGTCGCTCATCACGCTGGAGAACCTGAAGAAGATCGGCATCAATGCCGAGATCCAGGCCGGCGACTGGGGTACGCTCATCACGCGCCGCGCGGTGAAGGAGCCGTCGGACAAGGGCGGCTGGAACATCTTCCACACCTGGCTCGTCGGGCCGGACATGGTCAATCCCGCGGTCAACTTCCCGATCCGGGGTACGGGCGAGAAGGCGTGGTTCGGCTGGCCCACGGATGCAAAGATGGAAGAGCTGCGCGAGGCCTGGTTCCAGGCGAAGACGCCGGCGGAGTCCAAGGCCGCGGCCGACGCGGTGCAGCGGCGCGCATTCGAGTTCGTGCCGTTCATCCCGACCGGGCAGTTCATCCTGCCGACCGCCTATCGCTCGAACATCACCGGGCTGATCATCGCGCCCATCAACCTCCTGTGGAACGTGGAGAAGAAGTAAGGAGAGATAGCACGAACCCTATCGGGAATGGCGTATTGGAGCGGACGACGAGTCGCCGCTCAACGCCATCAAGCACGGGTCAGTGTTCGCTTACGTAGTCCGGCGACTCTTCGCGACCATCGTCGTCATGGCGGTGGTCGCGTTCGTCGTCTTCCTCCTGCTCTACCTCACGCCCGGCGACCCCGCGGCGATCCTCGCCGGCGACGCGGCCACCAGCGAAGACATCCGCAAGATCCGCGAGAAGCTGGGGTTGGACGACCCGTTCCTGGAGCGCTTCGGCCAGTGGCTGTGGCGGTTGATGCACGGCGATCTCGGCGTCTCCATCTTCACCAACCTGCCGGTGACACACCTCATCGGCCAGCGCGTCGAGCCCACGCTGTCGCTCACGTTCTGCACGCTGGTCATCTCCGTGATGGTCGCCGTGCCCCTGGGCGTGGTGGCCGCGGCGCGCGCCGGCACCTGGATCGACCGTGCGGTGATGGCGTTCTCGGTGGCCGGGTTCTCGGTGCCGGTTTTCGTGCTGGCCTACATCCTCATCCTCATCTTCTCGATCGAGCTCGAGTGGCTGCCGGTGCAGGGATACCGGCCGATCAGCGAGGGGGTCTGGGAGTGGGCACGCCACCTCGTGCTGCCCAGCGCGGCGCTGGGCACCGTGTACATCGCGCTCATCGCGCGCATCACGCGCGCCAGCATGCTGGACGTGCTCGCGCAGGACTACGTGCGCACCGCCCAGGCGAAGGGCCTCGCGCCCGGCAGCGTGCTGGTGGGGCATGCGCTGAAGAACGCGGCGGTGCCGATCGCCACCGTGGTCGGCATCGGCGTGGCGCTCCTCATCGGCGGCGCCATCGTCACCGAGACGGTGTTCGCCCTCCCCGGCATCGGGCGGCTCACGGTGGACGCGATCCTGCGCCGCGACTACCCGATCATCCAGGGCGTGGTGCTGCTCTTCTCGGCCGCCTATGTGCTGGTCAACCTGGCGGTCGACCTGAGCTACATGCTCTTCGACCCGCGCATCCGCTACTGACATGGCCGCCGTCGTGCTCGTTGTGCCGAAGCCGGTGTCGCCGACCTGGCGCAATTTCCGCGAGGCGCTGCGGCGCCATCCCACGGCAATCGCCGGCGGCCTGGTGCTGCTGCTGATGATCCTCATCGCCATCTTCGCGCCCTGGCTCGCCACGGTGGACCCCCAGGCCGTGGCGCCGGTGAAGCGCCTCAAGCAGCCCGGCGCCGAATTCTGGTTCGGCTCGGACATGATGGGCCGCGACGTCTACAGCCGGGTGCTGTACGGCGCGCGCGTCTCGCTTGCGATCGGCATCGCGGTCGCCATCTTCAGCACGGTCGCCGGCCTCGCCATCGGCCTGGCTACCGGCTTCGTGCGCTGGCTCGATGCGATCGTGATGCGCGTGATGGACGGGCTCATGTCGATCCCGCCGGT